>JBAQAB010000001.1:0-7016 GCA_049285535.1 Xanthobacteraceae bacterium
GATACATCGGCAGGGAGTCGTACATTCGCTCGTCCGGCCCGGTATTCATCAGGCCGGCGAACCAGAGGCTCCATTGCATGATCCGCCGGTGACTGATATTGGCCGCCTTGGGCAGACCGGTGGTGCCGGAGGTGTAAATCGTCAGCGCGCGATCGGCGATCAAGGTGGCGCGGCGCTCCGCGTGGGTCAGCGCCAAGGGCGAAAATCGTTCGAGCTCGCGATCGATCGGTAAATAGCCTGTGTCGCCGTACGACCAGATTTTTGGCCGGGTGGACAATTGCGCAGAACGGAACTGTTCGACGCATTCGGCGGCGACGATCGCATGCGCCGGCGCGACGATGTCTATGCAATGCGTTAGCGACGGGCCGCGCAATTGGGTGTTGACGAGCGACACGACGCCGCCGACCGCGGTGATGCCGAGCCAGGCTGCCATATAATCCGGGCGGTTCGGCATCATCAGGCAAACCGTCTGCCCCTTGCCGAGTTTTTGCCCGAGCGCCCAGCGCGCATAGCGGCGGCTGCGCTCGACCAGCGCGCGATAGGTCAAACTACCGTGCTCCGCGATCAGCGCCGGAGCGTCGCCATGGATCTGCGCAATGTCATCAATGGCGTCGAGCAGGATACGCTGCGGCTGGCGGGCGATCGGCGCCGTGGCCTCGAGCGCGCGCACCCAGTCGCCCAGCGCGCTGTCCTTGCCACGGCCGTCGCGCGTAGGGCTATCCATCTCGACCAGAGTCATGCTTTCACCATCGCGCAACAAAGTGAATCTTTCGCTTCAACCACGCGTAAAATTTGAATGAAACTCCGGCCTGCATGGCAAACAATTAACGTTATTCCTTCGAATTCGCCGAGCTTACGTTGTTCGCCTTTTCGGGCACCGATAAAAAACCCAATTGACCTATAAAGAGCGTGTTTTCTGGCAGGCGGCGGGAAGCATGAAGAACGAGACACTGGCCGTTCACGGCGGCTACGAATCCGACCCGACCACCAAAGCGGTGGCGGTGCCGATCTATCAGACCGTCGCCTACGAATTCGACAGCGCCGATCACGGCGCCGCGCTGTTCAACCTTGAAGTCGAAGGCCATCGCTACAGCCGCATCAGCAATCCGACGGTCGCCGTGTTGGAGCGCCGCGTTGCCTTGCTGGAAGGCGGGATCGATGCGCTGTGCGCAAGCACCGGTCAGGCGGCGTTGAATTATGCCGTACTCAATCTCACCGCGATGGGCACCAATATAGTTTCGGTGCCGCAGCTTTACGGCACGACCTACACGCTGTTCGGCCACGTTTTGCCGAGCCAGGGCGTCACCGTGCGTTTCGCCGAATCCGACCGGCCCGACGCCGTCGAAAAACTCATCGACAACGCCACCCGCGGTATTTTTTGCGAAAGCGTCGGCAACCCGGCCGGCAACATCTGTGACATCGAAGCGCTGGCAAACGTCGCCGCACGCCACGGTGTTCCGCTTGTCGTCGACAATACCGTTGCCACGCCGATCCTGTTGCGGCCGATCGACTACGGCGCCGACATCGTCGTACATTCGCTGACAAAATTCCTTGGCGGCCATGGCACCACGCTCGGCGGCGCCGTCGTCGACAGCGGTAAATTTCCCTGGAAGAAGCACGCCAAGCGCTTTCCGCAATTCAACGAGCCCGATGCGTCCTATCATGGGCTGATCTAGAGCGATCACTTCGGCGATGCCGCCTATATCGCCCGCTGCCGCAGCGTCTATCAGCGCACCACCGGCGCCGTGCTGTCGCCGCTGTCCGCCTTCTTGTTGCTGCAGGGTATCGAAACGGTCGCGCTGAGGGTCGAACGCCACGTCGAGAACGCACGCCGGATCGCCGAATATCTGCGGCAGCATCCGCAAGTCGAGTGGGTCAATTACGCGGGCTTTGCCGACAATCCCTATCACGCGCTGGCGGATAAATATCTCGGCGGCCGCGCCTGTTCGCTGCTCACTTTCGGTATCGTCGGCGGGCTCGAAGCCGGCAAAGCATTTTACGACGCGCTCCATCTGTTCAAGCGGCTGGTGAATATGGGCGACGCCAAATCGCTCGCCTGCCATCCGGCCTCGACCACGCACCGGCAGATGTCGGCCGACGAGCAGCGCGTGGCAGGCGTGCGACCGGAAATGATCCGGCTTTCCGTCGGCATCGAGCACATCGACGACATCATCGCCGACCTCGAGCAGGCGCTGGCGGCGTCACGGTCGCGGTCTTCGGCTTTGATCGCAGCCGAATAGTGCCGTCGCGGAGATAGAGCCAATGCCGCTTTTCTTGGACTCCGACCGTTCGGGATCGCGAGCCGAGCTCAATGCGGGCAATTGCATCACCATCGGCCTTGTCAATAATATGCCGGATGCGGCGCTCGATGCGACCGAGCGGCAGTTCACCGATTTGATCCGGACGGCAACGCCGAATGCTGTCGTGCTGCTGAAATTGTTCGCGCTGCCGGAACTGCCGCGCGGGGAGGCCACGCGCCGCGCGCTCGCTGGACGCTATCGCGACATCGCCGCGCTTTGGGATACGCCGCTCGACGGCCTGATCGTGACCGGCACCGAGCCGCGGGCCGCAAACCTGACGGACGAGCCGTATTGGGAGACGTTGAGCAAGATCGTCGACTGGGCCAAAGACCATACCGCTTCCACCATCTGGTCCTGTCTTGCCGCGCATGCGGCGGTGCTGCACAGCGACGGCATCGAGCGCCGCGCGCTCGAGCAAAAGCTGTTCGGCGTGTTCGATTGCCGGCTGGTCGCCGATCATCCGATGACCGAACATTTTCCCGAGCCGCTATGGGTGCCGCATTCGCGCTACAACGATCTGCCGGAACAAGCGCTGGCGGATTGCGGCTATAAGATCCTCACCCGCTCGAATGCCGCAGGCGTCGATACTTTCGCCAGACAGGACGGCAGCTTCTTTTTGTTCTTCCAGGGCCATCCGGAATATGAATCGGATACGCTCTTGCGCGAGTACCGTCGCGACGTCGCCCGTTTCCTCGCCGGCGAGCGCGAGCATTATCCGCAGATGCCGCTCGGCTATTTCAATGACGATGCGGCGGCTCTGGGCGAGGCTTTCCGAAAGCTGGCGCAGTGCGACCGGCGCAGCGAGCTGATCGCCGAGTTTCCCAAGTCGAGTCTTGAAGCTGGCCTGCAATGTCCCTGGCGGGCGGCGGCGCTTGGCACTTACGAAAAGTGGTGCGCTTATCTGAGCGCCCGGAAGGCGGAGCGGCGGACCGCCGCCGTGCCCTTGCCGGGAGTACGGCTGCGCCGGACTTGGCGCGACTGGCCGCTCGGTGCGCGCCAGCCGGCCCGCAGTTCAGTGCCATAACCGCCGCTGAAACGCCGGGAATTTACGCTTTGTTCGGCACTGTCGCGATTTAATGGCCCGCGAAAATACCCCGGAGACCGCCGTGCCTCACCCCGTCGTATTTGCCGTTCCCGCCGATGTCGAACTTCATCCCGCACCCATTCCCGCGCACTGGGTCACGGAAGGCAATCCGCAAGCGCGGTCGAAACGGTTGGGCGCAAGCGCCGACGGCACCGCCTCGATCATGGCGTGGTCGTGCACGCCTGGCCGCTTCACCTGGCGTTACCGCGTCGACGAATTCATCCACATCCTCTCGGGCGAGATTTTCGTCACCGACGAAAACAGCCAGCGCCGCCGCCTTGGCCCGGGCGACATGGTGTTCTTTCCCGCCGGCAGCGTCAGCGACTGGCACGTGACCAAGGAGGTACGGAAGCTTGCCGTGTGCCGGCACAGCATGCCGCGGCCGCTTGGCTTTGCGCTGCGCGCCTGGAACAAGCTTGTCGTCATGCTCGCCAATCCGAGAGAGGCCGCCGATCCGCTGGCAAGCCAGCCCGGCGCTGCCGTCGAGCGCGAACGCGTCACCGCCGCATAGGCAGAAAGCGCCATCCGACCATGGTCCACACACCGATCCGCCGTGTCATCACCGGTCACGGCGCGAAGACCAATAGCGCCAAGGTCATTCTCGACGGCCCGGCGAGCAACACCAAGACACCGCGCGATGGCGTCGCCTCGACGCTGATGTGGTGCACCGATGAGATGCCCGCCGACATTGCCATCGGCGAAGACGTCGAAGACATGGGCGCCCGCATCCTCGGCACCGCGCCGCCGGAAAACGGCTCGCGTTTCATCGTCATGGAATTCGCCCCCGGCATCGTCTCCGAAATGCACCGCACCGAGACGATCGATTACATCGTCATGCTATCGGGCGAGATCGACATGGACATGGATGAAGGCAGCGTCAAGCTGCGCGCCGGCGACATCATGGTCCAGCGCGGCACCAATCACGCCTGGGTCAATCGCAGCACGGCGCCGCCGCGTCTCGCCATTGTGCTGATGGACGCTAAGCCGCTCGGCATCGGCCGTCCGCGGCTGCGCGGCCAGCAGGCGCGCTAGTTCTCCTATTGGAGCGGGTTTTGTCGCGAAGTCCGCGCTTTTCGGATCCGCCAATTCCGGATCAACCGGCCTTGTTGCGCGCCCAGAACAGCTCGATCCCGCGCCACTCGAATGTTCCCGGCGTATCGACGAGCCCTTGGAATGCAGCGAGCAGGTCAGCCAGGCTGTAGTACGGCGTTTGATCGAACGACCATCCTATGCGCGAAAAGATCTTCTCGATCCACGCCTCGATGTGAATGTCCAGTTCGGCCTTCATTTTCAACTTCGGGCTCAGCGTTATTTCAGTCACGACGATCGGCCTGCCGGGCTTGAGCACCCGCAGCAGATCCTGCCCCGTCTCTCGCCAATCGTCAGTGTGCTGGGTCGCCTGCAACACCGCGACGGTGTCGAAGCTGCGACCCGGGAGATCCTGCGTATATCGCCACTGCCACGTCGCAAGCTGCCCGCCGCGCCCGCGCCGGTCCGTCAGGTAAGCACTGCGCGCTTCGTTCGTGATGTCGACCTCGTGGATTTCTCCGGTAGGGCCGATCCGCTGACGGATATCATCGACAAAGCCGCAGACGCGTAGGCATTCTCCGATCAACAGAACGCGGCTTCCTCGTTCGAGCTCCATCTTGTCGTAGGCCAGCTCACGAATGACTGATGCCTTGTCGCGCCACATGTACGGCAAGGTGCCAAACACCATGGCCTTGCACCAGCGTGTTTGTTCTTCTGGCTGTGCTATGACGTCCCCGAGCAAGCGCCGTTCCTCCGCGCCCATCCAGTCCCACGGACTTTTCTTTTTCGCATCGACGGCCGGTTGGTCGCTCATAAGAAACCGCTCCTGGTAGGTTCATCCGATCTTGTTCAGATCGCGGTCAGTGAGTTGGCGAGATCGGCCTTCATTCGCGCTGGCGCACGTATTCAGCGGTGGGCGGCGGTCCCCAGATATCGGTCGGTAACGGTCCCCAGACCTTGGGCACCTGCGGATGATCGCGATGCCAAGGCCGCGGCTCGAAATAGCCGAGACTCTCATCCAGCATCTTGTCGAGTTCGGTGAACATTTCGATGATCTGGTCATCGGGATTGCGGTGATAGGTATAGATATTGTGACCGGGGCCATGACGGCCGGGACCCCAGATAATGGGAATTTTCTTGCCGCCGAGGAAATCGCACGCCGCCTGGACCTGCGGCCAGTCCTTGAGTTCAAAAGCGACGTGGTGCATCTGCGTGCGCTTGCCGCGCACGAAGTTGATGGTGTGGTGGTCCGGACCGCAGCGCATGAAAACAAACCAGTCCTCGATCCAGTCCGATACGCGAAAGCCGAACACCCGGCTGTAGAAATCGGCAAGTTGCTTCGGGTCCGGAACGACGAAGGCCAGATGGCCGAGCTTGAGCGGTCCAATGCCGGCGACGGCTTGCGGTTTGCAAATCGGCGTCTGGGCCGCAAAGATTTCGCAGACCGTACCCTTCGGATCCTCAAATGAAAGCATCTGCGCAATGCCGGGGGCCGGGTCGTTGCGTGACTGGCAGCGCAGACCTTCCGCCTCGATGCCGCTCCGGATGTCGTTGAAGTCGAGCTCCGGTGCCACCTGGAATGCCAACCGGCGGCAGCGTGCTTGCTCGCCGGTTTCGAGCTGAACCACCAGGTCGCCGAGTTTCGTCGCGAGATAAGCGCGCCCGTTCTCGCGCTCCGCCAGGACCAAGCCGGCAACTTCGGTGAAATAGGCAATCTGGCGCTCGATGTCGGACGTCTCAAGAGTGACGTGGCCGAAGCGCTTGGCCTTTATCATGGCGCTCTCCCTGTGGACCTTAGCGGCCCCTATTTCGCAGCATCGTCTGACGGTCTGGCTTTACGGTAAGTGGAACATCAGCATCTGATCGGTCGCACCCCCATCCCCCGGTGTCAGCGAGCCACCGACGAAATAAGCGTTGTCGCCGATGGTGTCGCCGCCGAAACCGTGTCGCCCGTGCGGCAGTGGCGCCAGCGCCGTCCAGGAGCGAGTTTTGGAATCATAAGCTTCATTCTCGGGAAACGTAAACGCCGGCGGCAGTTCTCCTCCAAGCACCAGGATAAAGCCGTGATAGTAGGCGCTTGCCAGTCCGCTGCGCGGCGTCGGGAGTGGCGCACCGGAAGTCCACTTGTCGGTCGCTGGATCGTAAATGTCGTGCTCGCCGGTACGATCGATGGGGCTCCTCAAGCGTCCCCCGATAACGTGAATTTTTCCATCCACGGCAATAACGACCATATGATCACGGGCTGTCGGTAGCGGCGCTGCATCGGTCCAGGTGCCAGATCGCGGATCAAAGACCTCATGAGTGGCCACGACAACGCCGTCGAGGCTGCGCCCGCCGATCACATGAATTTTCCCGTCCACTACTGCAGCGCCGGCCGACCCACGCGCCACTTTCATGGGCGGAAGAACGCGCCAAGCGTTCGTAGCGGGATCGTACTCGAACGCCGCATTGCTCGCATTCTTGTGGACGGGAGTTGCAAAACCGCCGAAAGCGTAAATCTTTCCGTTGGTCTCCGCGACGGCTAGATGATCGCGAGGTTCCGGCAGCGGTGCGTCCGGGCGCCATTTGTCGATCGCTGGATCGTACTCGTCGTGATACGGACC
>JBAQAB010000002.1:0-5899 GCA_049285535.1 Xanthobacteraceae bacterium
AATGTGACCTTCAAGCTGGAGTATCTGTACGCCGATTTCGGCGGCTGGCAGGCCTTTGACGTCGTGCCCGGCACGCCGGAAACGGTCGACTTCCGCACCAACATCCTGCGTGGCGGCATCGATTACGCATTTCACTAATCGCCGAATGTCCGGCCACTGCGGTCTTCGGAAGCCGATTTCTGAATCGGTTTCTCGGCCGGCCGGTATCGGCTAAGCTTGATCGATGGCAATTACGATCCTGATCGCCCTCGCCGGGTTGATGGGCGCCGCCGGCATCGTGCTGGCCGCGGCCGGCGCACATGTCGCGCCGGGCGCCGGCCTCGATAGCGCCGCCTCTATGCTCTTGTTCCATGCCGCAGCCGTCGTCGGCGGCGCGGCGCTCATCCAGCAAGGTGCGCTATGGCGGCCGTTGGCGCTTGCCGTGCTGGCCGCATGGGTGCTCGGTGCGGTTCTGTTTTCCGGCGACATCGCGCTCCGTGCTTTCACCGCGCATCGGCTGTTTCCGTTTGCCGCGCCGTCCGGCGGCTTTATCTTGATTGCCGCTTGGCTGGGACTGGCGGGTGCGGCTTTGCTGCGGGGCTGATGCTGCGCCTGTCGTCCGATCACGACTTGGCCACCTTTGCGGGCTTTGTCGTCTCAGGCCCCAGCCGAAGCAGGCCTAGCCGGGCTTTTGAGTAGTAGTTTCCTGTAATATCAATAGCTTAGAACCATAAAGCCCGCGGTGCGAATATGGGGTCCGCCACGGGGCTGATGGCGGCTCTCCATCCGCGCGGCGACTATGCGTCTCGTGTGATTGACAGCGATTGCCGCCTATGATGCCCAAACGCTCGAGGGGAAGTTCGATGAAATTCGTCACTACGGCGCGTCTTGCCGTGCTGCCGGCCACTGCCGTGCTGCTGGTCACCTTGGCCGGCTGCGATCGCGGTGGCCAGCAGCACGCTGCTTTTCCGCCGCCGACGGTGACGGTAGCCAAGCCGGTGCAGCGCACGGTCGTCGATTACGACGAATATGTCGGCCGCTTCGTCGCGGTGGATTCGGTCGAGATCCGCTCCCGGTTGTCCGGCTATCTTTCGGCGATTCATTTCACCGACGGCCAAATGGTGAAGAAGGGCGACCTCCTTTTCACCATCGACCGCCGTCCGTTCGAAATCGCGCTGGAGCAGATGAAGGCCAATCTCGCGCAGGCGCGCGCCAACCTCTCCTTTGCCCAGGCCGATCTGCAACGCGGCCAGGCGCTGCTGACGAATAAGACGATCACCGAACAGACCTACGATCAGCGTACCCAAGCCAAGAACGTCGCCGAAGCGTCCGTCGCCGCGCAGGAGGCGATGGTGAATTCCGCCGAACTCGATCTCGATCAATACAGCGAGCTGCGCGCGCCGATCGACGGGCGGATCGGCGATCGCCGCGTATCGGTCGGCAATCTCATCACGGGAGGCGCCGGGGGCAATACCACGCTACTGGCCAGCATCGTCTCGGTCGATCCGATCCGCTTCGAATTCACTTTCGACGAGGCGTCATATCTACGCTACGAACGGTTCGCCAAAAACCGAAAACCGGCTCAGGCGGCCGACCCACCATCGGCTCCGCCATCCGACAAGCAGGTGGCTCAGCAAACCGTTCAGCAGGCCGATCCGCCGTCCGATCCGCAAGCGACCGATCAGCGCCAGGGCGGCGTCGACACCGGCGTTCCGGTATCGCTCAAGCTGATCGACGAAAAGGATTTCGACCACAGCGGCAAGATCGATTTCGTCGACAATGCCATCAGCACGTCGTCGGGCACGATCCGCGGCCGCGCGATCTTTGCCAATCCAAACGGCATATTCGTGCCGGGCATGTTCGGCCGCATCCGTGTGCCCGGCTCGCCGCCGCATCGGGCGCTGCTGATCCCCGACGCCGCAACCGGCTCGGAGCAGGCGCGTAAATACGTGCTCGTCGTCGATGACAGCGGCACGGTGCGGCAGAAATACGTGACCCTCGGCCAGCTCGACGGCGGCTTGCGCGTCGTTCGCGACGGTTTGCTCCCCACCGACAGCGTGATCGTCAACGGCCTGATGCACGCGCAGCCCGGTATCAAGGTGAAGCCGGAGGAGCAAAGCGCTCCCGCGGCGCCGGCGAAAGCCGGTGGGCAAGCGAACGCCGGTTGATGCTGTAAAATGCGCATCTCACACTTCTTCATTGATCGGCCGATCTTCGCCGCCGTGGTCTCGATCGTCTTCGTGATCCTGGGCGGCGTGGCATTCTCGCGCCTGCCGATCGCGCAATATCCGGAGATCGCGCCGCCGATCATCAACGTCACCGGGCAATATCCCGGCGCCAGCGCCGAAGTCGTCGCCTCCACGGTGGTCACTCCGATGGAGGAGCAGATCAATGGCGTCGAGAATATGCTCTATATGTCGTCCAATTCGACGGCCGATGGGCGCTTCTCGATTCAGGTGACATTCGACCTCGGCACCGATCTGGATATCGCCCAGGTACAGGTGCAGAATCGCGTCGCCATCGCGCAGCCGCGGCTGCCGGCCGACGTCCGCAATATCGGCGTCACGGTGACAAAATCCTCGCCCGATCTGATGATGGTCGTGCACCTTTATTCGCCGGACAAGTCGCGCGACGCTCTATTCATTTCGAACTACGCCACGCTCGAAGTGACCGATCCGCTGACCCGCGTCGACGGCGTCGGCTCGATCACCGTGTTCGGCAGCCGCGATTACTCGATGCGTATCTGGCTCGATCCGGACCGCCTGCAATCGCTCGGCCTGACCGCGACCGACGTGACCGATGCCTTGCAGGGGCAGAATATCCAGGTCGCCTCCGGCGTGCTTGACCAGCCACCGGTGGCGCATCCGGGCGCGTTCCAGATCGCGGTGCAGACGCTCGGCCGGCTCGATACGCCCGCGGAGTTCGGCAACATCGTCGTGAAAGAGACGCCCGGCGCGGTGGTGCGGCTGCGCGACGTCGCCGAAATCCAGCTCGCCGCGCTCGATTATTCGTCGAATTCCTATCTCGACCACGATCCCGCCGTCGCGCTCGCCATTTTCCAGCGGCCCGGCTCCAATGCGCTCGACACCGCCAAGGGCGTCACCGATCTGATGGCAAAGCTGTCGCAGCGGTTTCCGCCGGGCGTCAAATACGCCATCGTCTACAACCCGACGCAATTCATCCAGCAATCGGTCGACGCTGTGATCGACACCATCGGCGAGGCCATCGTGCTGGTCATCCTGGTGGTAGTCCTGTTCCTGCAGACCTGGCGTGCCGCCATCATTCCGCTGGTCGCCATACCGGTCTCGCTGGTCGGCAGCTTTTTCTTCATGGCAGCGTTCGGCTTTACGCTGAACAATCTGTCGCTGTTCGGCTTGGTCTTGGCGATCGGCATCGTGGTCGACGACGCCATTGTCGTCGTCGAAAACGTCGAACGCAACATCGCCTCCGGGCTCGCGCCGCGCGAGGCGGCGCGCAAAAGCATGGACGAGGTCGGCTCGGCGCTGATCGCCATCGCGCTGGTTCTCTGCGCCGTGTTCGTACCGTCGATCTTCATCACCGGCATATCCGGCCAGTTCTACCGGCAATTCGCGCTGACCATTACCGGCGCCACGATCATTTCGCTGATCGTTTCGCTGACGCTGTCGCCGGCGATGTGCGCGCTCCTCCTCAAGCCGCACCACGGCGGCGGGCGCGAGCGCTGGTGGGAGCGGCCGATCCATCAATTCTTCGGCTATTTCAATCGCGGCTTCGAGAAGGTCGGATTCGGTATCTCCTGGCTTGCCACCAGAACGGTGCGGCGCGTTGCGATCATGGCCGCGATCTATCTCGTCGTCATCGCGCTCGGCTTGAACGCCTTCCGCACCACCCCGGTCGGCTTCATCCCGCAGGTCGATCGCGGCTATATCATCGTCGTCGTGCAACTGCCGCCGGGCGCTTCGCTCGCCCGCACCGATGAAGTCCAGCAGCGCGCGCTCGACATCGCGCTCGGGGTTCCAGGGGTGGCGCATGCCGTGAACATCGTCGGCTTTTCTGGCGCGACTTTCACCAATGCGCCGAATGCCGGCGCGCTGTTCCTGACGCTGGACGACTACACCAAGCGCGGCCACGATCCGCGCCAATCGGCGGCGGCGATTCAACTCGCATTGAATCAGCGGCTTTCCGTCATTCAGGACGCCTTCATCATCTCGGTGTTGCCGCCTCCTGTTATGGGCATCGGCAATGCAGGCGGCTTCCGCATGATGGTCGAGGACCGTTCCGGACAAGGATCGGAGGCCTTGCGCCAGGCCACCGAGTCGCTGGTGCTGGCCGCGGTGAAAACGCCCGGCATTGCGCAGGCGTTTTCGCTGTTCGAAACGTCGACGCCTCAGGTTTATCTCGATATCGACCGTATCAAGGCGCAGTTGCTCGGCATCAACGTTCAGGACGTGTTCAACGCGTTGCAGGTCTATATCGGCTCGTCCTACGTCAACGATTTCAATCTGTTCGGCCGTACCTTCCGGGTGATGGCGCAGGCCCGCGACGACGACCGCCAGCATGTCGCCGACGTCCTCAAGATCAGAGTGCGCAATTCCGGCGGCGATACCGTGCCGCTCGGCTCGTTCACCACCGTCGACAATATTGCCGGTCCCTATCGGGTGCCGCGCTACAATCTCTATCCGGCCGCCGAGATCGACGGCGCCGCCGCGCCCGGCTATTCGCAGGGCCAGGCGATTGAGATCATGGGCAAGCTCGCCGACGCGACCTTGCCGGAGGGGTTCGCCACCGAGTGGACGACGCTCGCTTATCAGCAGATCAGGGCCGGCAATACCGCGATGTTCGCCTTCGTGCTGGCGGTGGTCTTCGTATTCCTGGTGCTGGCGGCGCAATACGAAAGCCTTACGTTGCCGCTTGCCGTGATCATGATCGTGCCGATGTGTCTCGTTGCCGCCATCACCGGCGTGATTCTGCGCGGCCTCGACAACAACATCCTGACCCAGGTCGGCTTCGTGGTGCTGATCGGGCTTGCGGCGAAAAACGCCATCCTGATCGTCGAGTTTGCCCGCCAGTTGGAAGACCAGGGGCGCACGCGGTGGGAAGCGGCGGTGGAAGCGACGCGGCTGCGGTTGCGGCCGATCCTGATGACCTCGTTCGCCTTCATCCTCGGCGTGACGCCGCTCGTCTGGGCCATCGGCGCCGGCGCGGAATTGCGCCAGGCGCTCGGCACTGCGGTGTTCTTCGGCATGATCGGGGTCACCGCGTTCGGCCTGATTTTCACGCCGGTGTTCTATGTTATTGCCCGCTACATCGCCCAGCTCGGACACCGGCGCGGCAAGGAAAGCCCAGGCTCGGTGCAACCGGCGGAATAGCGACTTCTGCGGAATAAGGGCGAAGGGGACGGTGTTCGTCGCGTTACGGATGGGGTATCGTTACGCTGAACGGGTAGCGTTACCTCCGGGTCAATGTCGAACCGCCGCAAGGAGTCGTAGCGATGATTCAGAAACTGCTGATAGCATTTGCCGTTCTGGTGTTGGGTGTGACCGCCGCCTCGGCCCAGAGCTGCCAAGACGTCATCGACAAGCGCCAAACGCTCATGAAACACAGCGCTGCTGAGGCAAAGATCGGCTCTTCGATGATCAAGGGCGAGACGCCGTTCGATCTAGCCAAGGTCAAGGAAATCTACGACACCTTCGCAACTGACGCGGCGGCGATGCCGACATTATTCCCCGATTGCTCGAAGACCGGCGATCATACGACGGCCGCGCCGGCGATTTGGGACAAGTCGGCGGACTTCAAGGCCGCCATCACCAAGTTCGCCGCCGATATCAAAACGGCGCAGGATACGACCAAGGACCTCGATACTCTGAAGACCAATTTCCCGACCATCGGCAAGGATTGCGGCTCCTGCCATCAGACGTTCCGGGTGAAGCCGAGCTGATCA
>JBAQAB010000003.1:0-7591 GCA_049285535.1 Xanthobacteraceae bacterium
TCGGCGACCCGGTTGATGATGGCGCGCACCAGCCGCAGCGTCGCCTCGGCGCGCTCGACATAACGTCCGACCCAGAACAGATTATCGGCAGCGCGGCTCGGCAACAGTCCGCTGGCGCGCTGCACCGGCATCCGTTCCGCGGTGGGCAGCAGCGTGGTCTCGGCCACCGGGCCGTGCGCCAGCACCCAGGCATCCGCAGTTGCGGCGCCGCGTTGCAAGCTGACCGCGCGCGCGTCGATGTCCTCGGCGATGCGTACGAAACCGGCGGGCAAAACCTGCCAGCGCTCGCCGGTTCGGGCGAGGAACAGTCGCAGCGTGAACGGCCGCGGCTGCAGCCGGCCGTCGCGCCACACCGGCATGCTCGACAGCGTGACCGCCTCCTGAGCCACGTAGTCGATGCCGCGGTCGCGGATCGACTGCATCAGCGCTTGCCGTTGTGCGTCGTCGAGCCGCGCGCCCAATATTTCGCTGCCGAGCTGCGGGTCGGGAAGCTGCTCGGTGAATGCCGACGCAATCACCATGCTGTCGAGCTTGTCGATCATGTCCTCGCGCATATCGGCGCGGCCGAGCCACCAAGTCGCGACATTGGACATTTTCAGCTCGGCGCCAAGCACGATCGGCGCCAGCGCCGGGAGGAACGCTAGCATGGCGCGCGCCTCGACGAGGCCGGCGCCGAGCGCGTTGATGATAATGATCTTGCCGTCGCGCACGGCCTGCAGCAGGCCGGCGACGCCGAGCCGGGATGCGGCGTTGAGCTCCAGCGGATCGGCGAAATCGGCGTCGATGCGGCGCAGCAGTACTTCGGTGCGGCGCAGCCCCGACACCGTGCGGATAAAGACGCCGTCGTCCTGAACGATTAAATCTTCGCCCTCCACCAGCAGAAGACCGAGATAGCGAGCAAGATAAGCGTGCTCGAAATAGGTCTCGTTCATCGGCCCGGGCGTGAGCAGGCAGATGCGGGCGTCGTCGCGGCGGTTGAGCGTAGACAATTCGGCCTGAAAGGCCTGAAAAAACGGCGCGATGCGCTCGACCCGCGCCTTGCGATAGACATCGGGAATGGCGCGCGACAGCGCGAGCCGATTTTCAATCGCGTAGCCGGCGCCGGACGGCGCCTGGGCGCGATCGTTGAGCACCCACCAGCGGCCGTCGGCGCCGCGACCGACGTCGACGGCATAGAAGCGCAGATGCGCGCCGCCGGGTGGCTCGACACCCACCAAAGGCCGCAAGAATTCCGGATTGCCGGCGATCAATGCGGCCGGCAGCCGGCCGTCGCGCGTCAGCGTTCCCGGCCCGTAGGAATCCGCCAGCACCGCCTCGAGCAGCTCGGCGCGCTGGATCAGACCGGCTTCCAGCTGCCGCCATTCGCCCGGTTCGATGATCAGCGGAATGTGGCTCAACGGCCACGGCCGCTCGATGCCGGCTGCGTCTTCATAAACGCGATAGAACACGCCGGAATCGCGCAAATAGCGGTCGGCCGCCGCAAAGCGGCGATTGATCTCGTCGCTGCCAAGCGCGGCGAGCGTGCCCAGGAACGGCCGCCAGTGCGCGCGCACGCGCCCGTCGCCGTCCATCATTTCGTCGAATACGCCGTGCAGCGGCCGGTAGCCGGATATCAGCGGTTCCAGGCTGGCATTCGGTGCGTCAAGAGCGCTGGGAAATTGCAATGCCATGGCGCGATTTCGCTGGTCTGCACGGTATGATCTTCAGTTCGGACGTCGCAAGTCGAGCGTGGTCGGATATTCGAGCGACGGCTCGAGCGGCGGCACGTCGATCACCCCGCCGGTATGGCCGTGGTCCTGGAAACGCGCCCGCCGCCGCGCTTCGGCTTCGTAGGAATTGACCGGGAAAGTCTCATAGTTGCGTCCGCCGGGATGCGCCACGTGATAGACGCAGCCGCCCAGCGAACGCCGATTCCACGTATCGACAATATCGAAAGTGAGCGGCGCATGCACGCCGACGGTGGGCTGCAGCGACGCCGTCAGATCCCAGGCCTTAAACCGCACGCCGGCGACGAATTCGCCGGAGCGCCCGGTCGCCGTCAGCGGCACGCGCCGGCCATTGCAGGTGACGACGTGACGATCGGCGTTCAAGCCGGCGACCTTGACCTGCAGCCGCTCGACTGAAGAGTCGACGAAGCGCACGGTGGCGCCTTGATTGCCTTCTTCGCCGAGCACGTACCAGGGCTCGATTGCTTGCCGCAGTTCGAGATCGACGCCGCCATGGTGCACCCGGCCGCATAGCGGGAAGCGGAATTGCCGCTGCGCCTCGAACCAGCCCGGATCGAAGACATAGCCGGCGTATTTCAGATCGTCCAAAATGCCGAGGAAATCGTCCCATACGAAATATTCGAGCATGAAGCGGTCGTGCAGCGCGGTGCCCCAGCGCACCGGCTTGCCGTCAAGCGGCGTTCGCCAGAACCAGGCGATCAGCGCGCGCAGCAGCAATTGCTGGGCGAGGCTCATGCGCGCGTCGGGGGGCATTTCGAATGAGCGGAATTCGACGAGACCAAGCCGGCCGGTAGGGCCGTCCGGTGAAAACAGCTTGTCGATGCAAATCTCGGTGCGATGGGTGTTGCCGGTGACGTCGACCAGGATATTGCGGAATAGTCGGTCGACCAGCCATGGCGGCACCCAGTCCTGGGCGCTTGGCGGCGGCACTTTGCCGACCGCAATCTCAAGCTCATAGAGCAAATCCTGCCGCGCCTCGTCGATGCGCGGCGCCTGGCTGGTCGGTCCGACGAATAGGCCAGAGAACAGATACGACAATGACGGCCGGCGCAGCGCATAGAGCACCAGGCTCTTGAGCAGGTCCGGCCGCCGCAGGAACGGGCTGTCGGCGGCATTTAGCCCGCCCAGCACGACGTGATTGCCGCCGCCGGTGCCGGTGTGTCTGCCGTCGAGCATGAATTTATCGGTACCGAGCCGCGTGCGGTGGGCGTCCTCGTAAACCCCGCGCGTGATGTCGATGGCTTCGCGCCACGATGCCGCCGGTTGGACATTGACCTCGATTACGCCGGGATCGGGCGTCACTTTCAGCACGTTGAGCCGCGGGTCGGGGGGCGGTGCGTAACCTTCGAGGTGGATTGGCAGGCCGAGCTCGGCGGCGATCGCTTCGATGGTGGCGACGAGATCGAGATAGTCATTGAGCGTCTCGACCGGCGGCATGAAAACACACAGGCGGCCGTCGCGCACTTCGACCGACAAAGCGGTACGCACCGGGACGGTGGATCCGTCGTCGGCCACGGATCCGATCGGCCTCCGCTGCGGCAGCAGCGTTTCCGGCGCTAGCGGCGGCGAATCCGTGGCGCCGGTCGCCGCATGTATGGCGTGCGTGCTGATAGGATGGGTGAGGCGCGGATCGGACAGCGGCTGGTGCTCCGCGAACGGGTCCGCCGGTACAAGGTGCGGATAATCGACCGCCGCGAGCACCGGCAGCGATGACAACGGCAGCCGCAGCCCGAGCGGCGAATCGCCGGGCGCCAGAAACAAATTGCCGCGGCGGGTGCGCCAGATTTCGCTCAGCCATCCCGGTTTGGCCTGTGCGGTCCAGCGCTGCAGCGGCAGCACGAAGCCTTTCGGCTCGCCGCGGTGATCGTCGAACAATTTCAAGATGCGCGCGCGCTCGTGCGGATCGTCGCCCTTGGGATCGCTCGGATCGATGTTGTATGGGATCAGGCCGAGCTTGAGCATCCGGTCCACCGGGTCCTCATAAGCCGGCTGCACGAACTCAGCCAGCAGTCCCGCGCGCGCGGCGACGCCTTCGGCGAAACGCCGCGCATCCGCGGTCGACGCCTGGTAGGGTGCGGCTTCGCGCGCGACCAGGCTTTCGTCGCGCCAGATCGGCACGCCGTCGCGGCGCCAGTACAACGCGAAGGCCCAGCGCGGAACAGGCTCCCCCGGATACCATTTGCCTTGGCCGTAGTGCAGCAGCCCGCCCGGCGCGAAGCGGTCGCGCAGCCGCCGGATCAGTTCGTCGGCTCGCTCGCGTTTCATCGCGCCGAGCGCATCGGTGTTCCATTGCGCGGACTGATAATCGTCGACCGAGACAAAGGTCGGCTCGCCGCCCATGGTGAGGCGCACATCGTGCCGTTTGAGGTCGGCATCGACCTTCTCGCCGAGCGCATCGAGCGCGGTCCACGCGATTTCCGAAAACGGCGCGGTCACCCGCGGGTGTTCGACGAGCCGCGTCACGTTCATCTCGAAGCCGAACTCGACCTCGGACGGTTCGACCATGCCGCTGATCGGCGCGGCGGAACGGTAGTGCGGCGTCGCGGCGAGCGGAATGTGGCCTTCGCCGCAGAGCAGCCCCGAGGTGGGGTCGAGGCCGACCCAGCCGGCGCCGGGAATATAGACCTCGGTCCAGGCATGGAGATCGGTGAAATCGAATTCGGCGCCGGCGGCGCCTTCGATCGGTAACACGTCGGGCCGGAGCTGGATGAGATAGCCGGAGACGAAGCGGGCCGGCAGACCGATGTGCCGCATGACCTGCACAAGGAGCCACGCGGTATCGCGACAGGAGCCGGCGCCGGAAGCCAGCGTTTCCTCGGGCGTCTGCACGCCCGGCTCCATGCGGACGAGATAGCGGATCATGCCTTGGAGGCGCTGATTGAGTTCGACCAGAAAATCGACGGTGTTGCGCGGCGCGCGCGAAATCGAACGGACGAACTCTTTCAGGTGCGGCCCGGCCGGCTCCGGCTCGACAAACGCGGCGAGATCCTCCTTCAGATCGGCCGCAAATTCGAACGGCCACTTTTCCGCATAAGGCTCGACGAAGAAGTCGAACGGATTGATGACCTCCATGTCGGCACGCAGGTCGACGGTGATGGAGAATTCGCGGGTCTTCTCCGGAAACACGTAGCGCGCCAGCCAATTGCCGTGCGGATCCTGCAGCCAGTTCACGAAGTGCTGCGCCGGCGTCACCGTCAGGGCGTAGCTCGGAATCCGCGTCCGGCAATGCGGCGCCGGCCGCAACCGGATGATCTGCGGACCGAGCCCGATCGGCCGGTCGTAGGTGTAGCGGGTTGCGTGGTGAAGCCCGACGAGGATCGACATGCCGTTACACGTTACGCTTTCATCCGCCCGTCAACATGCAATTTCCGGGCCGCCCCTCGGTCGGTCTGTCCACTGTGGGCTTGATGCTAACAAGCATGCTAATGTTGTGCAAAGACAGCCGATAACAGGCTCTACGCGGGAGGATCTCATGAAGCAACTGATCAAGGATTACCTCGATCAGGGAATATCCCGCAGACAACTCGTTTCCGGCTTGAGCGCGCTGGGAATGAGCGGCGTTGCCGCCAAGGCGGTGGCGCAGAATTTGAGCCCGCTCGGACCGGGCGCCGCCCCGACCGCCGCCGCAAGCGCGCCGTCAGCGATTTATGACGTCGAAGGAAACGGCGGCGCGTTGTTCGTGGCGCAGCTCAAGGCTGCCGGCGTCGAGTATCTCTTTTTCAATCCTTCGACCGGCGATCATCCGATTTTCGACGCGCTCGTCGATGTGCCCGAGATTCATTTGATCAAGGGCATCCAGGAAGGCGCCGTGATCGCGATGGCCGACGGCTACGCACGCGCCTCCGGCCGCACCGGCGTCGTGGTCGTCGCCAATATCGGTCTGCCCAACGCCATGACGCAAATGGTCAATTCCTACAAAGACCAGATTCCGCTTTTGGTCGCGGTCGCCTCGATCGATCAGGACTCGCTCGGCCGCGATCAGTTGCAGGAGCCCGATCACCCCGAACTAATGACCGAACCTATCACCAAGTGGTTCTGGCAGACGCAGTCGACCGCGGCCGTCGCGGAAACGACCCGGCGCGCGCTCAAGTTTGCCTCGACGCCGCCGTGCGGTCCGGTGTTCTTGTCGCTGCCGACCAATACGCTCGAGCAGCGCGCCAAAACGCAGGTGTGGGAGCGCAGCAAATTCGACGTGCCGATGCGGATTCGTCCCGACAAGGACGACATCGAAAAAGCGGCGCGCATGCTGATCGAGGCGAAAAATCCTCTCATCAGCATTGGCGACGACATCACATGGTGCCGTGGCGAGAAGGAGTTGGCCGATCTCGCCGAATTGCTTGGTGCTCCGGTCGCGAGCCTGACCGGCGGCCTTGGCTATTGGTCGAAACCGTTTCCGACCCGGCATCCGCTCTATGTCGGTGCGCTGCTGCGCACCATGCGCTATCCCGGCAAACCGGACGTGCTGCTCAATCTCGGTAACCGCTTCGGCGAACTCGCTTCGCCCGGCACCAAATTGATTTCGATCCGGCTTGATCCGACTGCTCTCGCCCGCTCGGCGCCGGTCGATCTCGCCATGGTCGCGGACTTGCGACTTGCCATGGCCGATCTGGCGGATGCGATCCGCGGCATGGCCACCGCATCGCGCCTCAAGGCGATCGCCGATGAGCGCGCCGCGCGGACGGCGGCCTATTCCAAACAGATGCACGACGAGCGTGAAGCGCTCGCGCGCGCCTTGGCCGACTCGACGCCGGTCAGCATCGAGCGGCTCGGCCTTGAGCTCGAGGCCAATCTCGACCGCGACACCTGTTATGTCACCGACGCCGATTCCGGAAAGACCATGGATGGGCTGATGTCGTTCGGTGGCGACGACAAGCCCTATTTCAGCACCAGTCCCAACGTGCTGGGCTGGGGCATGGCGGCCGGGTTCGGCGTCAAGCTGGCGCGGCCCGACGTGCCCGTGGTGTCCGTCGTCGGCGACGGCAGCTTCTGCTTCTCGGGGCCGCAGCCGTTATGGAGCATGGCGCGCTATAAGGCCCCGGTGACCGTGATCGTGCTCAACAACCACAGCTACAACAACGAGCGCAATCGCATCTGGAACGGCGCCGGCCGGCAATTCGAGGCCGCGCGCGACATGACCTGTTACCTCGGCGATCCCGACGTCGATTTTGCCAAAGCCGCCGGCGCGTTCGGCGTCGAAGGCGAGACGGTGAAGGAGCCGGATGGTCTGAAAGACGCCTTTGCTCGCGCCAAAAGCGCGATGGTCGAGGGACGGCCCTATCTGCTCGACATTCACATCAAGCGCGAGGGGCTTGGCGCGGTGTCGGAGTGGCATCCGCCGTATTCGGTTGCCGATCTGCGTACCCGGAAGGTGTGATCATGCGTGCTGCGTTGCCAGCTCTCGTCGCGCTTTCGATCGTCGCCGCCGTCGCGCCGAGCCATGCGCAAAATGCCAATCCTTTGCCGCCGGGCGATGGCCGCGATCTGGTCGCGGTGGCATGCTCGCAATGCCACTACCTCGGCACGATCGCCAAAATCCGCGACGGCGCCGCCGGCTGGCGCGTCTACGTCGACAATATGGTGCTGCGTGGGGCGCAGTTGTCGGAGCCGGAGATCGAGACCGTGGTGAATTACCTGGCGCTCAATCTGGGACCGGGCATGAATCTTCCCCCGGCCAAGCCGGTCACGCTGCCGGATGGAGCCGGCAAGCATTTGGTCGAGACGCAATGCAGCGTTTGCCATGACCTCGAGCGCGTGGCCATCGTCAAACGAGACCGGCGAGCCTGGCCCGTGATCATCGCCGATATGGTCTCCTGGGGTGCGCCGACGACGCCCGCCGAAGCAAAAACCATTGCCGACTATCTGGC
>JBAQAB010000004.1:0-6038 GCA_049285535.1 Xanthobacteraceae bacterium
CCGGCGACATCTTCCGCATGTGCCAGCTCAAGGACGCCCCGATCCGGGACTGGGTCAAGCTCGGGGTGCGCCGCGCGCGCCTCACCGGGACGCCGGCGGTATTCTGGCTTGACGCCAAGCGCGCGCACGACGCGCAGGTCATCGCCAAGGTCGAGAAATACCTGAAGGATCACGACACCGCGGGGCTCGACATCCGCATCCTGCCGCCGGTCGAAGCGATAAAGTTTTCACTTGAGCGCATCCGCAAAGGCCAGGACACGATCTCCGTGACCGGCAACGTGCTGCGCGACTATCTGACCGACCTGTTCCCGATCATGGAGCTCGGCACCTCATCCAAGATGCTGTCGATCGTTCCGCTGTTGGCGGGCGGCGGTCTCTTCGAGACCGGCGCCGGCGGCTCGGCGCCCAAGCACGTGGAGCAGTTCCAGCAAGAGGGTTATCTGCGCTGGGATTCGCTCGGCGAGTTTCTCGCGCTCGGCGCGTCGCTCGAACATCTGGCGCAGACCTACAAGAACGCCAAGGCCCAGGTTCTCGCCGAGACGCTCGACACGGCCATCGGCAAGTTCCTCGAGTTCAACCGCAATCCTGCGCGCAAGGTCGGCAAACTCGACAATCGCGGCAGCCATTTCTATCTCGCTTTGTACTGGGCTCAGGCGCTAGCCGCGCAGACCAAGGACGCGGAGCTGCAAGCCCGCTTCAAACCACTGGCCGAAACGCTCGCCAAGAACGAGGCCAAGATCAATGCCGAACTGATCGGCGCGCAAGGCAAGCCGGTCGATACCGGCGGTTACTACCTGCCCGATTTCGCCAAGACATCGGCAGCGATGCGGCCGAGCGCCACGCTGAACGCCGCGCTCGCCGCGCTCTAACGCGGCGGGCCTTGGACAAGCGAACGCGGCTTTAACGGCAAGAAAGTCAATGCTATAGGATTCGCCGCCGCTGCCGGGGTGGCGTTATCCGAGCGCGCGCCTGATCACTGCCCATCCGAACCTGCAATCGACCGCGCTCCAACCGGATCGAAGCTCCATGGCGAAAATCAAGGTTACAAACCCCATCGTCGAGATGGACGGCGACGAGATGACCCGGATCATCTGGCAATACATCAAGGACAAGCTGATCTATCCTTATCTCGACATCAACCTGATGTATTTCGATCTCGGCATCCAGAAGCGCGACGAGACCCGCGACCAGATCACCATCGACGCCGCTGAAGCGACCAAGAAGATCGGCGTCGCGGTCAAATGCGCCACTATCACGCCGGACGAAGGCCGCGTGAAGGAATTCCACCTGCACGAAATGTACCGCTCGCCGAACGGCACCATCCGCAACATCCTCGGCGGCGTCATTTTCCGCGAACCGATCATCTGCCGGAACGTGCCGCGGCTGGTGCCCGGCTGGACCAAGCCGATCATCATCGGCCGCCACGCCTATGGCGACCAATATCGCGCCACCGATTACAAGGTGCCCGGCAAGGGCAAGCTCTATCTCACTTTCGTCGGCGACGACGGCAAGGAGATCAAGCGCGAGGTCTTCCAGTTCCCAGGCGCCGGTGTCGCCATGGCGATGTACAACCTCGACGATTCGATCCGCGATTTTGCCCGCGCCTCGATGAATTACGCGCTCAACCGCGGCTATCCGCTTTATCTGTCGACCAAGAACACCATCGTCAAAGTCTATGACGGCCGCTTCAAGGATATTTTCCAGGAAGTGTTCGACGCCGAGTTCAAGGACAAGTTCGCGGAAAAGAAGCTCACTTACGAGCACCGCCTGATCGACGACATGGTCGCCGCGGCGCTGAAATGGTCCGGCGGCTATGTCTGGGCCTGCAAGAATTACGACGGCGACGTGCAGTCCGACACCGTGGCGCAGGGTTACGGCTCGCTCGGGCTGATGACCTCGGTGCTGACTTCGCCCGACGGCAAAGTGGTCGAGGCCGAGGCCGCCCACGGCACGGTGACGCGACATTATCGCGAGCACGAGAAGGGCCGCGAGACCTCGACCAACTCGATCGCCTCGATCTTTGCCTGGACGCGCGGGCTCGCGCACCGCGCCAAGCTCGACAGCAACGCGGAACTGACGAAGTTCGCCGCAACCTTGGAGAAGGTTACCGTCGGCACCGTCGAGGCGGGCTTCATGACCAAGGATCTGGCGCTCTTGGTCGGGCCCGACCAGAAGTGGCTCACCACGACCGGCTTCCTCGACAAGATCGACGCCAATTTGCAGGCGGCGATGGCCTCCTAAACCTGTGGCGCCCGAAAGGGCGCGCGGCTGACAATCGGCCGCCGCGCTCCTATCTAGGAACCATGGATAAGGCGACACTCAAGCCGACCACCACAACTGACCCAGAGCTGGACGCCGGACGCTGGAGCTTCGGCACGATCGTCCTGGTCGTGGTTCTGTTCGGCATCCTGGCAGGGGCGGTGTGGTACGCCGCGTATGCCTGGATGGCGGTCGACGGACCGCCGATGCCGGCGTCCGGCTATATCTTCATGACGCTGGGCGTCGTGCTGTCGCTGTTGGTCGGCTTCGGGCTGATGGGCTTGATATTCTATTCCAGCCGTCGGGGTTATGACGAACATGGCAACGACCAGCGGCCGCTGGGGCCCATCGAGCCGGACAACGGCCGCGACTAAGGGCCCGCGACTAAGCGTCCCTTGGCGCTTCTCGGCAGGCGTGTTGAACGACCCCCTGGACTTGTCTAGCGTCTGGCCATCCGTTGACACAATCGGAGACCGTAATGACCAAGACCATCCGTCTGCAGAGCGACAGCAACGCGCATGACCGGCCGTGGCGCGTGGCTGTGGAGCAGGGTTTCTTCGCCGCCGAAGGTCTTGACGTCGAGTACCATGAGGACAATCCCAAGGGCGTCGCCGGACGCGTCGCCGATTTTTCCGAGCGCTGGAAGGAGTCGCAGTTGCAGAAGGGCGCGCTTGAAGTCTATCCGGTCTGCGAATGGGGCGCGATCGAGCGCGTACAATCGCTCGGCGGCGGCAAGATCATCGGGCTCGACACCACGGTGCGCACCGGCGCGCTGATGGTGCGCGAGGATTCCAGGATCCAGTCGGTGAGCGAATTGCGCAAAGTGCCGATCGCGGTGACCTGGCATGCTGGCACCTTCTATGCGGCGATCGAAGTGCTCGAGGCCGCGGGCGTGCCTTTCGAGGACATCACGCTGGTGCACGCCAATGACCGGCTCGACGCTCTTCTGAGCGGCAAGACCGAGGCTGCGGCGCTGATGGAGCCCTTGGTAAGCCGCGCGCTCGCGGCCGGTGCACGCAAGATCGCCGATTTGCGCTGGCGCGGCGGCATCGTCGCCGGCGCCGATGTCGATGACGAAACCGCAGCCAAGCTGCGCCGCGCGCTCAACCGCGCCATCGAATGGCTGCGGGAGAACGAGCATCGCTCGCGCGATGAGGTGCTGCGCGACCTCGCCCCGGAGCAGCGCGCACAAGGATTGATGCCGGAGCTCGTCGGCGTCAAAGCCTACCGGTCCGACGAGTTTCAGGAAAAGGTCGATTGGATGATCGACCGCGGCTTCCTCAAAGAGCCGCCCAACTACGCCGACGTGGTGCGCGGCAAATAGCGGCCAGTCGCGTTGCAGCCTGCAAAATGCAAAACCCCCGGCGGGGAAATCGCCGGGGGTTCTTGTTGACCCGCAGGGGGAAGCTGAAGATGGCGGAAGCCTTTCCGCCACGGATCACGCCCGCATTCATCATTTAATTGCGGCAAGAAATAGCAGCGACGGCCGCTCTGGGTCGCGATCTGGCCTCACTTCCGACCGCCTAGCCGGCAAAGTGAGAGAGCGTGCGGCCTTTGATTGGACGATCCGTGCATCCCCGCGGCGCGGCCGTAAACGGTCCGCGGACCGGCCAGGATGCGGCGAAACTGGCGCAAAACACAGCTCTTTATCGGGATTATCGCGGCCGTTAAGTTGTTGTCGAATTAGGTATTTTTCCCAGCTTGACGGAAAAAGCGGCGGCAATTCGGCAATTTAGTGACCGCCATCAACTCGATTTGAACTTTTGTTGCTTAGTATGCTTTTCCGGTCTGACGCGACTAACCGGACGAGGACGGAAGACGCTCCACCACCTCTCCGGAATTAACCAAGTGTGCGGAAATTCACTCCGCCGGAATAACAGGGACTTTGGCCATGATCGACATCTCCAACAGGAAAGCACTGTTCGCGTTGATTGCCGCGGGCGCCACTCTGGCTTCGACGACCAGCTTTGCCATGCCGCGTTACGACGGCACCTGGAGCGTGCTGGTGATGACCCAGAAGGGTGACTGCGATCCTGGCTATCGCTATCCGGTCCGCATTTCCAACGGCCAGCTGGTCAACGCGGGCGACTCCGCTTTCACCATCACCGGCAAAGTCGGCGATACCGGCGCCATTACCGTCACTGTAAGCGCGGGCGGCAAGAGCGCCACTGGCATCGGCCGCCTCGCCGGCAATGAAGGCGGCGGCATGTGGACCGGGAGCGCCTGCTCCGGCTCGTGGACAGCGGAACGCCGCTCGTCGTAAATCTTTCCGGTCGCAAAGAGTATCCGGAGCGCACACCGCAGCAAAAGTGGCGCGCTACCGACCCGGGATCGCCATCAGTCAAACGGACGGTCTCAGCTTGTGACGTTCCCGGATCTGCGGTGCACCGCTATTGCGCTGCACCGCGTCCGGGAAACCTGTGTTGGAAGCTAGGCCTCCGCGGCGTCGTCGTCCTCGGCCGCGCCGCTCTCTTCGCCAGCCAGAATCTTTTCCGCGATCAGCCCGGCATTCTGCCGAACCGCGGCTTCGATCTTAGCGGCGATTTCGGGATTGGCTTTGAGAAAACTCTTGGCGTTCTCGCGGCCCTGGCCGATGCGCTGACTGTCATAGGAGAACCAGGCGCCGGATTTTTCCACGACGCCGGCTTTGACGCCAAGATCGACCAATTCTCCCACCTTGGAAACGCCCTCGCCGTACATGATGTCGAACTCGACCTGCTTGAACGGCGGCGCCAGCTTGTTTTTGACGACTTTCACGCGGGTCTGATTACCGACCACCTCCTCGCGCTCCTTGATGGCGCCGATGCGGCGGATATCGAGGCGCACGGAAGCATAGAACTTGAGGGCGTGGCCGCCCGTGGTGGTTTCCGGCGAGCCGTACATGACGCCAATCTTCATGCGGATCTGATTGATGAAGATGACCATCGTATTGGAGCGGTTGATCGAGGCGGTGAGCTTGCGCAAGGCCTGGCTCATCAGGCGCGCCTGCAGCCCCGGCTGGCTGTCGCCCATTTCGCCTTCAAGCTCGGCGCGCGGCACCAAAGCCGCGACCGAATCGATGACCAGAACGTCGACCGCGCCGGAGCGCACCAGAGTGTCGGCGATTTCCAGCGCCTGCTCGCCGGCGTCGGGCTGCGAGATCAACAGATCGTCGACCTGGACGCCGAGCTTGCGCGCATAGATCGGATCGAGCGCATGTTCGGCATCGATAAAGGCGCAGATGCCCCCATTCTTCTGTGCTTCGGCCAGAACATGCAGCGCCAGCGTGGTCTTGCCCGACGATTCCGGGCCGTAAATCTCGACCACCCGGCCGCGCGGCAAACCGCCGACGCCAAGCGCGATGTCGAGCCCCAGCGAGCCGGTGGACACGACGTCGATGTCCATCGACTTGTCGTTCTTGCCCAACCGCATGATCGAGCCCTTGCCAAAACTGCGCTCGATCTGCGAGAGCGCGGCATCTAGGGCCTTCGATTTGTCCATGGACGATCCTTCGACGAGACGAAGCGCTGCACCTGCACTCATTGTCCTGCTCCTTATGGCCGGGATTCGATAGACACGGAAGCGCCGCGCCCCTTAATCCCATCGGCCCGCTGGCGAATGGCAATGTCAGGCACTGTACATGATCTGTTCTTCGTTCGCAATGGGGATATTAGACTTTACGTACCCATCGCGATATTGTTCCCCTAATCCGGGAACCTGATTCGGACTGCAACCGGCCGTGCGGCCCATACAGTCTTTCCCGCGTCCCGCTGGAAGGAGACAAATTAGTGCGCCTGGTT
>JBAQAB010000005.1:0-6791 GCA_049285535.1 Xanthobacteraceae bacterium
CCGCGATCTGCTGCATGCGGTTGATCAGGTCCACTGCCGCGGCCGGCGGCAATACCAGACGGCAGGCCGGATAGCGGCGCCCGGTGATTGCCGATTTGGGTTTGACGTCGTCGAAGCGGGTGACGCCGAATTCGATGCGCAGCGTCTGGCCGTCAAAGATCAGACCGGTGATGGAGTCGGCGAAGGTCTCGACCATGTCGGCGCGATCAAGGTAGCGGATGGTCGCCGGTTGCCGGCCGCCATCGCCAGGCGCCGCAGGGGCGGCCGCGGCGGGTTTTGAGGCACTGCCTTTGGAAACTGTCGAGTCGGGACTCATCTGCTTTATCTCCTTCGGGCGGTTATTCCGGCGCGATATCGTTTTGTCCGATGTTTTCCCCGCCGGCGCTTTGCTTCGCGATGCCCCGCGTTTCATCGGCCGATCCTAAATCAAACGTCTGCTTCGGGCATGATCTTTTTTGAAGTCCGGCTTGTACCTGCCGGATCGCGCTCTTTTCGATCAATCGGCCTCGCCGAAGCGCGAGTCGATCAGGGCCGCCAGGGCCTCGACCACTTGCGCGGCTTCCGGTCCGGTCGCCTCGACCGTGATCGAGGTGCCGGGCGCGGCCGCTAGCATCATCAGCCCCATGATCGACGTTCCGCCGACGCTCTCGTTGCATCGCCTGACACGCACGTCCGCATCGAATTTCTCGACCGCCTGCACGAATTTGGCCGAGGCGCGGGCGTGCAGGCCTTTCTTGTTGCAGATGACGAAGGTCCGGGAGACCGTGCCCGCAGGCGCGCTGCCCGCATCGGGCGTGCCGGCGCTATGAGCCGGTTCATTCATTTGCCGGTAAGCACCCGGCTGGCGATGGTGACGTATTTCTTTCCCGCTTCCTGCGCGGCGGCGACCGCTTCGGCGAGCGGACACTCGTCGCGCACTTTGGCGAGTTTCACCAGCATCGGCAGATTGATGCCGGCCAGCACTTCGACCTTGGGCCGGCTCATCACCGAGATGGCAAGGTTGGAGGGCGTGCCGCCGAACATGTCGGTGAGAATGGCGACGCCGTCGCCGCTGTCGACCCGCCGCACCGCCTCGATGATGTCCTTGCGGCGTTCTTCGACGTCGTCATCGGGGCCGATGGTGACGGCCTCGATCTGGCCTTGCGGTCCAACCACGTGCTCCAAGGCGGCACGAAATTCAACTGCCAGCCGACCGTGGGTCACAAGCACAAGACCAATCATGGAACTCCCCGCGGGCGCGTCCCGGGTGCACCGCACGAAAGGGTGCACATCTTGACCATCCGAAGCCCCGGCGCAAGAGGCATTCCGTGCAAAATCCGAGGGTTGCTGCATTGCAGTAGAACAAGTCGGTTATGGCGCGGCAGCCTTGCCGGCCCGGCCGGCGGTTATCCGGCAATACGAGCCCGGTCGCAGGCGGCAGTCTTGATCATTATGGTTAACCAATCGCCAATCAAAGGGCCCGGGACGCATCAGCAGGTTTGCGGAGCGGTCGCCGTGCCCATTGAGGTGATGAGCGCGATCACCGCCGGCAAGGGGGCCGCCCCTGTGGCGATGGCGAGTCGCGGTAATTTGATACCGTGAAGATCGAAGGTCTGCCGATCCGGCAACCTTTGCGCGTCCGCGGCGGCGAGATCGACAACCCACCCGACCACCGCGCATGGCTCATAGTCGCGCCGCAAAAGACCGACGCCGCGCAGCTCGATCAGGCCGGCAAGCGGCTGCGCCGGCCGCACCAGCAGTCGTCCATTGACGCTTTCCAGATGAACCCGATCGTCGCCCACGAGACGCGCGAAACGCAGGCGGCCGTCTCGTGCGGCGTCGAGCAGCTCGAGCGCAAGCCGGGACTTGCCGGCGCCGGACGCACCACGGATCAGCACCGCCCGCGCGCCGACCAGCACGGCGGAGGCATGGACCGTTGCCGCCATCACATTGCCGGCAGGCGCACGATGAAACGGGCGCCGAACACGCTCGGCTCGCCGTCCGGTCCCGGCGCGCCAATGCGGTTCTCGACCCAGATCGAGCCGCCATGCGCATCGACGATCTGCTTGGAGATCGACAGCCCCAATCCGGAATTCTGGCCGAAGCCCTGGTGCGGTCGATCGGTGTAAAAGCGCTCGAAAATCTTTTCGCGCACGCCGTCGCGCACGCCCGGCCCGTCGTCGTCGACATACACTTCGATCTGATTGCGCAGCCGCCGGCAGGTCACGCGCACCGTGCCGTCGGGCGGCGAAAACGAACGCGCGTTCTCGATCAGATTATCGACGATCTGGCCGAGCCGCGAATCGTGTCCGGGCACCTGGAACGCGCGGGTGCCGCCGCCTTCGAATTTCAAAGTGACTTTGACGCCGTCATCGCGCTTGACCTCGTTGGCCACCGCAACGAGCGTGCTCAGCAGTTTTGCGAGATCGACCGGCGCCGCCTCCTGGCGCTGCAGCTCGGCGTCGAGCCGGCTGGCGTCGGAAATATCCGAGATCAGCCGATCGAGCCGGCGCACGTCGTGCTGGATGATATTGAGAAGCCGGCCTCGGCTTTCCTCGGTCTTGGCGACGGGCAGCGTTTCCACCGCAGAGCGCAGCGAGGTCAGCGGATTTTTCAGCTCATGCGCCACGTCGGCGGCAAAGCTTTCAATCCCTTCGATCCGCGAGTAGAGCGCGTTGGTCATGGCGCGCAGCGTGCCGGAAAGGTGACCGATCTCGTCGCGCCGGCGGGTGAAATCGGGAATCTCGACACGCGAGCGAATGCGCCGGCGAACGCTTTCGGCGGCATCGGCAAGCCGCCGCACCGGCTCGGCGATGGTGCCGGCGAGCAGGATCGACAGCACGATCATGACGCCTGCGGCGATCAGAAATACTTTGATGATGGCGAGCCGCTCCGCTTCCACCATGTTGTCGATATCGGCGCCCTGCGTCGACAGCATCAGGGCGCCGCGCACCGCGCGGAACCGCTGCACCGGCACCGCCACCGACACGATGACGTCGCCGCGCTCGTTGATCCGCACCATGCTGGCGTTCTGGCCATTCAAGGCCTGCGCCACTTCGGAATAGCCCTTGCCGTCATCGGGGCCGAGCTCGTGATAGACCGGGAGATCGCCGCGGCCGAGCCACATGCGCAAAGCGATGAAGGCGCGTTCGAACAGTCCCGGCTTATCCGCGGTCGGCGACGGCAAATCGAAGCGCAGCACGTCGCCGCGGCCGAACAGGTTGCGGCTGTCAACCAACAGCACGCCGTCACGGTCGTAGATGCGCGCCCGCGTTTTGGTCGGCGACACCAGCCGCCGCAAGATCGGCGCCACCCGCTCTGGATTGATCGGGAAATCGATGCCGTAGAGCGCATCTTCGTTGGGACCGTAGCTCTGGCCCGGCTGCAGGTTTTGCAGCTTATCGGGATCGAGCGTGATCGAGGAATCGCTTTCGACGGTCGCCGAAGACGCAATCGCGCCGGCGATGATCTCGCCCTGCACCAGCAGGCTCTGGATGCGCGCGTCGATCAGGCCGTTGCGGAACTGCGAAAGAAAGATGATGCCGATGGAGAGGGCGACCAGCCCGGTGAGGTTGAGGACGACGATGCGCCGGGTCAGGCTCGAAAAGCTCTGGGTGATGAAGAACTGCCAGGCGCGCTGCAGCCAATCGCTGACGCGGGCAAACCCGCGGGGCTGCGGACGCAGCTCGGCCTCGTCGAGGCCGTCACTCTCGGCTTGGCTCTCGATCAGGTTCTCGAGGCGGGGCTCGGCCTCCATCGAGGCTTCGGAGGCGGGCCCTGCGCGTTCTGCGGTTCGGTCGAGCACGTCGTCTGCCGGGGTTTCAATCATGCTCCGCCACCTTGCGAGCATGGACGCTATTACTACCGCACGTCAGCCGCCCAGTCAGCGGCCATGGTTGGCGGTCCAAATACCCAGCGCCCCACGGCCTTTTGCGCGCAATGGGCGCAGTTATTCCTTGAAACGATAGCCGACGCCGTACAGCGTCTCGATCATATCGAATTCGTTGTCGCTCGCCTTGAACTTCTTGCGCAGCCGCTTGATGTGGCTGTCGATGGTGCGGTCGTCGACATAGACCTGATCGTCATAGGCCGCATCCATCAAGGCGTTGCGGCTTTTCACCACGCCAGGGCGGCTCGCCAGCGCCTGCAGGATGAGAAATTCGGTGACGGTGAGCGTGACCGGCTCGTTCTTCCAGGTGCAGGTGTGGCGCTCCGGATCCATGCGCAGCAGGCCGCGCTCCAGCACTTTACTGTCGGCTTCCTTCGGCGCGGTGCCGTCCTTCGGCTGACCACGGCGCAGCACGGCTTTGACGCGCTCGACCAAAAGACGCTGCGAGAACGGTTTGCGGATGAAATCGTCGGCGCCGTGTTTCAGGCCGAACAATTCATCGATCTCCTCGTCTTTCGACGTCAGGAAAATGACCGGCATGTCGGATTTCTGGCGCAACCGGCGCAAGGTCTCCATGCCATCCATGCGCGGCATCTTGATATCGAGAATGGCGAGATCGGGCGGCGCGGTTTTAAAGCCGTCGAGTGCCGAGGCGCCGTCGGTATAGGTGTTGATGCGGTAGCCTTCAGCCTCGAGCGCTATCGACACCGAGGTGAGGATATTGCGGTCGTCGTCGACGAGAGCGATTGTCGGCATGGCGGCCTTCTTTACATGAGTCGGCCGCAAGCTTCACTAGCCCCGGCCCCACAAGCCTTTGAATCCCCATGTGGGGGCGGAAGTGTGACCAGACAAGGCAAAATCGGGGCAATTACTGGGGCATCGGGGGTTAGGTCTCCCGGGCAGCAGGCAAAGCGACAGGCAAGGACCCACCATGGCTGACGCCGACCCGACCCCAGCCGAAAGAAAGCCGGCGCGGCCCCTCCCCGGCCTTATGCCGGATCGCCTGCCCGAAAACGCTCCCGCGCCGGATTTCGACCCGAAATCGCTCGCCAAGGACCTATTGCGGTCGGCGCGGGCGGGCTCGCTTGCGACCATCGACCGCAATACCGGCCATCCGTTCGCCTCGCTGGTCAATGTCGCAACCGACAGCGACGGCGCGCCGGTGATCCTCATCTCGCGGCTGGCGACCCACACCGCCAATCTCGAAACCGACGGCCGAGCCTCGGTGCTGCTCGCGGCCACCGGCAAAGGCGACCCGCTGGCGCATCCCCGCCTGACGTTGCTCGGCAGCTTTGTCCGAGTGTCCCGCGACGATCCGGCAGAGCCGCGCCTGCGGCGCCGCTTTCTCGCCCGGCATCCAAAATCGGAGCTTTACGCCGGCTTCGCCGATTTCACGTTCTGGCGGCTCGATGCGGTAGCCGCGCATCTCAATGGCGGCTTTGCCCGCGCCGCCGACCTGACGGCCGCCGACGTGATGACGGACCTCTCCGGTGCGGACGAATTGATCGACACAGAAGCGGGCGCGGTCGCGCATATGAATGCAGATCACGCCGAGGCGGTGCGGCTCTACGCCACAAAACTTCTCGGCGCTGAGGACGGCCCGTGGCGGCTCACCGGCCTCGACCCGGACGGCCTCGACCTTGCCTGCGCCGACCGCACGCTGCGGCTTGCCTTTGCCCAACGCGTCACCACCGCCCAGCAATTGCGCAAAGTGGTGGTGGATTTGGCCGCCAACGCGAGAAGCGAGGGCAAGTAAACGATTCTTCGCTCTGCTGCACTGCAGCGCCGGAACAGCCCAAGCATCTTCCGGTTGGACCCCAGTATGTTCCGGTTAGGTTGAGAGCGCACCGGTCTTGGCAGAAGCCAGGATGCTCGATATAGGGTCGGCCGCTCGCCGGGAGTAAGGAAGGGCGGATGTCGCGGGACGCGTTCCCGCGCGGCCAGGCGGGTCACAAGCGGAGGCTGAAGTGCAAGAAACGGGTGTGAGGAACGGCGCTTACGGCGCCGACAAATTCGGCTTCAAAAACCTCGCCGGCGTGGACTGGAATCTGTCCGCAGCCCCGCTCTACGAACATGCCATTCGCAACGGTGAGGCCACTATCGTTGCCGGCGGCGCGCTATGCGCCGAAACCGGGCATCACACCGGCCGAAGCCCTAAGGACAAGCACACCGTCGTCGATGCGCTCACCGAAAACACCGTGTGGTGGGACGGCAATCGCAAGCAGAGCAAGGAACACTTCGACAATCTCTTGGCGGACTTTCTTGCTCATGCCAAGGGCAAGACGCTGTTCGCGCAGGATCTCTACGGCGGCGCCGATGCGAAATACCGCATCAAGGCGCGCGTGTTCACCGAATACGCCTGGCACTCGCTGTTCATACGCCAGCTTCTGATCCGTCCCGATGGGTCGGAGCTCGCGAGTTACGTTCCAGACATGACCATCGTCGACATGCCGTCGTTCAAACCGGACGCCAAACGGCACGGCGGCCGCGACGGCTCCGACACGATGGTGGCGATCGATTTCACCCGCAAGATCGTGCTGATCTGCGGGTCTTCTTATGCCGGCGAGATGAAGAAGTCGGTGTTCACCACATTGAACTTCTATCTGCCGGCGCAAGGCGTGATGCCGATGCATTGCTCGGCCAATGTCGGCAAGGGCGGCGACAGCGCCCTGTTTTTCGGCCTGTCCGGCACCGGCAAGACCACGCTCTCCACCGACCCGAACCGCATCCTGATCGGCGACGACGAAACCGGCTGGTCGCCGCAGGGCATCTTCAATTTCGAGGGCGGCTGCTACGCCAAATGCATAAAACTCTCGGCCGAGGCCGAGCCGCAGATCTGGGACGCCACCAACCGCTTCGGCGCCGTCCTGGAAAACGTCGTGTTCGATCCACAGACGCGTATTCCGGATTACGACAGCGACAA
>JBAQAB010000006.1:0-2613 GCA_049285535.1 Xanthobacteraceae bacterium
GCGCAATCGATCGACATCTTGCGCGAGACCTGGAGCACCTTCCTCGATCCGAGCCTCAACCCGCCTGAAATCCGCCCATGGGGTTCCAAGGCCCTGATCAACGCCTGCATGGATTACCGGCACATCAAGACATTCTCCAAGCGCACCAAACTGTCGAGGCCGATGTACGAGCAGGTCGCGGCGCGATGGAACGAGCTCGGCTTCGCCGGCAAGCCGATGGAGGTGTCGGTGTTCGAGGACGCCGCGCCGGGTACGGTCGTCGACTGAGCACGCGGAGGCTTCGGATTCAAGCTAGCCCACGTCAGCGCCGACCTTGAGACGGCGTTCGATAGTTTGCCGCCGGCGTCGAAGTAACGCTCCGGCTCTTCATATTGCCATAGACACGCCGGAGGCAGCGCTTGAGCACCAGCGTTTCCTCGCGCGAAAGTCCGGCGATGGCCGCCTTTTCGTAGGCCAGCGCAACCGGGATGAGGCGGTCGACAAGCGCTGTGCCCTTGGCGGAGAGTTCGACGGCGACCTCGCGATTGCTGTTCGTGGAGCGCGTGCGCAGAACAAGCCCCATGCGCACCAGCCGCGACACCAGCCGCGACAGGGTCGAGGTATCGGTGCTGGTCAGCTCGGCAAGGTCGATCTGACGATGGCTGCCGCTGCCGGCGAGCACGGCGATGACCCGCCACATCGCGATGCTGAGCCCGTGCGCGGCCAGCGCCTCGTCGCCGAACTGGTCGGCGATGATGGTGCCGACCCGGTTTACGAGGTAAGGCAGATAGTCGCCGAGCTCGAGCTTGGAGGGTGATTTCGCCGCCATGTTCCGCCGCCGTGTCGGGCGCAGAGTAGCGGCGGATTAGTGCATTTACAACAGATGCATTTTCAACTATTCTGCGTGGAAACGCGCTTGAGATGCGGCTGCCACGGGAGGATAAGATGGACTTCGGCTACTTCACGCTGAGCGACAATCACTACGAGAACAATACCCGCTCCTCGAACCAGTTCGTCGCCGACATCACCGCCGAAGCGCTCTATGCCGACAAGCTCGGCATGCATTCGGCCTGGATCGGCGAGCATCATTTCAATTCGCTCGGCGTGCTGTCGTGCCCGGACATGGTGCTGGCCTATGTCGCGGCGAACACAACACGCATCCGGCTCGCACCGGCAGTCACGGTGCTGCCGCTGCACCATCCGATCCGCGTCGCCGAGCAATGGGCGACGCTCGATCTTTTGTCCGGCGGCCGTGTCGATTTCGCCTGCGGCCGCGGCTACGACCGGCGCGAATACGAGCCGTTCCACGTCTCGTTCGACGACAACCAGGGTATTTTCGAAGAAGGCCTCGAAGTGGTGCGGCGGCTGTGGGCGGCGAACGACCGCATGTCGCATCACGGCAAATATTATTCGTTCGACGACGTGCGCATCACGCCAAAGCCGGTGCAAAAGCCGATCCCGGCCTATGTCGGATCGTTCTCCAAGCCGTCCATCGAGCTCGCCGCGCGGCTGGACTGTGGATTGATCGTGGCGCCGTTTGCGGCGGCGCTCAGCTTCGGCGGGCTCAAGCAGGTGTCCGACCTCTACCACGAGACCTGCGCCAAACGCGGTACCAAGCCCCATCGGCTGATGTGCAGCTATTTCATTCACTTCGCCGACAACAAGACGGAGGAGGATGCCGCCCGCGGCCGCCAGATCCGCTATTACCAGGAATGCGTCATCCCGGCTTTGCCTGGCGATCCGAAGACCGCGCCGCCGAGCTACCGCTATTTCGTCGACATGGTCGCGCGGCTGAGCAAGGTCAAGGCGGAGGATCTGACGGAAAACTCGGTGCTGCTCGGCTCACCGGCGCGCATCATCGACACCTTGAAGAAGGTCGAGGCGGCCGGCTTCGACGAAGTGATCCTGTATTTCAACGTCGGACAAAAGCCGCACGGTCAGGTCAAGGACGAGATGGCGCGCTTCATGGCCGAGGTGGCGCCCGCGTTCGCCGGCGCGCGCAAGGAAGCCGCGGCGTAGAATTGATTAGGCTGACTGAAGCCTCATAGCAGTGCCCATCGCGCCCGTTCCGAATTCGGCTCTATGACGATGAATTGTCCAGGCTTGGCGCCCGATCGCAGCTATGACTTTTGGCGCAAGCAGCATCACCTGCCGACGCAAATTCGTGGGCAGAGCAACGAGTGCAATTCGCCGCCCGTGTAAGTTCTGCTGTGCACCCATGTTCTTATCGTTCGTTACGAGGACGTCGAACCCCTGCGCGTCGGCGAGCGCGAGAAGCTCGCCATTGGTAATTTGTTTCCAGTTATTCGGGTATGGGGTCACCAGAAGGCCCGCTGCCTTCAGCGGCTCGGCAAGATGGCGTGGCACTCCTTCATCGAGAAGGACGCGCGCACTCACGGATGAGCGGTCACAGTATCGCAGGCCATTTCGAGGGCCGCGACCGCATCCTCGCGATTGAGGTTCGGATAGGCGTCAAGAATTTCGTCGAGCGATAGACCATCTGCAAGATTCTCAAATAGAACATCGACGGGAATCCGCGTGCCGCGGAATACAAGTCGACCGCCCGTCACATCAGGATTGCTTGCGAATGGCTGCTGGTGCTGTTTCATCGGACTGGCGCCGGCATTCAGATTG
>JBAQAB010000007.1:0-7001 GCA_049285535.1 Xanthobacteraceae bacterium
GCTCAAAGGGGGAAAGCGTGATGAGGTGGAATACGGCCCTGATGCTCCGCTGGGTTGGCGCCGCCGTTGCGGCTATGGCGGCATTCGCGGCGCTGGCTGTCCCGGCAGCGCAGGCGCAGAGCGCCGCCGAGTTCTATGCGGGAAAATCGATCGACCTGGAGATCGGCTACAGCGTCGGTGGCGGTTATGACCTTTACGCACGGCTGCTGGCCCGGCATCTCGGCGATCATATTCCCGGCCATCCGACCATCGTGCCGAAGAATATGGAAGGCGCCGCCAGCCTGCGGCTTGCCAATTACCTCTATGCCGCGGCTCCGCGCGACGGCACCGTGATCGGCGCCATCAGCCGCGGCGCCGCCTTCGATCCGCTGCTCAACGAGAAAAACGCGCAATTCGATGCCTCGAAATTTTCCTGGATCGGCAGCGCCAATAACGAAGTCAGCGTCTGCGTCGCGCTGCAATCGTCCGGCATCACGCACTTCGACGACGTGCTGACCAAACCCCTGACCATCGGCTCGACCGGCGTCGGCGACGACACCTATCAGTTCCCGGCGCTGATGAACGCGGAGCTCGGCACCAAGTTCAAGATTGTGACCGGCTATCCCGGCGGCAACGACATCACGCTGGCGCTCGAGCGCGGCGAGGTCCAGGGCCGCTGCGGCTGGTCGTGGTCGAGCATCGTGACGACGCGGAAGGACTGGATCACCAGCAAAAAGATCGTCGTGCTGGTGCAGATGTCGCTGTCCAAGCACCCGGACCTGCCCGACGTGCCGCTGATCATGGATTTGGCCAAGACCACCGAGCAGCGCCAGATCTTCAAGTTGATCTTTGCACGGCAGGTCATGGGACGGCCGTTTACGGCGCCGCCCGGTGTGCCTGCCGATCGCGTCACGGCGCTGCGCACGGCCTTTGACGAGACCATGAAAGACAAGGCGTTCCTCGACGACGCCGCCAAAGGCCAATTCGAGATCAATCCGGTGGGCGGCGAGGAGCTCGATGCGCTGGTCAAGGAAATCTATCAGACGCCGGCGGACGTAACCAAAAAGGCCGCCGCCATCTTGGGGCAGTGACTCAGATCAACCGTGTCGCGGCGCGCAATGCGGGGAATACGTCGCCGAGCAGCGATGGCGGCCAGGCGACCTGCAGCGCCCAGTGAAAGACGATGGTGCAGATGACGGTCGTCGCCGCGGCGTAGCCGAGCGAGGGCAGCCACGGCTCGCCGAAGCCGAAGCGCATATACGCGAACACGAAGACTGCGATGGCGGGGATAAACCCGATCAGCCAGACCAGCGCGATGAACCCCGCCAGCCAGAGAAAGAAACTGACAGCGCGCCACCGCGCCACATCATCCGCCACGCCGAGGTCGTCGACGTGGGCACTGATATGGGTGCCGACCTTGACGCCGGGATCGGCGGCTTCCATTTGCAAGCCAGAGTCGACATGGGCGAACATTGTTTGCTCGCGGCCGAACAACTCGTTGACGAGATTGAGGACCGCGGCGGTGAGCGCCATGCCGCAAGCGGTGAGCGGCACGATCTTGGCGTCATGCGGCCAATCGGTCGACGACAGAATTGCGGCAACGATCAACGCGATAACGGCGAGCGAGAATGCGGGCGCTGCACCGAACTGCGGCCGGCGGCCGCCGACCGCGCGAAATTGCGTGATCAAGGTGGTGACGATCTGCGACAGCGGCCGGTACAGCACCCAGGCAACGCAGGCGAGGATCGCCAGGACCGGCCAGCGCAATAGCCAGCCCCAGCCGTAAAGCTGCGTCGAGATGAACAAGTAGCGCTCGAAAATGCCGCCGACCACGATGCCGAGCACCATCGGCGGCCGCGGCCAGCCGAGCCGCTTCATGATCCAGCCGACAATGCCGAAGCCGAGCAACAAATAAAGATCGCCCCAATCGTGCTCGCCCTCGAACGCGGCGACGAACACCAGTGCGATGATGACCGGCAGCAGGATCTCCGGGCGGATGCGCGATATCTGGGCGAGCCAGCGGCTGCAGGCAAGACAGATGATCGCGCCCATGACATGCGCCAGCGTCAGGCTCCACACGATCATGTAGGTCAAATCGAGATGCTTGGTCAGCATATCGGGACCCGGCGTGAGCCCGTGCATCAGGAATGCCCCGAGCAGGATCGCCATCGAGGCGCCGGCCGGCACGCCGAAGGCGATGGTCGGCACCAGATGGCCGCCTTCCTTGGCGTTGTTCGAGCTTTCCGGCGCGATAACGCCGCGCACGTCACCGGTGCCGAAGGTCCCCGAGTTTTTTTCTGTACGCTGGGCGTAGCCGTAGGCGATCCAGTCGATCACCGCCGAGCCAATGCCCGGTATGGCGCCCAAGCCGACGCCGAGCACGCCACAGCGCAGCACCAGCCACCAGTTCCGCGCCACGTCGCGCACGCCTTCCCACTGGCTCGACAGATTGATGTTGGGCGCGTTGTCGCCGGCGATGCGCTTGCGCGACACCGCAAGCTCGGCGAGCTCCGGCAGCGCGAAGATGCCAAGCGTCGCCGGAATAAGCGGCACGCCGTCCCACAGATAAAGCCAGTCGAAGGTCCAGCGCAGCGTGCCGCTTTGCGCGCGCGAACCGACCATGGCGATCATCAAGCCCAACCCCGCTGCAGTCAGCCCTTTGAGCGGGGCGCGGCCGGACAAGGTCGCCACCATCGACATGCCGAACAGCGTGAAGGCGAGCAGTTCCGGCGAGCCGATCGAAAGCATGATCGGGCGCAGGATCGGGATGCTGACCGCGAGCACGATGGCGCCGACAATGCCGCCGGCGAGCGACGAGGCGAACCCTGCGCCGAAGGCGCGGCCGGCCTCGCCCTTCTTGGCCATGGCATGACCGTCGATCACGGTCGCGGCGGCGCCGACATGGCCGGGCACGCCGAACAGCACTGCGGTGATGAAATCCGACGAGGTGATCACCGCCGCCATGCCGAGCAGGAGTGCAAAGGCGGTGTATTCGTCCAGGTTGTAAGTGAAGGGAATGAGCATCGCCATGCCGACGATGCCGTTCAACCCCGGCAACACGCCGATGGCGAGCCCGATCAGCACGCCGAGGAACAGAAACATGAGCCGGGCCGGCTCAAGGAGCAGGTGCAGCGCGTGTACGGCGCTGGCGATCATATCCGGCTGCATCGCGTTTCCCTGCTCCCGCGGCCCATCGCGCCCGAAACCTGCAAAGCCGTCAAGCCCGTGGTAAGGTGACGCACGAGGGATAAAGTCGGCAGGCACGCATCGAGGCCACCGCCGGCACGGGACGGCAACGCAGTTCGAGGAGATCCATGGGCGTCCGGGAAATTGGGTTTGTGCGCGCGGGGCTTGGCGCGGTGTTATTCATCGTCGCGTCGGCGGCGATCGTGCTGGCGCAGGGTGCGAGCGATTTTTATAAAGGCCGCACCATCAACCTGTACATCGGCTATTCGCCGGGCGGTGCCTATGACCTTTATGCCCGCGTCATCGCCCGCCACATGGGCGCGCACATTCCCGGCAATCCGACCATAGTGCCGCAGAACATGGAAGGCGCCGGCAGTTTGCGGCTGGCCAATTATCTCTATCGCGTCGCGCCGCAGGACGGCACCGCAATGGCCACCTTCGGGCGCGGCATCGCCTTCGATCCGCTGCTGCTCGGCCAGGGCGACGCGTTCAACGCCGACAAGATGAACTGGCTCGGCAGCGCCAATAACGAGGTCAGCGTCTGCGTGGCGATGAAAAGCTCCGGGATCACCAGCTTCCAGGACCTGTTCACCAAGGAGCTCACCGTCGGCGGCACTGGCGCCAGCTCCGACACCGATCAGTTCCCGCGCGTGCTCAACGCCGTGCTCGGCACGCATTTCAAGATCGTGCAGGGCTATCCCGGCGGCAACGACGTGGTGCTGGCGATGGAGCGCGGCGAGGTGGCCGGCCGCTGCGGCTGGTCGTGGTCGAGCGTGCTGTCGACGCACAAATCCTGGATTACCGACGGGCGCATGATCGTCCTGGTGCAGCTCTCCTTGACCAAACATCCAGACCTGCCCGACGTGCCGTTGGCGATGGATTTCGCCAAGACCGACGAGCAGCGGCAAATCCTCAAGATGTTGTTCGCTCGCAACGTCATGGGCCGGCCCTTTGTCGCACCGCCCAATGTGCCGGCGGACCGCGTCGCGGTGCTGCGCCAGGCTTTCATGGACACCATGAAGGACAAGGACTTTCTAGCTGAAGCCGACAAGATGCAGCTTGAGATCAATCCGGTGTCGGGCGAAGAGGTCGAGAAGCTCGTCAACGAAGTCTATGCGACGCCACCGGCTGTGATCGCCAAGGCCAAGCAGGCGGCGGAATCACAATAAAGCGGCGTTGCCCGGCAAAGAACGAAGCCCTACAGCTCCGGCGTTCCCCGCATCATCATCACGCAGCGGCCGCCGATCGACAGCGCCGTAAGCTTGCCGTCCCGCTTTTCGGCCGCGAGAAGACTTGGCCGGCCCATGTCGACGCCCTGCGCGATACGCAGTTCCAGCGACACATCGCGTTCCGGGCGGAGACTGGCGAGCAGCCCCACGAGGGCGACATTGGCGCTGCCGGTGGCCGGGTCCTCGGGCACGCCGTAAAGCGGCGCGAACATGCGCACCTGCAGATCGAAGCCGCCGCTTTGATCTTTGACGTAAAGCAGGATGCCGGTGGCGCGGTCCATCGGAAGACGTTCGGCAAAGATATCCGTGCGCGGCCGTGCCGCGGCGAGCGCCGTGCGCATCTTTAGCTCCGCGAACACGAGCGGCACGCCGCAGGAAGCGATGCAGGGCGCATGGTTTACCGTTTCAATATCGGCCACCTTGAGCGAGCACGCCGCCGCAACGATATCGGGCGGGATGTCGTCGCCGCGCGTCAACGGTTGCTGCGGGGCAAGGCGTGCGCCGACAACGGCCGCGCTGTCTCTGATCAAATCGAGGCGCACCAGGCCGGCCTTCTCCTCGAAGATGAGCGGCTCGCCGACGGGCCGGCCTTTGCCTTCGCCCTCACGCGCCAGAACGAAAGCGGTGCCGACATTGGGGTGGCCGGCGAACGGCATCTCGGCCCGCGGCGTAAAGATGCGCACCTCGGCGGTGTGCGCGGCATCGCGCGGCGGCAGCACGAAAGTCGTCTCCGCAAGATTGAACTCGGCGGCAATCGCCTGCATCTGCGCGGTCGTGACGCCGCGGCCGTCGAGGATGACGGCAAGCGGATTGCCGCCGAAGGCTCGCTCGGTGAAAACATCGACCGTGATGAACTCGAGCTGCATCGAATAGACACTTCTTAACTGCGCATCGTCTCGCGCAATAAAACTAACACGGCGAACGGCGGCCGGAACAACGATCAGGACGTCTGTCGCGCCCGCCCGCTCCGCCGCGGCCCGTGATCGGTGACGCCGAGATGGGTTTCCAGCGCGGCGCGGTCGGCGGCGAGCGCGGCGCTGTTGGCCGCGTGCACCACGGCGCCGCGTTCAAGGATGATGGCGTGGTTGGTAACGCCGAGGATTTTCTTGGCGTTCTGCTCCACCAGAATCGCCGACATGCCTTCGTCGCGGATGATGCGGCGCAACCCGCCGAGCAGTTCCTCGACGATGATCGGCGCCAGCCCTTCAAGCGGCTCGTCGAGCAGCATGACGCGCGGATTGAGCACCAGCGCGCGGCCGACCGCGAGCATCTGCTGCTCGCCGCCCGAGAGATGGTTGCCGAGATTCTGCCGGCGCTCTTGCAGCCGGGGAAACAGCTCATAGACCTTGTCGGTGCTCCAGCGGCCGGGTCGCGCGACGGCGGTGAGGTTTTCATGCACGGTGAGGGATTTGAATATGTTGCGTTCCTGCGGCACCCAGCCGATGCCGCGATGAGCGCGCTGATCGGGACGCAGCCTGGTGATGTCGGCGCCGTCGAGCGTGATCGTGCCGGAGAAATAGCGGGTGACGCCGACGATCGAATTGATCAGCGTGGTCTTGCCCATGCCGTTCCGCCCCAGCAGCGCCAGCGCCTGGCCTTCGACCAGCGACAGCGAGACGCCGGAGAGGACCACCGCTTCGCCATAGCCGGCGGACTACTGCTCGACGGTGAGGAGATCAGGCATCGAGCTCCTCGCCAAGATAGACCGCCTTGACCCGCGGATCGCGCGCCACGTCCTCCGGCGCGCCGTCGACGAACAGCGTGCCATTGACCAGTACCGAGATGCGGTTAGCAAAGGAGAACACGAGATCCATGTCGTGCTCGATCAGCAGCACCGTGACCTCGGCCGGCAGCGCTTCGATGGTGGCGAGAAGCTCGTGCCGCTCGGCTTCCGGCACGCCGGCGGCCGGCTCGTCGAGCAGAAGCACGCGCGGCCGGCAGGCGAAGGCCAGCGCGATTTCCAGCAAACGCTGCTTACCGTAGGGCAGGATCGCGGCGCGCTCATGCATGACGTCGGTCAATCGGAAGCGCTCGACGACTTCGACGATCTCGTCGGTGACGACGGATTTCGAGCCGACCACGCGCCACCAGTCGGCCCCGGTGCCGAGCCGTTCGGAGACCACGAGGCCGATCGATTCCAGCGGCGTGAGATCGAGGAACAGTTGATTGATCTGGAAGGTGCGCGCCATCCCGAGTCGCACTCGCTGATGCGGCGCCGCGTCGGTGATGTCGCGGCCTTCGAGCATGATGCGGCCGGCGGTCGGCTTGAGCACGCCGGTGAGCAGATTGATCACGGTGGTCTTGCCGGCGCCGTTCGGCCCGATCAGCGCGTGGCGCGCGCCCTTCTCCACGGCCAGATTGACGTTCTGCGCGGCCAGGATGCCGCCGAAGCGCTTTTCCAACCCGATGGTTTTAAGGATCGGCATCGTTGAGCAAATCCTTCAGCGGCCGTCGATCGCGCTGCCGAGCGCGGCGGAACGCGGCCGGATTCGCGACCAGGCGCGGCCACCGAGCCGCGTCACGGAGCCGCGCGCGGCGGCGATCCAGCCCTCCACCCGGCCACGGCCGACCAGCACGATGATGACGAGCACGAGCCCGATCCAGAAC
>JBAQAB010000008.1:0-2974 GCA_049285535.1 Xanthobacteraceae bacterium
GCCTTGAAGGACGCCTACACCAAGATCACGTCGGCGGATATTTTCGAGGTCGGTTCGACCGGCGAGAGTTTCGTCGATTCCTGGCCGCTCAAGGATCTCATCGCCAAACAGATCACGCCGCAATTGCTCGCCGACGTCGCCGCCGGCTATCAGGCCGGGCGGCGGCTGTTCGTCGTCACCACCGATCTCGACGCCCAGCGCTCGGTGGTCTGGAACATGGGCGCCATCGCCGCACACGCGAGCGACAAGACTGGCGGCGACGCCGCGCTCAATCTGTTCCGTGCCGTGCTCTTGGCTTCCGGCAGCATTCCCGGCGCCTTTCCACCGGTGCTGATCGACGTCGAAGGCAACGGCAAGCACTTTGCCGAAATGCACGTCGACGGCGGCGTCGGCGGCCAGTTCTTTGTCGCGCCGCCCGCCATGCTGGCAAGCAACAGCACCGACCGGATTCCGGCAAGCCAGCTTTACATCGTGGTCAACAGCGGCCTGCAGCCGGACTTTCAGGTCGTCGACCGCGCGACCCCGATGATTCTCTCGCAAGCGGTCGGCATGGCGGTTCAGGTCGACCTGCGGCTGATGCTTGACCGCACTTATGTGGCGGCCAAGAATTCAGGCGTCGGTTTTAATGCCGCCACCATTCCGTCGGATTTCAACGCGCCGAGCCGCGGCCCGTTCGATCCAAATTACATGAAGGCATTGTTCGACGTCGGCTTCGCGCAGGGCAAAAGCGCCGCCGCATTTGCCACTACGCCGCCGCCCTATCCGGCGCCGCCGGCGACGGACCCCAAATAGCAAGGAAACGACATTGCACAACCGGGAGCGATCACATGAGCAGAGTAGGAGGAGTTGTTTCGGCAATAGCCATTGCGACAACGCTGGCGGCCATCGCAGCGACGCCGTCCGCCGCCGCATCAAAGAAGTACCCGCGATCGCACGCTTATGACGGGCTGTGGAGCGTCGCGATCCGCACCCAGGCCGGACCTTGCGATCCGAGCTACCGTTATCCGGCGCGCATTGTCGGCGGCCAGATCCGCCAGGCCGATAACGATTTCAGCTATCAGATTTCCGGCGTCGTGGTGTCGAGCGGCGCCATCGCGGTGATGGTAAGCAAAGGCGGCCAGAACGCCACCGGCTATGGCTGGCTCTTCGGCACAACGGGCTACGGCCACTGGAGCGCCGGCGGCAATACCTGTTACGGCACCTGGAGCGCCATGCGGCGGGCGTCGAACTAAGGTCGCCTGTTTGAACTTTCTTGCCGCGTCGCTATCCCAATGATCGACGATGATCTCAAATTGGGGCGCAGGCAATGGACCGCGACGCGGAAATCGAGCAGACCAAACGAGAGCTTGCGCTGTTGCGCGGCCGCTATGATCAATATGGCCGAATGGCACGGATCTTGAAGGCCTTTTGCATCGCGGTGATGCTGCTCTTGGCGATTGGCGCCCTGACCTGCGCGATCAGACTATTCCTGTTCGATACGCTCTATGCGGTTGTCTTCGTCGGCGCATTGCTGGTTTTCGTTCCGGGCATCGCCTGGCTGGTCGGTTCCTTGGACCTGCGCTGGATCGATCTCGCATCGCCGCAACTTCGCGGCATCTATAGCCCCACTTTTTTCTATCCCGATGCCGGCGCGCACCGCAGATTCCGCAGCTTTGCCGATTTGACCGAGCAGCAGATTGCCGATCGTGAGCGCCGCCTGTCCGAATTGGGAGCGGCTGGCGCTTACGGCGACGATCGGGCATAGGCGCGATTTTGGCCGCCCTACTCCGCCTTGCGCGCGGGATGCTGCACGCAGCAGTTCGGCGGCACCATATTGACTGACGCAGTCGGGATTGTTCCGACGCCTGACGCCGCCACTTCAATTACCACGTCGTCGATATCGACGTTGAGAATGACCGCGTCGGCTTCATCCTGATTTGGATCGTTGGCTGCGTGGTTCATGACAGCAAGCTCCCTCATCTCAATCTGCTTAAGTTTAACCATTCTAGTACCTTAGTGAAAGGCACTGCGAGGGTCGAATGTCCGATCACAACGCAATCGCGAAAATGCGATTTGCATGAGCGTGACGCGTTGCCATTTTTCGGCGTGGTCGGTTCGGCGAGGAAACGCGACCTGAGGAGTTGAAACAGTCCTGACGGACCAGCCAAAGCTGACGTCGGGATAATGGAGAGCGGACTATGAATAGGCTTCTGCTTGCTGCGGTACTCCTCATGGCCGCGACGCCGGCGGCGCTGACATCGGGCCGCGGCCGCAACGCGCCATATGACGCTACTGCCGGTCAGGACCTGGATGCCAGCGTCACTTTGGTCAACGCGCCCGGCGGCGACTACATCCAGTGCGACCCGCGCAACCCGTCATCCCCAGTCCGATGCAAGGCCGACGGCTGGTAGGCGATTGGCTCGGGTCGGCTTCGCGGCCTAGCTCCTGCGTCAACCGCGCTTGGCGGTGCCATAGATGGCACAGCGCGTCTCGCATTTGTTCAGGCACATATTTCCCTTTCCCGAACAGTTGCCGATGCAGCGTTGCTGGCATGCGGTCTGCGCCAGCGCGGGGCCTGACGCGGTAACGAGCAAGGCTAAGGCGGCGACCCAGATCAGCTTGGGCATGGCGATCTCCCGGTTCGCGCTTAAGGCGCGTGACCGGGTGCTACGACGGCCGGCGTGAGGCCGGCGTGAGCCAAGCGTGAAAGAAACGTGGTTTGCGGCACGCAACCGCGCCGGCAATTAAAAAATTCTAAAAAAAATCTCTTGCTCAGAACGTGTCGCCCGCGGCGAGGCGCAATCCTTGCCAATACCGCGAGCCTTGATGAGTCTTGGCGGCGTCGAGCAGCTGCTCCAGCGCGACGGGATCGGCCGCCTGCTTGAGCAATTCAAACTGCTCGCGGCTCTGCGCGCGCTCGCCGATCAACGCATAGGCCGAAGCCAGCGCGGCGCGCAGCGGCGGTGCCGGCGGTCCCAGCGCGGCGGCCTGCTGC
>JBAQAB010000009.1:0-14029 GCA_049285535.1 Xanthobacteraceae bacterium
GTGCAGCCGGCGGCCGAGATCGATGCCGTTGACGATATTGCCCCATTGGTCGGAGCCGCCCATCTGCAGGACGCAGCTATAACGGCGATGGAGCTCGACGAAATCGTAGGCCTGCAGGATCATGTAATTGAATTCGAGAAACGACAATTCCTGCTGGCGCTCGAGCCGCAGCTTCACCGAATCGAAAGCGAGCATCCGATTGATGGAAAAGTGGCGGCCGACGTCGCGCAGGAAGTCGATATAATTGAGCGTGTTGAGCCAATCGGCATTGTTGGCCATGACCGCATTGCCGCCGGCATCTTCGAATTTCAGGAATTTGGTGAAGATGGCGCGAATGCCTTTGAGGTTGTCGTTGATGGCCTCATCGGTCAGCAGCCGCCGGCTTTCATCCTTGCCCGACGGATCGCCGACGCGCGTGGTGCCGCCGCCCATCAGCGCGATCGGCCGGTGACCGGTCTGCTGCAGCCAGTACAGCAGCATGATCGGCAACAGCGAGCCGACATGCAGCGACGGCGCGGTGCAGTCGAAACCAATATAGGCGGTCAACGTTGACGACCGTGCCAGCGCGTCCAATGCGTCGGGCTCGGAGACCTGATGGATGAAGCCTCGCTCGGAAAGAACCTTGAGAAAATCGGACTTGTACGTGCTCATCGATGTCCGGCTAGATTGGTGGAACGGCCGCGGCGCGCGGCGGCTCGCCGTGGCGGCGCGGCTGGTGTAACAGGTCTCGACGGCGATTCAAAGAACGTGGCCGGAAGGCATTTCGATGTCCGAACAAATGGCACTGGACCTGCCGGCGGCGGCCTCGCCCGAGACTTCGGTGCTGGCGATCGGGCTGATGAGCGGGACCTCGCAAGACGGCGTCGACGTCGCCTTGATCGATACCGACGGCGAGCGGATCGCACAATTCGGCGCCACCGCCTGCCGGTCTTACAGCAAAGCCGAGCGCACGCTCTTACGCCGCGCCACCGCCGCCGCGGCGAACTTGACCGAGCGCACGGCGCGGCCGGGGCTCGTCGCCGAGGCGGAGCAACTGGTGAACGACGCACACGCCGAAGCGGTGGAAACCTTCCTCGGCGCCAACGATCTGCAAGCCGGCAGCGTGGCGGCGGTCGGCTTTCACGGCCAGACGCTGCTGCATCGGCCGGAGCGCGGGCTAACGCTGCAGATCGGCGACGGCGCCACCTTGGCGGCGCGGCTCGGCATTCCAGTGGTCTACGATTTTCGCGCCGCCGACGTCGCCGCCGGCGGGCAGGGGGCGCCGTTGGCGCCGATCTATCATCGGGCGCTGGCGCGGCGTTTGGAGTTGGCGCCGCCGATTGCGGTACTCAATATCGGCGGCGTCGCCAACGTGACCTATATCGACGGCGAGGATCTGATTGCCTGCGATACTGGACCGGGCAACGCTCTGCTCGACGATTTCTTGCGTTTGCGCACCGGGCATCCGCTCGATACCGACGGCCGTGCGGCGGCCGCCGGTGGGATCGACGCTGCCATGATCGAGCGGCTATTGGCGCATCCGTTTTTTGCGTTGCCGCCGCCGAAATCGCTCGACCGCAATGACTTCCGCGGTTTTGTCGGCGACACGCTCGACGGCATCGGCATCGAGGACGGCGCGGCAACGCTCACTGCACTCACCGCGGCAGCCGTGGCGGGTATCGTGCCGCATCTGCCGCGCAGGCCTGCGACCTGGATCGTCGCCGGCGGCGGCGCACGCAATCCGACGCTGATGCGCATGCTCGCGGAGCGGCTCAAGCCCGCGCGCATAGAATCCGCCCACGAGGTCGGCTGGTCGATCGATTCCCTGGAGGCGCAGGCCTTCGCCTATCTCGCCGTGCGCAGCCTGCGCGGCCTGCCGATCACGTTCCCCGGTACCACCGGCGCGCCGCGCCCACTGAGCGGCGGCGTGCTGGCGAAGCCGTAAACTCACTGCATCAGAAAAACGCCCTTGCCGCTGGTCTGCCGATCGAATAGCCGGTAGGCCTCGTCGGCTTGGTCGAGCCGCCAGCGGTCCGTGAACAAATGGTCGACGTCGATCTTGCGGTCGGCGACAAAGCGCGCGCAATCGGCCTGGATGGTCGTGGAAAAAGTCCACGATGCGACAATAGTGAGTTGCTTGCGCAACATGTCGGGGCTGACCTCGATGGTGACGTCGCCGCCTTCGCCGACGAAACAGGCGGTGCCCCATTTGCGTGCGGCGCGCACCGCGACGAGGCGTCCGGCGGCGGTGCCGGAAGTATCGAGCGTGAAATCGGCGCCCAAGCCGTGCGTCAGGTCCTTGATCGCGGCCGAAGCGTCATTGCTGCCCGGATCGATCAGCGCGTCGGCGCCGAATTCCTTGGCGCGCGCAAGCCGCTCAGTGCCGACGTCGAGCGCGATGACGCGCGCCCCCATCGCCACGGCGAACTGCGTCGCCGAAAGGCCCACCGGGCCCTGGCCGACAATCGCGATGCTGTCGCCGCCGGCGAGATTGATTCGCCGCAGCGCCTGATAGGCCGTGCCGGTGCCGCAGGAGATCGCTGCGCCGGCGGCGAACGACAATTCGTCCGGCAGCGGCACCAATGTATAGGACGGTACTTTCATATACGGCGCATGCGCGCCATGGCCGTCCTGCCATAGACAATGCTGCCGGCGTCGCACATTTGCGTCCAGCCGGTCCGGCAGTGTCGGCAGGTGCCGCAGCCGCCATAGTGATGCACCATGACGCGGGCGCCGACACGGACGATGCGGTCGTCGACGGCGCTGCCGGTGGCGGAAACTACGCCGCAGGGTTCGTGGCCGGCAATGACCGGCCCGGACGCTTTGCCGAGACCGTGCGACGGTGAGCCGCCGGTTGCGCGGTAGGGGTGCAGGTCACTGCCGCACATGCCGGACGCCTTCACCGCGACGACGACGTCGTGCGGTCCCGGAGTCGGGTCGGGAAATTCGGCGAGCTGCAGCTTGCGCTCGCCGAGAAAGGTCACGCCCCGCATGAATGCCCCTCGCGCCGTCTATTTCGCGGCGGCGGCCGCTTCCTTGAGCGGGTCTTTCACCGCCGGAAACGTCTTGAACTCGATCGCCCAAGGCTCGCCGCCCACCATCTGAACTTTGCGGATATAGACGTTCTGCACGATGTCGCGCGTCTGCGGATCGATCGAGATCGGGCCACGCGGGCTCTCCCACTTCATGCCCTTCATCGCGCCGATGATCGCATCGGCGTCGGTGTTGCCGTTGGTGGCTTTGAGCGCGGCATAGATCAGATGCATGCCGTCATAGCCGCCGACCGAAATGAAATTGGCGCGATGGCCGGTCGCTTTTTTGTAGGCCGCCACATAATCCTTGTTGAGCTGCGAGGGATGCGCCGCGGAATAGATTCCCGCGGTGACGACGCCCAAGAGCGTATCGCCGGTGGTCGGCAGATCGTCGTCATCGACGATGTCGCCCGGCCCGACCAGCTTGATGCCGGTCTTTTCCAGGCCGCGCTCGGCGAATTGCTTGGCAAAAGTCCCGGCCTGGCCGGCGGGGACAAAGACGAACAGCGTATCCGGCGCCAAGTCGTGGGCGCGCTGCAGGAACGGCGAGAAGTCCGGATTGGCGAGCGGCACTTTGAGCATATCGAGAACTTGGCCGCCGCCCTTTGTGAAATTGGCGGCAAAGACCTTGCCGGCCTCGGCGCCGGGCGCCCAATCGGACAGGATCATCACGGCTTTCTTGCTGCCGTTCTGAATCGCCCAATCGGCGATGATGCCGGACTGCTGGCCGAGCGTGAAACTGGTGCGCACATAATAAGGCGACTTTTCGGTGACGACCGAGGTGCCCGACACCATGATCACGGTCGGAACCTTGCCCTCGGTGGCGATCGGCGCCATCGCCATGGCGCTCGGCGTCAGCCCGGCGCCGAGGAAATTGACGTGGTCGTTGACGACCATTTCCTGCGCCAGCCGTTTGGCATTGTCGGGCACGCTCTGATCGTCTTTGACGATGAGCTCGATCTTCTTGCCGGCGACGGTGTCGCCGTGCTGGGCCATATAGAGGTGAGTGGCATCGGAGATTTCCCGCCCGACCGCGCCCGACGTTCCGGTCATCGGGACGACGATGCCGATTTTGATGGTGTCCTGAGCGGCGGCGCTGCCCGCGCTTACGCCGGTGACGAGGCCAGCGGCCGCGATGGCCAAACAGCCGGCAATAAATTGCCTGTGACGCATGATAGTCCCCCCGATCCGTTCCATTTTGGGTTCTCGTTGAACCCATTGAACGACCGGGGCGCGCCGATTGCAAGCGCGGCCGCGACAAGGCGCGATTGAATTACGCCGCGCTATTTGCCCGCCCGGTCTTGCCGAGCCGCTTGTCGAGATAGCCGCTGATCGACTGCATCAGCGGCTCGACCTTGCCGTCGAAGAAGTGGTTGGCGCCGGGAACGATCTTCTGCTCGATGACGATGCCCTTCTGCGTCTTCAGCTTCTCGACGAGGTTTGTGACATCGCGATGCGGCACCACGGCGTCCTTGTCGCCATGGATGATCAGGCCGGACGACGGGCAGGGCGCCAGGAACGAAAAGTCGTAAAGGTTGGCCGGCGGGGCGATCGAGATAAAGCCTTCGATCTCCGGCCGCCGCATGAGAAGCTGCATGCCGATCCAGGCGCCGAACGAGAAGCCGGCGATCCAGCAGCTGCGCGCCTCGGTATTGACGGACTGCGCCCAGTCGAGCGCCGAGGCCGCATCCGACAATTCGCCGATGCCGTGGTCGAAGCCGCCTTGGCTGCGGCCGACGCCGCGGAAATTAAAACGGAGCGCGGAAAAGCCGCGGTGCACGAAGGCGTAGTAGATCTGATAGACAATCTGGTGGTTCATTGTGCCGCCGAACTGCGGATGCGGATGCAGCACGATGCCGATCGGCGCGTTCTTCTGGCGCGCGGGGTGGTAACGGCCTTCGATGCGGCCGGCAGGCCCCGTGAAAATAACTTCGGGCATGTTTTGGAACCTCGATCAGTGCGGCAGCCGCTCAACGGCCGCTTAGTCCTGCTCCGCAAGTCGGAGCGGATGAAGCGCGGGCGGGTACGCTTGACGTTGCCGGTCTCTGCACGTAACTATTTATAACCACTTCATTTTTTCGCAACTGGCGACGTGCTTTTACCGGCGGAAGCATTGGGTGGCGACTTCTAGCACAGGCCGGGGGTCAAAAAGCAAGCATAACCAGCATGCCGGAGCGCAGCTATTTCGATTGGAACGCCACGGCGCCGCTGCGGAACGAGGCGCGGGCGGCCATTGCCGAGGCGCTTTCGGTCCCCGGCAATCCGTCCTCGGTGCACGCCGAGGGCCGCGCCGCGCGGCGTCTGATCGAGAAAGCACGCGAAGAGGTCGCGGCGCTGGTCGGTGCACGCGCCGGTGACGTGTTTTTTACCTCGAGCGGCACCGAAGCCAATATGTTGGCGCTGACGCCGGCGATCGATGTCGCCGGCGACAAGCGGCCGCGCGACAAGCTGTTGCTTTCGGCCATCGAGCACGTCTCGGTGCGCGCGGGCGGACGCTTCGCCCGCGAGGCAACCGAGGGATTGCCGGTCGATGCGCAGGGTCGGCTCGATCTGGTGGCGCTAGCCAAAGCCATTGCCAAATCGCCGCGGCCGCTGGTTTCGCTGATGCTGGCCAATAATGAAACCGGCGTCATTCAGCCGGTGGCGGAAGCTGCGGCGATCGTTCATGCGGCGGGCGGTTTGCTCCATGTCGATGCTGTACAGGCGGCTGGCCGTATCGATTGCGACATCGCCGTGCTGGGCGCCGACCTGCTGACGCTCTCGGCCCACAAGATCGGCGGGCCGAAGGGTGTCGGCGCGCTGGTGCGCGCAAGCGACGACATTCACATCCCCGATCCGCTGATCCGGGGCGGTGGGCAGGAGCGGGGGCTGCGCGCCGGGACCGAAAATGTCACCGGCATCGCCGCCTTCGGCGCTGCCGCTGCCGCGGCTCGCGGTCAGCGCGCAGCCGAGGCCAAGGACATGCTGGCGTTGCGCGACGGTCTCGAAACCGGGCTGCGGGCGATTGCGCCCGGAACGGTCATTTTTGGCGGCAATGCCCCGCGGCTGCCGAATACGACGCTTTTCACGGTCCCAGGCATGAAAGCGGAAACCGCGGTCATTGCCTTCGATCTCGAAGGCGTTGCGGTGTCGTCCGGCGCCGCCTGCTCGTCCGGCAAGGTCCAGCCCTCGCATGTCCTTGCAGCAATGGGAGTTTCGCCGCCGCTCACCCACGGCGCGGTGCGCGCAAGCCTGGGCTGGAGCACCACCGCAGGCGATATTGAAAGCTTTCTAAAAGCTTGGAGAAAGCTCGCTTCTGCACTATCTAAGGGGCAGCCAAGCGTTGCCGCCTAAATGGCTGCAAAACTGAGCGATTTATCCGAACTGGGGTCACCCGAGGCAAGGACGATCCGAAGCAGGATATTTGCCATAACCGACTAAATCCAACCCGCGGACCTTGAATCCGTGAGCGGAGGGACGAATGCCGGCCGTACAAGAGACCGTCGATCAGGTCCGGCGCATCGACGTCGATCAATACAAGTATGGCTTCGAGACGCTGATCGAATCGGACAAGGCCCCCAAGGGGCTGTCCGAGGACACGGTGCGATTCATCTCGGCCAAGAAGAACGAGCCGGAGTGGATGCTGGCGTGGCGGCTCGACGCCTATAAGCGCTGGCTCACCATGCGCGAGCCGAAATGGGCCAAGGTCGATTACGGCCCGATCGATTATCAGGACCTCTATTACTATTCCGCGCCGAAGCGGAACGACGGCCCGAAGTCGCTCGACGAGATCGATCCGGAAATCCTGCGCACTTACGAAAAGCTCGGCATTCCGTTGCGCGAGCGCGAGGCGCTGCTCGGCATCCAGAAGAGCGACGGCGCGGACGGCGAACGCAGTAACGGCTCCAGCCGTATTGCCGTCGACGCGGTGTTCGACTCGGTTTCGGTCGCCACGACGTTCAAGGCCGAGCTCGCCAAAGCCGGCGTGCTGTTCATGCCGATCTCGGAAGCGATCCAGGAGCATCCCGAGCTGGTGAAGAAATATCTCAGCACGGTGGTGCCGATCTCGGATAATTTTTTCGCCACGCTCAATTCAGCGGTGTTCTCCGACGGTTCGTTCGTTTACGTGCCGCCGGGCGTGCGCTGCCCGATGGAGCTTTCGACCTATTTCCGCATCAATGAGAAGAATACCGGCCAATTCGAGCGCACGCTGATCATCGCCGACAAGGGCTCGTATGTGAGCTACCTCGAAGGCTGCACCGCGCCGATGCGCGACGAAAACCAGCTCCACGCCGCGGTGGTCGAGCTGGTGGCGCTCGACGATGCCGAGATCAAATATTCCACCATCCAAAATTGGTATCCGGGCGACGCCAACGGCAAGGGCGGTATCTACAATTTCGTCACCAAGCGCGGCGATTGCCGCGGCAAGAATGCCAAGATCTCCTGGACCCAGGTGGAAACCGGCTCGGCGATCACCTGGAAATATCCGAGCTGCATCCTGCGCGGCGACAATTCGCGCGGCGAGTTCTACTCGATCGCGATTTCCAACGGCTACCAGCAGGTAGATTCCGGCACAAAAATGCTGCATCTCGGCAAGAACACGACGAGCCGGATCATCTCAAAGGGCATCGCCGCCGGCCACTCCAACAATACCTATCGGGGCTTGGTGACGTCGCACCGCCGCGCCTCCGGCGCGCGCAATTTCACCAATTGCGATTCGCTCCTGATCGGCGATCAATGCGGCGCCCATACCGTGCCCTATATCGAGGCTAAGAATTCCTCGACCGTGTTCGAGCACGAGGCAACGACGTCGAAGATCTCCGAAGAGATGCTGTTCTATTGCCAGCAGCGCGGGCTTTCGGCCGAGGAAGCCACCGCGCTCGTCGTCAACGGCTTCGTCAAGGACGTGTTGCAGCAATTGCCGATGGAATTCGCAGTCGAAGCGCAAAAGCTGATCTCGGTCTCGCTCGAAGGCAGCGTGGGTTGAGCCAGGCGCGTGTCATGACGGCTTATTGGTTCAAACCAAAGCGATACGGCTACGGCGCAACGCCCATCACCTGGGAAGGTTGGGTGGTGACGCTCGGAACTGTCATCGCGATGGTGGTGGTGTCGCTCTATCTGCGGCTGACCGAGCCGCACTATTGGGCGTTGGCGGTCCTTATCGCCTTCGACGCCTTAGCGCTTGGAACGCTTTTTGTCGTCAGCCGGCGTAAGACCGACGGCGTGTGGCGCTGGCGTTGGGGCGGCCGCTAGCCCGGCGAACGGATTATTGGAGTTTTTTGGAATGGCGCTTCTGGAAATTAAAAATTTGCACGTCGAGATCGACGGCAAGGAAATTCTCAAAGGTTTGAACCTCACCGTGAACGCGGGCGAGGTGCACGCGATCATGGGCCCGAACGGCTCGGGGAAATCGACGCTCGCCTATGTGCTGGCCGGCAAGTCCGGCTATGAGCCGACCTCCGGCGAGGTTAAATTCAACGGCAAGAATATCTTCGACATGACGCCGGACGAGCGCGCCGCGGCCGGGCTGTTTCTCGCTTTCCAGTATCCGCTGGAAATTCCCGGCGTTGCCACCATGACGTTCCTGCGCACCGCGCTTAATGCGCAGCGCAAGAAACGCGGCGAGGCGGAACTGTCGACGCCGGAATTCATCAAAAGAGTGCGTGAGACCGCGGGCAAGCTCAACATCGACCAGGACATGCTGCGCCGCGCCGTCAATGTCGGCTTCTCCGGCGGTGAAAAGAAGCGCAACGAGATTTTGCAGATGGCGCTGTTGGAGCCGCGGCTTGCCGTGCTCGACGAGACCGATTCCGGGCTCGACATCGATGCGCTGAAAATCGTCGCCGACGGGGTCAACCGCTTGCGATCGCCGCAACGGTCGTTCGTCGTCATCACCCACTATCAGCGGCTCTTGTCCTACATCGTGCCGGATATCGTCCACGTTCTCTCCGCCGGCCGTATCGTCAAGACCGGCGGTAAGGAGCTCGCGCTCGAACTCGAGGCGCGCGGCTATGCCGAGTATCAAGAGGAAGCGGTGGCGTGAACGCTGGAGTCACCACGATCAAGACGGCGGCGGAAACCGAGCTGGCGCAGGTTTTTGCGCACGCGCGCGAGTCGCTGCCTGGCGATGACGCCGTCGCTGCGCAGCGCGAAGCCGCTTTCGGCCTGTTTGCCAAGGAAGGCCTGCCGCATCGCCGCGTCGAGGACTGGAAATATACCGACCTGCGGGCACTGATGCGCGAGGCCAAGCCGCTTGCGCCGCCGCCCGATGCGGCGGCCAAGGCGCTTGCCAAGAGCGCCGGTGCGCTCGTCGGCGACGTCGAGACGCGCCGCCTCGTCTTTGTCGACGGCGCGTTCGTTGCGGAATTGTCGGATCTGGCGAATCCGGAAAGCGGCCTCACCGTCGGTTCGCTGGCCGATGCGTTGTCCGGCAATGATCCCATGCTCACGCAGCACCTCGGCAAGCTGGCGCCGGCAGGCGACGTCGCCGTTGCGCTCAATACCGCACTGATGGGCGACGGCGCGGTGATCTGCATCGCCGCCGGCTCGACCATCGAGCGGCCGTTGCATCTGTTGTTCGTGGCGTCCGGAAAGCCAGCCGCGAGTTTCGTGCGTTCGCTCGTCGTCGTCGAGCGCGGCGCGCGCGCCATGGTGATCGAGAGCCATGAAGGCCCCGCCGGCAGCGATTATCAGGTCAATGCGGCGTTGGAGCTGTTCGTCGGCGATAAGGCCCACGTCGATCATGTGAAAATCATCGGCGAGGGCGCCGACGCGCTGCATGTCTCGACGCTTGCCGCCGCGATCGGCGCGCACGCCCGCTTCAACGCGTTTTCGTTCACGGTGGGCGGCGCCGTCGTGCGCAATCAGCTGTTCCTCAAATTCGACGGCGAAGGCATCGTTGCCGGCATCCGCGGCGCGACTTTGCTCAAGGGCCGTCAGCACGCCGACACTACGCTGGTCATCAATCACGTCGCACCCGGCTGCCAGAGCCGCGAAGTCTTCAAGACCGTGCTTGACGACGAGGCCCACGGCGTATTCCAAGGCCGCATCATCGTACGGCGGCATGCGCAGCGGACCGATGCCAAAATGATGACGCGGGCGCTGCTCTTGTCGGAGCGCGCCGAGGCCGACAACAAGCCGGAGCTCGAAATTTTCGCCGACGACGTGCAGTGCGGCCACGGCGCCACCGCCGGCGCGATCGACGAGGATCTGAAATTCTATCTGTTGGCGCGCGGCATTCCGGCGGCGGAGGCCGAAGCGCTCTTGATCCAGGCCTTTCTCGGCGAGGCCATCGAGGGCATCGAACATGCCGGGCTGCGCGAGGCTCTGCTGGACACCGTCGCAGCCTGGCTCAAGGCGCGTAAATAGCATGCACGAACCGATGACCAACGGCGCCTATGACGTCAATCGCATTCGCCAGGACTTTCCGATTCTGGCAATGCAGGTTTACGGCAAGCCGCTTATCTATCTCGACAATGCGGCGTCGGCGCAGAAGCCGCGCGCCGTGCTCGACCGCATCGAGCAGGCCTACACGACGCAATACGCCAACGTGCATCGCGGCCTGCATTACCTCGCCAACGAGGCGACCGAGGCCTACGAGGGCGCGCGCGAGAAGGTGGCCGCTTTCCTCAATGCCGGGCGCAAGGAAGAGATTATTTTCACGCGCAACGCGACCGAGGCGATCAATCTCGTCGCCTATACGTTCGGACGCGAGCGCATCAAGCCCGGCGACGAAATCGTGCTCTCGATCATGGAGCACCATTCCAATATCGTGCCGTGGCATTTCCTGCGCGAGCGCCAGGGCGCCGTCATCAAATGGGCGCCGGTCGACGACGAAGGGCGTTTCCTCGTCGACGAGTTCGAAAAGCTTCTGGGCCCGCGCACCAAGATGGTGGCGATCACCCACATGTCCAACATGCTTGGGACGCTGGTGCCGGTGAAAGAGGTGACGCGGATTGCGCATGCGCGTGGCATTCCGGTGCTGGTCGACGGCGCGCAGGGCGCCGTGCACTGCGACGTCGACGTCCGCGACATCGATTGCGACTTCTATGCTTTCACCGGCCACAAGCTCTACGGCCCGACCGGCATCGGCGCGCTGTACGGCAAATATGAGCACTTGGTGGCAATGCCGCCGTTCAACGGCGGCGGCGAGATGATCCGCGAGGTGTTCGAAGATCGCATCACCTACGGCGACCCGCCGCACAAATTCGAGGCCGGCACCCCCTCGATCGTGCAGGCGATCGGGCTCGGCGCCGCGATCGATTATGTGGCCTCCGTCGGCCAGGCGCGCATCCGCAATCATGAGGGCGACCTGATGCGTTATGCCCACGACCGGCTGCGCGAGATCAATTCGCTGCGCATTTTCGGCACCGCCAAGGACAAGGGACCGATCATCTCCTTCGAGATGAAAGGCGCGCATCCGCACGACGTCGCGACCATCATCGACCGTTCGGGCGTCGCGGTGCGTGCCGGCACCCATTGCGTCATGCCGCTGTTGTCGCGCTTCGGCGTCACCGCGACCTGCCGCGCTTCATTCGCCATGTACAATACCCGCGATGAGGTCGACAGTCTGGCGCAAGCCTTGGTCAAAGCGCAGGATCTCCTGTCATGATGGATGAAGCGAAAACGGCTACGGAAGACGCCGCCGCGCCGGCCGCGGTCCCCGCGGAGCGTCCCTCGACAATCCCCGCCGACGAGATGGCGCGGCTGACCGACGAGATCGTCACCGCGCTCAAAACCGTGTTCGACCCGGAAATCCCCGCCGATATTTACGAACTCGGCCTCATCTATAAGGTCGATATCGACGACGACCGCATGGTCAATATCGACATGACGCTCACCACGCCGAATTGCCCGTCGGCGGCGGAATTGCCGGCACAGGTGGAGAATGCAGTGGCTGGCGTGCCCGGCGTGCGCGAGGCCAAGGTCAACATCGTCTGGGACCCGCCGTGGGATCCGAGCCGGATGTCGGACGAGGCGCGCGCCGTGCTCAATATGTGGTGAGAATTTAATAGCGAATCTTGGCGTAAGTTGCGGACCGAAGAGCTGCGCATTACATGCGAAGATAAGGAAGCAAAAGATGGCGACTGCCCGGCCGAGACCTCAAGTGATGCGGCTTTCCGAAGCCGCGGCGGAGCGTATCAAGGCGGTGATGGCAAGAGCCGAACGCCCGATCGCCGCAGTGCGCGTCGGCGTCAAGAACGGCGGCTGCGCCGGCATGAGCTATTTTATGGAATATGCCGATAAGATCGATCCACTCGACGAGGTGATCGAGGACAAGGGCGTGCGCATCCTGGTCGATCCCAAGGCGGTGCTGTTTCTGCTCGGCACCGAGATGGACTACAAGGTCGACAAGCTCTCCGCGCAATTCGTCTTCAACAATCCGAACCAAACCTCGGCCTGCGGCTGCGGCGAATCGGTGCAGATCGAGCCGGCGCGCGATGAGTCTGGCGCCGCGGCGCATTCATAGCCGCCGGTCCCCGCGAAAGCGGGAATCTAGAGCCTAATTTCGATTTGGTCCGTGTTGGGTCCCCGCTTTCGCAGGGACAAGAGCGGAGATTGCTTAAGCTACGCGCGCCGCCGGCTCATCGCCGGTGGCGGCCTCGGGATCGGCCTCGCAGATGACGCGGTTGCGGCCATTGCGCTTGGCGGCGTAAAGGCACTTGTCGGCGCGCTCGATCAAAAGCTGCGCGGTGTCGCCGGGGTGCAGCACCGCGGCGCCGATCGAGATCGTCACCCGGCCAAGCCGTTCGCCGTTCGAACGCCGCATCAACTCTTTCGTCATCACGGCGCGCCGGATGTGATCGGCGACCGTGATCGCCGATTGCAGCGCCGTATTCGGCAGCGCAACGATGAACTCCTCGCCGCCATAACGCGCCGCCACGTCGCGGCCCTTGACGTTTTGCTTCACCGCAAGCGCGACGAGGCGGAGCACCTGGTCGCCGGTGAGGTGGCCGTATTGGTCGTTGAAGGTCTTGAAGTGATCGATGTCGGCCATCAATAGCGACAGCGGCTCGTTGTTCTGTGCCGCTTCGGCGATGCCCTTGGCCAGCGCGGCATCGAAATATTTGCGATTGCACAGCGTCGTGAGCGGATCGGTCAAGCCTTCAAGCCGCACGGTTTCAAGATTCTGCTGAAGCTGCTCGATCTCCTGGCGCGATGCAGCCAAGCTCATCTCAAGCTTCTTGTTGTTGACCTCCATCTCCTTGGCGCCTTGCGCCAAGTGTTCGATGACCGCGCGCAGCGCCTCGCCGTCATTGGCTTGCGCGAGCTTTTCGCTCGCCAGGGTCAACCGATTCGAATAACTCGTCGCCGAGCCGGCCGCCGCGTCGATGGTGGTCATGACCTGCTTGATCTCGTCGAGCACGCGCGTATTGACCGAGTCCATCCGGTCGCCCAACCGGCTCATGGCAATGTAGGCGTCGTAAATCTGCTCGAGATCGGCGTCATCCAGCGCGCCTTTCTTGGTCAGCGCTTCGTTGATTGCCTGGTTGAGCGGCTGATTGTAACCCGTTGCGTAATGGTACCAAATCTCAAAATTCCGCGGCGATGCCGATTGACCCAAGGCGCGGATTTGTCCGAGCGCAATCTCGGCAAATGCGAGCGTCCTTTCGTGCTCTTCTTGGGGCACGGCCATCGTCTCCAATCGCCCTGGAAATTATCAAAACCGCACCGAGCGGCGCAGCACTAATATGCAATCACACGTATAAGTAGGAGAAAGCGGTGAAGGAGCGGTAAATAAGATCGCTTGAAAAGCGTCTGTAAGGCAAATCCTGACGCGCCGATCGAATGGTTGTTTGCCGGCTGCGGCTTATGCCTTCACGGTCACCGGGCGCAGCAGAAAGGCCGGCAAATGCGAGTCGTCGCCATCGTCCTGGCGCGGGCGCGCCGGCGGCGGCGAGCGGCGCGATCGCGCTTCGTCGATGCGCGCGACGGCGACGGCGGCGGGGCGATGCGATTGATGCCGACGATTCGGCCGTTCACGATGCGCGCGCTCGGTGGGCGCGTGCTGCGGGGCGACGCTCGGCTCGGGCTGATTG
>JBAQAB010000010.1:0-19252 GCA_049285535.1 Xanthobacteraceae bacterium
AGGGGACGGTGGCTTGTACAAATCCTTGTCCGTGCGCTTTCTTGGCTAGTGTCATTGCGGCTATTCCCATCGGCGTATGGGTGAGAGCAAGGTGCCCGGCCTGATTTTGCCAGCCAAACTGCGGTTCGACTTTGCCGGTCAGCGCCATGGGTGCGAGTTCTGCCCCCGCCTTGATTCCGGCAACTTGGTGGCAGGATGGTTAATGGCAGGTTAATCAAGCCCGTTAGGACCGGCCCGATTGCCCCTCACACGACCCGACGGCGGACTTCCTCGATAACGATACTATTGTCCTGCTCGCCTTCGCCATGGCGCAGGCAAGCCTGGAGAACGTCGGCGTGAATCTCTAGCAGCGGGAGCTGCTGGCCGGCCTTTCGCGCCTGATCGAGCATGAGCTGCGTATCCTTGAGAGTCTGGCGCACACGGCCTTCCGGGATGAAGTTTCCGGCGACCATTTTCGGCCCCTTGGTATCCATGACTTGCGATGCCGCCGCCGATGCCCGCGCCACGTCAAGGAAGGCGGCCGGTTCGAGGCCGAGCCGGGAGGCAAACACCAGGCCTTCGGCGAGTGCCAGGCGGTTGAGGCCGAGGATCAGATTGATGGCGAGCTTGGCCCGCCCGCCGTCGCTGATCTTGCCGATATGAAAACGCCTCGGAAACAGCGCGTGGAGCACCGGCGCGGCGGCTGCGGCGATCCGCGGGTCGCCGCCGATCAGGCCGACGCCGTCGCCCTGGCGCACCTGCTCGCTGGTGCCGGACACCGGCGCTTCGAGAAAGCGCAGGTGCTCCGCTATCCGTGCACCAAGCGCTGCGATGCGATCGGGATCGCAGGTCGAGGTGCAAATCACGATCTTACCCGACGCAGCCGGAAGCAGGCTACGCTCAACCACGTCCTCGACCTGATCGGTATTGAAGACCGCGAGCACAATCGGCTCGCAGTCCCGCGCGATGTCTGCCAACGATCCGGTACGGCCGCCAATTGTCTCAAGTCTCGCGTTTTTGTCAGCATCGACGTCGTGACCGACCACATTCAGCCCCGCTGCGAGGAGGCGGCGTGCATAGACCTCGCCCATCAGGCCTAAGCCGATAATGCCGACTGCAGTGCCACTCCCCATGGCGCTAGCCCAGTAACTCGACGTTGAGATCGCGCGCGACGTTATCGAGGCTCTCCCGCAGCGCCTTTGGCACCGGCACGCCGTGCGTCCGGCGGTCCAACAGCTTGGTGTGGCTCTGCTCGCCGGGCAGCCATATGCGCTCGACACCTGGCAGCCGCGGCGAATCGCGAATATCGCGAATGAGGCGATCGACGCCGCGCTTGAACTCGGCGGGCGGCATGAACGCTTCGATCGATAGCGCGGCGATTGCCTGCCCGGTATTCGTCGGCTTGCCGGCTTCCTTGACGAAATCGACGACATCGCGCCCGATTGCGGCGCGATTGAGCGCGCCGGCAAGCAGCCCGATGATCAGGCTTAAGCCCGAGCCCTTGTAGTCGCCGATCGGCAACAGGTGACCTTCGTCGGCGCGCTTCGGATCGGTGAGCGGTTTGCCGTCGCGATCGATCATCCAGCCGACCGGCATCTGCTCGCCGCGTTGCGCTTTGAGCCGCACCTTGCCGTAGGCTGCGACCGTGGGCGACATGTCGAGCACAATCGGCGCCTCGTCGAGCGCCGGGACCGCAACGGCCATCGGATTAGTGCCCAAGAGACTCTCGCTGCCGCCCCACGGCGGCAGGTGGTTGCTGCTGCCGACGGCAAAATAGAGCCCAATCATGTCGTGCTTAAGCGGCATGGTCACGTAGAGCGCTGCCGGGCCGGCATGATTGCTCATGCGGGCGCCGACCCAGCCGACGCCGGTCGCCTTGGCCTTTTCGATCGCGAGCTCGGCGGCGCGCCGCATCACCAGATGGCCCATGCCATTGTCGCCGTCGATCAGAGCGGCGGCGGGCCGGTCGCTCAGGACGCGGATAGCCGGCTTCGGGTTGACGCCGCCGGCGCGAATGCGCCGCACGTAAAGCGGCAAGCGGATCACGCCGTGGGTATCGCTGCCGCGCAGGTCTGCCTCGACCATGAGATCGGCGAGGGTTCGCGCATCTTCCGCCGGCAAGCCGGCTGCGGTGAAAGCGCGGACTATGAAGGCGGCGAGCCGTTCGGCTGGAACGCGAGGAACGTCATTGGGCATACGGGTCATGCTCCGCAGGGCAGGGTGAGGGCTGGTCTCGGGTCGCGTCAGATCATAGGATTAAACTCATTCGGGAGGTAAGCCGACATGAACACAATGACCGCGGAAAAGGTCGAGACGCTGGACGTCTGTTTCGGGACCTACCCGCATACCCAGCCGCTGAAGAACGGCGACATCAAATCGGACCGCGTGGCGCTGCGCTTCAACGAGGTCAATCCCATTAACAAGGCGTTCCTCATGATGGTGCGCCAGATGAAATTCGACGTCAGCGAGATGGCGATCGCCACCTATTTGCAGGCCAAGGCCTACGGCAAGCCGATGGTCTTGATGCCGGCGACGATGTTCGGGCGCTTTCAGCACGGCACGATGCTGTACAATTCCGAGCGCGGCACCGTGACGCCCGACAGCCTGCACGGCCGGCGGATCGGGGTGCGCGCGTTCTCACAGACCACGGGCGTTTGGTTGCGCGGGATTCTCTGGAAGGATTACGGCGTCGACCTCGGCAAAATTCATTGGGTGACGTTTGAGGATGCCCACGTTCCCGAATACCGCGATCCGCCTGGCGTGGAACGTGCCGCCGAGGGTAAGGACATGACCAAAATGGTGCTCGAAGGTGAGCTCGACGCCGCCATCTTTGGCGGTAATGTGCCGAACGATCCGCGGCTCAAGAGCGTGATCCCCGATCCCGACGCCGCGGCAAAGGACTGGTACAAGACACACGGCACCGTGCCGATCAATCATATGGTCGTCGTGAAGAGCTCGCTGTCGCAATCCGATCCCGGCGCGGTGCGCGAGGTGTATCGCATGCTGGCCGCGGCAAAAAAGGCCGCCGGCCTGCCCAAGCCTGGCGCCATCGATCCGATTCCGTTCGGCTTCGAAGCGGTCAAACCAGCGCTCGAACTGATGTCCAGCTACGCACTTGAAATGAAAATCATCCCGCAGCGCTACGCGGTCGAAGAGTTGTTCGACGACAGCACGCGCGCGCTGTAGGGCTTAGAAGCCGAGCAACGGGAGCTTTTCCGGCAGCTACCCGCCCGTGTTCTGCGGGTGCGGGTGTTGCTGGTTCCACTGCAGGAATTCGCGGAACAACGCGTCGCGTTGCTGCGGCGAACTCAAATCGGGCACGCCGCCGGCCCGCTGCGCAAGGAACTGGTCGAAATCCGTCTGCTGCGTCGAAACCTGTGGCGCCGGTGGCCGATGATTGTCGAGCCACTCTTGCGCCTCCGGGAAGCGCTTCCAGCCGGGCAAATTCGCAGCCAAATTCACCTCCCGCCAGGTCGGGTGCCGCGGCGGCTTCTGAAACTCGGCAAAGTGCGAGAAGAAGTGATCGACGAAATTGGCAATGCGCTGATAGCGATCGGTCCCCTTCGGCCAATTATAGCAGATCATCACCGCGCCGTAGGCGATGGTGTCGACGCTCTGACCGTCGGGGATGATTCCCGGATAGTCCTTGTTGGTGAATGTCGCCGGTAAATAATCTTGCTGCAGCCGCTGGTCGTAAGGAATGGGGAGCAGGCGAATGCCGTCCGCGGCATGCAATTTCGCGATAGCCGGCGCTGGCTTGGCGCCGAACTGGATCGTCGCCGCGATTTCGCCGGTCTTCATTTTCTCGTAGGCGTCGGCTTGGCCCATATTGACTTCGACGGGTTTGATGCCGAGCCGTTCGAACACGTCGCCGGCGGAGACTTCCGTGGCGCTGCCCATATCGCTGAAGTTGACCTTCTTGCCGTTTAATTGATCGAGTGACGTGATACCGGAATCGGCACGCACCAGCACGTGCATGTCGTCATCGGATAGCTTGGTGATGTAGTCGATCTTGTCGGAAATGTCGCCGAGCTCGCCCGAGCGACGGAATTTTCCGAGCACGCTTGTGACGGTGATGCCGAGGTCGATGCCTTTGAGATAACGAACGTCGCGGACGTTCTGCGCGCCGCCTTTGCCAATGACCGGCAGGACGCGGAAATTATTGCCGTCGTCGAGTACTGCGGACAAGTCGTAGGCGAGCGTGAGCCACGCAGCATTGATGTTGCCCGACACGATCGCGATGGTGTTAGCGTTGATTTGTGCGCCGAACGAGCCGAGATCGGGTTTGTCAGGGATCGGCGCGTTGCCGTCAACGACATGCTTCTTCTGGGCAAAGCTCGGCGAAATGCCCACGGCTGCGGCCAGGGCCGCAATCAGGAGAATCGAGCTTAGCTGTTTGAATCGGAGCAGATTCGATCCGAGTGATCGCCGCAGATACGCCCGCATATTCACCCCCGTGCGGCAGGCTTACTCTACGCAACACACACACAAACGTAGCAGCAATCCTTTAAAGCCGTTGACCGCAAACTTGTTGATTCAATCGCTCACGCTCAATATCGGCGTTGATTTCACCGCATCGCGCAACGATGACGCAGAGTCATTGCAGCCGAATCCGGCAGCGGCGTGATCAAACTATGATCATTTGCGACCAGCTTGGGCCGCGAAGTCGTCACATTTTCATGCGGCCATTGCGCGTGGTGGAGCCGCCCGCAATGGGCGGACCAAAGAGCAGGGGTGCGTCATGAATTTTGCCAAGCCATTTGGATCCGTCGAGATCGAGAAGTCGACCGAGGCGGAAGTCGAAGGAAATATTCGCGAGCTGACCCGCGGCAGCGCCGCGCTTCGCCAGGGCGACAGCAGTGACAGTGAAATGACGGCGAATAATCTCGGCACTCTGCTGCGCCGCGTTTCGGGAAGCTCGACCCGCCAGATCGACAATCTGATCGGCGAATTGCGGACGCTGCGTGAGAAGCTGCAGTCCGACGGCGACCGCGTTCAGCGCGACATCGTCGAATACGCGACGCTGAGCCAATCGGTGATGCAATTGACGAAGATCGTCGCCGAGAGCGTCAAAAATCTCCCGGAAGACCCGAAAATCGCGGGATAGCTCGGGCAAAGGCTGTCGAGTCTCGGGAGGATTCCCAAAGCCTTGGGAATTCGGTAAAGCTCGGGGTGCAGTCGCTGTGATTGATTCTTGCCGGATCGAGTAGTCCGGCGGGAGCGTTGTGACGCCCATGAGCGTACAGCCGGATGCGCGTAAACGCGCTGGAAATGCTGCTGTAACCTTTCGTTAACCATTCTTACCGCAGCATTGCCGAAGCAAGTGATCGGGAGATCACGCATGAACATCATTACGATGGCGTCGCGAAAAGGTGGGGCGGGCAAAAGCACTTTGACAGCCCACCTTGCCGCGTTTTCCCAACAGGCCGGCCACCGTTGCGTCGTTATCGACGCCGATCCGCAAGGCTCGCTCAGCCTCTGGCATTCGCTTCGCGCCGACGGCAAGCCGCCACTGCGCAGCGCCGCCCGCGGTGTCGACCGCGCGCTCGCCACTGCGATGGTCGAGGGCTACGAATGGGCCTTTATCGACACCGCCGCCAGCATGTGGGTTGTGGCGCTGGAGGCGATCCGCGCCGCAACCTTCGTTCTTATTCCGGCCCGCCCCGGCTTCTTCGATCTCAACGCCGTGCGCGAGACGGTCGCTACCGCCCGCGAACGCAACAAGCCGTATGCGGTCGTGCTCAATGCCGCGCCGGTGAGGCGCGAGGACAAGGAGGCGCCGGCGGTAGGGCAATCGCGGGCGTTTTTTGACAGCCTCGGCATCCCGGTCTGGTCGGGTCAGATCAGTCAGCGCACCGGCTATGTGCTGACGCTCGCGGCCGGCGCCAGCGTCTGCGAGGTCGCTCCTGAATCGCTCGCCGCCGCCGAAGTCGCGCGGCTCTGGTCCGCAGTCGAACGCTCCGTGGCGGCGATCAACGAAGCGCGCTCCGGCGCCGCCGCGACGCACGGTCAGGCTGCCTAGTCCGCTCACTCCATCGGCCCGTCAATTCGTCGCCGCGTTCGGCCGCGATACGGCAATCAGGGCCTGCCTGAACGCGGCGTTGAGCCGTTTAGTCTCCGTCTCGGCAAGCGCCCGCAATGCCGGCGACATGTCGTGGAGACGATCCGGATGATTCTGCTTAACGAGCCGCTTAAAGGCTTCTTTGACCTGCTCGATCGTGGCGGAGGATGGCAGACCGAGGACGTCATACCAGGCTCCATCTGCCCCGGCCTCGGTCGTATCCGTCCCCGGTGCGGATGCCGCACCGGCCTCAGCGATATCCAGTTGATCGACAAGCTGTCCGGGATCGCCGCGCGCCAGCTCCCTGAATGTGCTGAACTCATAGCCGTATTCGCGACGCAGCCCAATCCACCGCGCCAGATAGAATAGCGGCACCGCCGCCGCGGCAAAGCCTGTAGCGACGGCGTTGGCGTAGAAGAACCGCGCATCGAACGGATACCACGCCAGCACGGTCCTCGCCCCAGTCGCCACTTCGTCGGCCCAAGCGGGTTGTTCGGGGCCGCGAAAGATGACGAGCAGCAGGGCGAATCCCACCACATGCGCAGCCAGACCGCGCCCCAACGCGGATTTCGAGCTGATCAGGTGCATCCACGATTTTAGCCGCTGTAGCGGGCGGCGCTTGAGCCGGACGATGGTCTCCCGCAGAAACTGTGCATGCGCATGCAGATCGTCCGCTTCGTCGTTGTCGCGCTCAATCCCGCCTTGACGAAGCAAGCCCTCCCAGAGGCTTTTCGAGTGTTCACCTTCATTTTCACGTTCAAGCGCCTTGAGGCGGCTTCTGACGTTCTCGTACAGCCGCACAGCGCGGTCCAATTCGAGCGCTTCGGACTTACGCAGCGAGAATTCCGGCCGTGCGTGGCGTACCGCCAAGGCTTTCCGGGCGTAGCCCAGAAGCAGCGCCGGCAGCACCGGCCACAACGCGAGCAGAATCGCGTTGACCAGCGCCAGTGAAACCTCTTGGCTGCTACCCAGCTCAACCATAGCACGCGACGCCGACTACACTACGCAAACGCTGACGGTCGCGGGCGTTCAGATCGCCCCTCGTTGGCGCCACGCTAAAATCACTTCCTGTCAGAACACGGGCAGCATGCCGTCAAAAATGTGCAGCGTTCGCCAACCCAATGGCGCGCCGTTCGCGCGCGGCCATATTTAAGATCTAAACTCAACCGTATCGTTTCGATATTGCCGGCGAGTAGCGAGTACGGATGCCATGCGCGAGCGATTCATTGCCTATGTGGTCTGCCCAAAGTGCGGGCAGAAAGGGGCGGCAGTTTGGGAGGAGAATGAGGATCCGGTTTATCAACGCGGCGACTGGGGCACCACATTGACTCGCGTCTCGGAGGGCTTTCGTGCCGGTCCAGCGGGTAAAATATTCTGCGCCGTCTGTGACATCGAAGTGGTGGTGGGGCCGAACCGGATGGGCTAGCGCTCTCGAAAGCGAGGCTGGCGCCGTACCGCAGGTCGGGGCGCGATGCGTTGCACCCGACGGCGCATATCACGTAACCTGTCCCCCGGCGGACAGAACACGGTCCAGGGGGAATCGAATATGCAAGCGGCTCGCCGACAGTTTTTGCAGTGGGCGGCGGGCGTCGCCGTTGCGCCCGTATTTCCTCGGCTCGCACTGGCGCTCGAATTTCCGACCCGACCGATCCACCTGGCCATCGGTTTCGCGCCCGGGCTTGCGCCGGATATCGTCGCGCGTGTGATCGCACAGCCGCTGTCGGAGCGTCTCGGGCAGAATGTCATTATCGACAACCGGCCCGGCGCCGGGAGCAATATCGCCGCGGAGGTTGTCGTCCACGCGCCGGCCGATGGCTATACGCTGCTCTACGTTACGCTCGGCAACGCCATCAACGCCAGTTTCTTTCAGCACCTGGATTTCGATATCACCAAAGACATCGCACCGGTTGCCGGCACGGTACGTTCGCCGAGCGTGCTCGTGGTTAGCTTGTCGGTTCCGGCAAAAACGCTTCCTGAGTTTCTTGCCTACGCCAAGGCCAATCCCGGCAAGGTCAATTTTGCCTCGGGCGGCGTCGGTACTGCGCCGCATCTGGCGGGAGAACTGTTCAAGCAGATGGCCGGCGTCGACCTGGTGCACGTTCCCTATACCAGCAGCTACATGCCCGACTTGCTCGCTGGACGCGTCCAGGTCACCTTCGCTCCGATCGCAACGTCGATCGCCAATATCAGAGCCGGCAAGCTCCGCGCTCTCGCGGTGACCGGCGCAACGCGTTCGGCCGCGCTGCCGAATATCCCGACGGTGGACGAATTTGTCCGGGGCTATGAGGCAAGCGTTTGGCACGGCGTCGGCGCGCCGAGCGGCACGCCGCCGGATATCATCAGCAAGCTTAATCAGCAGATCAATGCCGTCATCGCCGATCCCGGCGTGAAAGACCGGCTTGACAGTCTCGGTGCCGAACCGATGCCGATGACTCCGGGCGAGTTCGGAAAGTTTGTCGCCGCGGAAGTCAAGAAATGGGCGAATGTGGTGAAGCTTGCCGGTCTCAAGTCGGAATGATTGACTGGGTAACCCGACTTCACGAGGACGGCCGCAGCAGGCTTCCCCTTTTTGGCATCACGCACCCTTATACGCGGCGATATGTCCCGCTGGCGAAAAGATGGAGCCCGATCTTATCTCTAGCTTAACGGCGCGCTCGCGGCGTTCAAGCTCCGCTGGTCTCGAAACGGCGGCGACGCGGATAGGGCGTGCCGTCTAGATATAGGCCGCTGAATGGCCAGGCATCTGGGAGATTGGCTTTATTGGACGGCGACAATCATCGCCGCCGCGATCGTGTTGTGGGACGTGGTGGGGTTTCTCTACGGGCTCAGCCAAGGTGAGCCGATTATCCCGATAGCGGCGTTGTTGTTCGCTGCGCTTATTTGGCTGTTGGGACGAAGCTGCCGTCAGGTGCTGGCCGGGCACTGAGAAGCAATCGGTGTATGCGCCGAGCTTTCGCGCAGGGTGGTAAATGGCACTATTGCCAGCCGGTTGGGAGGGCCCGCAAGCGCGGTTTAGGTTTATACGTAAACCTTTGTGGCAGAGGCCCCAACAATACCTCAGATTTCGACATAATCGGTCACGCTCCCGCCCTGGGGACTTGTTGAGGTTTGCTTGACCGACGAGGTCTGGGGAGCTGCATATCATGCGTTGCTGGGGGATTGCCGTCGTCCTCGCCGTGTTCTTTGCGTTTGCCGCACCCGGCCAAGCCGCTGCGGCCGGCGCGGGCGCTTCCACCGGCGCCGTTCCTACCATTGCCATTTCCGGCAACCGGCATATCGGCGCGGATATGATCCGCTCTTATTTTCACCCGGCACCCGACGGACGTCTCGGAGCGACGGAGCTCGATGCCGCGCTCAAACGGCTCTATGCGACCGGCCTGTTCAAGGACGTGAAGATCTCGCGCGCTGGCAGTCGCGTTCTAGTCACGGTCGTCGAAAATCCGACGATTGGCGTCATCAGTTTCGAAGGCAATAAGAAGATCAAGGACGCCGATCTGACCAAGACGGTTCAATCCAAGGTGAACGGTCCGCTGTCTCGCGAAACCGTACAAAGCGACGTCGTCAACATCCTCGCGCTGTATCGTCAGCACGGTTATTACGACGTGCACGTCGCTCCGGAGACGATTGCCGCCCAAAAGCCCGGCAGCAAGGCCGCGCAACGCTCCGCAACGATCGGCCGTGTCAATCTCGTCTTCGAGATCAAAGAAGGCGACAAGCTCGCGGTACGGCAAATCCGCTTCGTCGGCAACACGGCGTTTTCGACCACCAAGCTCAAGGCCGTGGTCAAGACCGGCACGACCAATGTGTTGAGCTTTCTGCTCGACAACGACATTTATGATGCCGACCGCATCGATTCCGATGGCGATCTCGTCCGCCGCTTCTATCTCGATCACGGCTATGCCGACGTGAAGGTGTCATCTGCGGCGAGCTACGACACCTCTGAAAAGGGTGTCGTCCTGACATTCAAGGTCGACGAAGGTCCGCAATATAGGCTCGGCAAGGTCAAGATCGAATCCATCATGAGCTCCGTCGATGCGGCGGGAGTGCGGGATGGCATGCACACGCAGGCCGGCGATATCTATGACGCTGATGCGGTCCACAAATCCGTCGAGGATATGACGATGGCGCTGGCTAAATCCGGCCAGCCGTTTGCGACCGTAGTGGCCGGCAGCGAACGGCAGCCAGGCCAGTTGATCGATTTGATCTATACGATTGGGCAGGGCAAACGCCTTTACGTGGAGCGCATCGACATCCATGGCAATACCAGGACCCGCGACGACGTGGTACGGCGAGAATTCGATTTCGGCGAGGGCGATCCCTATAACCTCGCGCTGGTCGATCGCGGCGAGCGCCGCCTCAAGGCGCTGGGGTATTTCAAGTCCGTCAAAATCACCGAGCAGCCGGGCTCGGCGCCGGACCGCGTCGTGCTCGACGTCGCGCTGCAGGAGCAGCAAACCGGCAATTTCTTTATCTCAGGCGGTTACTCCACGACGGCCGGCGTGTTGGCCGAGGTCTCGATCAGCGATACCAACGTCTTCGGCACCGGCGACACCGCCAAGGCCTCGGTCACCTATGGCCAATATGCCAGAGGCTTCAATCTCGCTTTCAGCGATCCATGGTTCATGGGTCAACGCGTCGGCGTCGGCGCCGATCTGTTCGCTAACCAGACGTTCGCCAACAGCAACCAGGCCTTCAACACGCTGATGTACGGGGCGAAATTTTCCGTCGTCACGCCGCTGAACGAAAATCTCGGCGTCAGCTGGAACTACTCGATCTACAATCAAGGTCTCTCGCTCGATCCGGCGCTCGGAACCGCGTCGCTGCCGATCCAGCAAGCGGCGCAGGCCGGCTCCTATTGGGTGTCGTCGATCGGCAACGGCGTGACCTATTCGACGCTCGACAATCCCAAAGATCCAACCACCGGTATCCGCGCGCAGACCAATAACGAATTCGCAGGACTAGGAGGCGCGGCGGATTTTGCCAAGAATACCGGGGATGTGCGGCTTTATCACCCGATCGCCGGCGATATTGTCGGCATGGTGCGGGCGCAAGGCGGCTACGTCACGCCCTGGGGCGGCCAGCAATTGCCGTTGCTCGACGGTTTCTTCGGCGGTCCGCAGTTGGTGCGCGGCTTCGCACCCTACGGTTTCGGTCCGCGCGACATCACGCCGGGCACGACCATGGATAATCTCGGCGGCAATGCCTATTGGACCACCACGGCGGAGTTGCAGTCGCCGATGCCGTTCGTGACGCCGGACGCGCAGCTGAAGGTCGCATTGTTCTCGGATACCGGCAGCCTGTGGGCGACGAATGCGTCGAGTGTTTCCAGCATGGCGACTTCCCTAAGCCCATCGCAACAGATCGCCAATTCGCGCGCAGTACGCTCCTCGGTCGGCGCCAGCCTGATCTGGGATTCGCCGTTCGGGGCGATGCGGGTCGATTACGCTTACCCGATCGCCAAGCAGCCCTACGACGTCACCCAGCGCCTGAATTTTACTGCCGGCGGGTTTTGAGTTCGCCGCCGCTACTTCAGTTGAATTTCAGCCCGGCGGCCTTCGCCAGTTTGATATTCTCGACGATTTCCTTGGCAATCATGGCGTCGATTTCCCGCGGGCGCAGCGGCATCGGCTCGACGCCCTGGGCGCCGAGCTTGGCCTGAACATCGGGCAGAGCCAGCGCCTTTTGCACCTCATCGTGCAGCCGGTCGACAATCGGCCGCGGCGTCTTCGCCGGCGCCAGGATGCCGTTCCAGAAGACGTAGTCGGAATCGGCGTAGCCAAGCTCGATTGTGGTCGGCACATCCGGCAAAGCCGGCGAGCGCTTGGGCATGCTCACTGCGAGCGCCAATAGCTGGTCGTTCTTGATGAACGGAATTGCCGAAGAAACGCCGATGAAGCAGAAGTCGACGCGGCCGGTCATCACTTCGGTGAGCGCCGCCGGTCCGCCGCTGCACGGAACGTGGGTTGCCTTGATGCCGGCCGACAGCAGGAAGCGCTCGGCCGCCCAGTGGGTGGCGCTGCCGACCCCTGCCGAGGCAAAGGTCATGTGGCCGTCCTTGTCCTGGGCGACGAGATCTTTGGCTGCCTTGATGCCTTTTGACGGCGCCACCAGCAGCACGTTCGGCACCACGCCGAAAATGGCGACGCCGGCGAAGTCCTTGGACGGGTCGTAAGAAAGATTCGGGTAAGCGGCGGGCGCTGCGGAATGCGCCGACGCGTTGATCAACAGCGTATAGCCGTCCGGGTCGGCTTTGGCGACGACGGTTGAACCGATGGTGCCGCCGGCGCCGCCGCGATTTTCCACCACGATGGTCTGACCGAGTTGTCTCCCCAATGGATCGAGCACGACCCGGCCGATGATGTCGATGGTGCTGCCGGGTGCAAAGGGCACCACGGCGCGGATGATCTTGTCTTTCGGCCAGTCGTCGGCGAAGGCCTGGCGCGACAAGGCGGGTACGGCGAGTGCGCCGCTAGCAAGAGTCAAGAAATGGCGGCGAGAAGTCGTGCCCATCGGGATTCCTCTTGGTCTTGGAGTCTAGTCGTTCCACAGCGTCGCAAACTGTGTCGCCACAATCTGCTCATAGGCGACCTCGCCGTCGAGTATGCCCTGCCGCCGGGCAAAATCCGACATGCCGGCGACGAACACGCGCGACAGCGTGGCGTCGTAGTAGGGCAGGTCGCGGCGAATGAGTTCGACGATCAATGCGGCTTCGGAAGGCGGAAACAATGCGTTGCCGACCGTGGCGGCCCGCGTCACGTCAGCCTTCAGCGCGGCTTGGGTTTTGACGATGGCGCGCACCGCGGCAGCGACGGTGTCCGGCGCGCGCGCGATCAGTGCATCGGTCGCGGCGATCGTGGCCGCGGTGTAGTTGAAGCATTGTTTCGGCCCATCGCCGCGGCGCACGTCGAGCACGACGGTGCCGACGCCGCGCCGCACCGCTACCTCCGCGCCCATGCCGTTGGCCCAGAAGCCGTCGATCTTGCGGTCCTCCAGGGCTTTCGCCGCGGCAACGCCGAAATTGACCCCGGCCTCGAGCGAGCCTGGAACCGGTGCAATCTTCACGCGATCATACTCGAGATCGATCCCGGCCTGGGCCAACAAGCCGCGCAAGCCTTTGTCGACCCACGGCGCGGCGCCGATGCTGCGGCCTTTGACCACGGAAAGATCGCCGCGCCGCGCGTGCAGATCGGCGTGCATCACCAGGAACCAATACATGCCTTGCGCCTGCGCACAGATGAGCTTCGCGCCGTGAAAATTCGGGAACGCCGCCAGCGCCGAATGCGCCGAGCCGCCGACGAAATCGACCGCGCCGTCGCGCAGCGCAACGTACGCCTTGTCGACCGGGAAGATGAGTTCGAGTTCGACGTCGAGCCCTTCGCCCTTGAAGAAGCCCAGCTCGACCGCGGCCTCGGCCGGAAAATACGAGTTGGAGATCATGTCCGGCACGGCGAGTTTCATAAGCATGCGCCGTGTTACTTCTTTTCGTCCAGCAACCAGCCGAATTTTTCGCGCGCTTTGCGCGCGATCTCCGGGCTGGGCGTGTTGGTCGGCGGAAACTTGTCGCGCCAGTGGAACGGGCGACAGGCATCGATCACCGCGACCGAATGGGTCATGTCACCCGAGGCCCGTTTCCACGGCGGCAGCGCCGGATCGGCCGGCGAGTCCCAGGAGCCGTTGATGAATTGGATCGATTGCGCCGGATCGGTGCGCGTGAGCATCGCCCAGAGCAGCTGATCGAGGTTGGTGACGTCGACATCGTCGTCGACCACCACGATATATTTCGACGCATAGGCTGACGCGCCGCATTGCGCCGCGATATGGCCGGCCTGCACGGCATGGCCCGGATAACGCTGCGTGATCGATACACCGTGGAACAGCCGCGCGCCGCCGATCTCGTGACACCACACCTGTTGTACGCCCGGCACTCCGGCATTGGTCATGTTCTGCTTGATGGTCGCCGAGCGAAGGACGGCGCGGTAGCGCGCCATTTCATCGGGCCCGCCGCCCATCGGCGGCACGCCGAGCAGGATCGGATCGTTACGATGATAGATCGCCTTGACGTCAAGCACGGTGGCCGGCTTGGCGCCGCCGGCATAATGGCCGGTCCACTCGCCGAACGGGCCCTCGACTTCACGCCGGTCTGGCGTGACGAAACCTTCGAGCACGATCTCGGCGCCGGCCGGAAATGGCAGTCCCGTGATCTTGCCCCGCACCATTTTCATCGGCCGGCCGCGCAAGCCGCCGACGATGTCGAGCTCGAAAGTGCCGTAGGGCGCTTCGAGCCCGCCATAAAAGAAGCTCAACGGATCGCCGCCGAGCACCATCGCCACCGGCATCGGCTCGCCGCGCTTGAAATATTTGGCGCGATGGATGTCGCCATGATGTCCGGCCGCGATCAGCAGCCCGACCGAATTGCGGTCGTGCAGCTGTGCGCGGTAGGCGCCGGCGTTGAGCCAGTCCTCCTCTGGATCACGGGTGATGCTGTAAGTGCCGGTGCCGATATAGCGGCCGCCGTCCTTTTCGTGCCAGATCGGGGCCGGAAATTTGGTGAGATCGACGTCGTCGCCGATGAGCACGTTTTCCAGCACCGGACCGTCTTCGACGATCTCGTGCGGAATGATTTTCTGTTCGGTCAGATACGCCTCGCGATAGCAATCGCTGAGTTCCCATTTGGACAGGTGATCGGGAAAGCCGAGGGTCATGTTGCGGCGGGTGCCGGCGAACATGTTCAGAAGTAAGCGAAAGCCCTTCGGGCAGCCGGGAATGTCGTCGAACACCACGCACGGCCCGTTCTCGGCGCGCAGCACCGCCTCGGCGGCGAGCCCGATATCTTCCTGCCAGCTCGCGCCCGATACATTGCGCACTTCGCCGAGTGCCTCGGCAGCAGACAACCATTCGCGCAAATCGTCGTAAGCAATGGCGGCTTTGACGTTGCTCTGATCCATCGGCTCCTCCGGGCGGCGGCCAAGATGGCCGGTGGCGCGGGCAAGTGCAAGAAGACTTCTGCGCGTAAAGCATGCCTCCGAGTTGAATCCGGGGGCGTGTTCCCTGGCACGGCCGTGGCGGTTCCCAGCAAGGCGCAGCCGATCGCCGCGGCTGCTAGCGCGCGCCGTCGTTCAAAAAAACAGCCCACCGGGGAACGGCGTCACATCCCACACGTTCACCCTTAAGTAGCAGTGGAGGGAACTATGGCGAACAATCCGCGACAAGCTGAACGAGAAACCAACGAGATGGGTCAGGCGTCGACCCGGCGGCCCGCCGAGCAGACGACACAAACCGCCCGCACGATGTCGGAGGCGACCGAACGCACTGCGCGGGCCGGCGCCGAGGCAGTTCGGCGCAATACCGAGAACCTCAATGAGAGCTGGCGCAGCGGCACCGACGCGGCGAGCCGGATGGCGGAACGATCGATGGATCAACTCTCCAAAATGTTCGGCCTAAGCAGCGACACCGCACGCCAGACCCTGCAGCGCTCATCCGGCAACCTGCAGGCCGTGATCGAGAGCACCACCATTATCGCCGGCGGTCTGCAGAACGTTTCCGGAGAATGGATGCGATTTGCCCAGTCGCGTTTCGAGGATAATCTCGACCGGTTCGACGAACTGATGGACTGCAGAACCGTCCAAGATTGTCTCGCGTTACAGACCGAGATCGTCCGCGATCATTTTGAGGCGCTGCTGCAGAGCATGCGGCGGGCGTCCGAACTGTCGACCAGGGTTGCCGACGACGCGATGCAAAAGATCGGCAACACGACGTTGGCGCCGGTCTAACGCGCATACCAGCCTGTCGGGATGAAGGCGGGCCAAGCGCTGGCGACCTCGTTTGGTCGGCGAGCCGCGTTGACAACCCGCCACCTGTTTGGCCGATAATGGCCGCCACAAGATGGCGGGCGTATTGTCATGCTTGCGCCGTCGCAGGTGAGGGGAGCGTCAAGACATGAATCGCCCACAGCAAGGATTCCCGCCCATTCTAGACCATCGCGGCCCGCCACAGGTGCGCCGCTTTGACGAGCAGCGCTGGCTCATCGACAACATCATCCGCGCTAACGGCATCGATTGGGACCAGCCGCGCTCGCTCTATATCCATTTGCCCTGCGGTATCGAGGCCAATGCCGACTTTGCCGGCATCCGCGAACGGGTGAAGAAAATGGCCGATATCGGGCCGGCCTTCGCCGCGGTGGCACGGCGCCGCGAAGCCAAGGCGAACGCGGCGGCGCTGGCCGATCATAAGGTCACCGCGCGGGATAATTTCTTCATGGCTGCGGTCCATTGGGGCGCCGCGCAATGGCCTTACGACGAGAACGACGAGACCAATATTTCCTACAACAACAAGAAGCGCGAGTGCTTCGCCAAATACGCGACGCTCGCCGATCACCACGTCGAGGCGGTGTGGGTGCCGTTTCAGGACAAGGCGATTCCGGCCTGGTTGCATCTGCCGCCGGGCCACTCCAGCGGTAAGCTGCCGGTCGTGATCGCGATCCCGGGCATGGACAGCTACAAGGAGATCCAGGTCGCGCTGTACGGCGATAAATATCTCAACCGCGGCATGGCAGTGCTGGCGATCGACGGGCCTGGCCAATACGAGGCGCCGATGATCGGGCTGTATTTCACGATGGAGAATTGGACAGCGGCCGGGCCGGCTTTGGTCGACTGGATCGCGGCGCGGCCGGAGCTCGATGCGACACGAATCGGAGTCGCCGGGACAAGCTTCGGTTCACTGTTCGGCACGGTGCTGACCGCGAGCGAGCCGCGCATCAAGGCTTGCGCGGTGATGTCGGTTTGCCATGAGCCGGGCTGCCACACCATCTTTCAGGAAGCCTCGCCGACCTTTAAGAAACGCTTCATGTATATGTCGGGCATCACCGATGAAGACGAATTCGACGAATTCCGTAAGAAAATCACTTGGCAGGGGCACGCCGACAAAATCCGCGCGCCCTATCTTTGCGTCGCCGGCGAAGCCGAGGAATTAAGCCCGCTCGTGCATTCCGATGCGCTGATGGCCGCGCTCAAGGGGCCGAAGCAGATGGTGGTGTATCAGGAATCGCGCCACTCGGTCGGCAATGTGCCGGCCGCCAATCTCGGCCCGTTCCCGCCGATCCTGCTTGCCGACTGGCTGGCCGACCGCCTCGCCGGCAAGCCTTTCATCAGCGAACGCTGGTACGTCACCGGGTCCGGTGAGATCAACAAGACGGCGTATTGATCGGCACTGGTCTGGTGCCATTGCGGCAGGCCGCCGTCCGGTCCGGTGTTTAGATCTTTCGGCACATCACGGTGCCGGGAGGAAATGAGGCGGGCACCGAAGCAACCTCGTACCGCTGAATTGCGCCAGGTCTCTGATGGGATCGGTCGTCGCTATCCTGAAGGAATGTTGCCGCCAGTTGAGCTACGAAGTTCGCGGATATGCGAAACGATCCTGAATCTTTTTGTCGCAACTCGTCATTTGTGCCGTGAAGAGCAACCCAATCGGATTGCAAATTTTCGCCGATCATTTCTATTGCGATCGATAATTTCATTTTGCCAACGGTCTCGTGCAATAGAACGTAATTTAGCACGGACGACCGTCGTCAACATCGTGGAATTCCCCTACTGGAAACTGCGTAAGAAGATATACGCAGCCGCTGAATACGTTTCTCTTTTCTCGTCAGACCGGCGCGGCCCACATGCGGGTTTATACCAATGACGAAATTAAGCGAAAGACAACAAACGCAACGTATCGTGCTCGGCTATAGTGATGTAGCGTAGCAACGTGCCCAAGAGACGAGCGGCTCCGGGTAGGTTCCTTTGTGGTCTGAGCTGGCAAGCATCGAGCCGGGGCCGCTCATTTCCAATACAGACGTGTTGATTTGCGAAGGCCGCGAATTGCAGCGCATGGGCGCGCTCAAATCGCCGATACGCGCGGCGCCCGCGCCGCATGGCTGTTGCGCGACAACCGCCACGGCAATTCGACGATGGTAAACGCCGCGGCGGCGAGCGCGACCACGATGACGGCACGCGCCGGCCACGGGCCGAGCGCGGCGACGAACGGCGGAATCTGTTCCGGCGGCAGATCTCCCAGATAGCCGTAGTCGGCGCCAAGCCACAAATCCAATGGCAGCACGATCGCGAGATAAGCGGCGCCCGCGGCGCAGGCGCGGCCGCAATCCCGCCAGTCCGGCCGAAAGCCGAGCACCGCGACGTCAAAGACGGCGTAGCCGAGGATGATGGTGTGCTGCGCCCAAAACCACCAGAAGATCGGGTTCGCCGGGCCGAACTGCAGCGCCGGCTGGATAAAGGCCTGCGTGGTGAGCGCGAAGGCCCAGAAATAAAGCGTGGCGCGGAGCCAGCGCTTGAGCGTCAACAGCGCCAAGGGCGCGATCACGCCGTTGACGTCGCAAATCTGCAGCGGCAGGCCGGTCGCGACGTCGATGCCGTTGCGATTCCACCAGATGTTATAGGCGAGCCAATAGGCAATGCCGAAAATGCCGAGGGTGCGCCGCAACCGCGTCTGTTGTGTCTCGTCCAAGCTCCGGCCGACCAGCAAGAGGCCCGCGATCACGGCAAGGCAGCCGCACACCGCGACCAGGTGCAGCCAGCCATAAGGCACAAATTTGTCCCAGCTATCGGCAGCCACGGCACGAATTCTAGCCGCGGCCGCCGACACTATTGTGTCACGCCGCGATCGCCTCGAGCCGGCGCCGGGTGACCGCCGGTCCGAAGGTGCCGATGACCACGAACACCACGGCCATGGCGCCGGCGATGAAGCTGAACACGCCGACGGTGCCGTAATGGCCGAGGAAGAAAGCGATGACGAAGCCGGAGAAGATCGCCGAGAACCGGCTCCACGAATAGACGAAGCCCACCGCCTGGGCTCGGATGCGGGTCGGGTAGAGCTCGGCCTGGTAGGCGTGGAACGAGAACGACATCCAGTTGTTGCACAGCGTGATCAGGAGTCCGAATACGATCACGCCGGCGGCGCTCGATTGCTGCGCGAACAACAGCCCGAACACGGCGATGCCGGCCGCGGCCCAGGCGATCTGCCATTTGCGCTCGAACCGGTCGGCGAAGTTCATGCCGACCAGCGGCCCGATCGGCGCCGCCACCGCGATGATGAACGTATAGGTCAGCGATTTCGTCACCCCGATGCCCTGCGCGATCAACAGCGTCGGCACCCAGCTGGAGAAACCGTAATAGCCGATGGTCTGGAACAGATTGTAGATCACCAGCATGACGGTGC
>JBAQAB010000011.1:0-1759 GCA_049285535.1 Xanthobacteraceae bacterium
GGCTCTCCGCGCGCATATGGCCGCTGAACAGACTTAAGCCGGAGACGTCGATCTCCGCTTTCGGTGCGCTTGCAACCACGGTGCCGTCGGGATCGCGCACCACGATATCGCGCACCCGCACCGCCGCACCGTGCTCGGTCCGTTCGATCTGAGTGCCACCGACCTCGACGCGTTCGTGACTGCCGAAATTCTCCTCGATGGCCGACACCAGCCAGGGGGTAAAGACGTCGAGCTGGATCGGCCCGCTGGACAGCCGCCACCACAGACCGCCAACGGCAAGAAGCAAAAGCCCGACCGCGACGGCCGAGCCGATGCCGACTCGCCTGATGAGACGCTGATGCCGTGCCAGGAGCCGCCGATAAGCGGCCAAGTAGCGGCTATCGCCCCAGCGGTCACCGCGGTGAGCTGCTGCGAGGTTACCCCGGCGTCGCGGGTGAACGGTACTGCGTACCCACCGCGGGAATGCCGCACTTTGCCTGTCTTGGTTCGCCATGCCCGGTCGGGCGTCCCCGTAGTGTCCCGATCCCGAAGTTCGCACGTATCAGCCACCCCCCTGATGCGAACTTCGGGATCAAAGGGACACTACCAGCATATTGTTTCTAGTGCGGTTTTTGGATTTGAAGTTCCTCTATGAAATTGCGGCCCAATTGCAGGAACTTCAAATCCACCGCACTAGCCGTGGCGCAGTCACATGATCGGCGCACTGATAACGATCATGCGGCCGGCAGAATAACGTCCCGTGAGCGATCGACACCCCTGCCCGCGGGCGTATTCTGGCGCTAGAGAAGGCCTTGGGAAAGCGTCGAAAGGAAGGCACATGGCGCACAAGACGGCCCGCAAGAGGGTACGGCGGACAATCCAAAACAAGCCTCTCAGCAAGGAGATAGCGCGCACCAAGCCCGCCAAACCGGACGCGAAGCCGGGCATCGCGATGGGCGAAAAAGCGCCGAATTTCACTTTGCCCTGCGCCGGCGGCCGCAACGTGGCGCTTGCCGACTTCGCCGGCCGCAAGCTCGTCCTCTATTTCTACCCGCGGGCCGACACGTCCGGCTGCACCAAGGAGGCGATCGATTTCACACGGCTGAAGAGCGAATTCAGCCGCGCCGGCACCGATATCCTTGGCGTTTCCGCCGATCCGGTCAAAGCGCTCGACGCCTTCAAAGCCAAGCACAATCTCGCCGTCGCGCTCGGCTCCGACGAGACCCACAAAATGCTCGAGGCCTATGGCGCTTGGCAGGAGAAATCGATGTACGGCAGGAAATTCCTCGGCGTCGTGCGCTGCACGTTCCTGATCGGCCCCGATGCGCGCATTGCCCAGGTCTGGCCGAGAGTCACGGTCGATGGCCACGCGGCGGCGGTTCTGGCGGCAGCCAAAGCGCTTTAGCGCGTGCTCGGGCCGTTGCCGAAGCATTTACCGAAGTTAGCAAAATGGCCCCAAATCTAGGCCTGCGATTTCCTGAAAATTAACCATAAATCGCTCAAATCCCCTCCCTGTTGGGGCGGGAGCGGCAATGTCGCAGTGGACAGCGTCTCGGTCGTCGCAGGCGGCAAGAGCGAAAGATCACGCGCAAGAATCCGCGAAGCATTTCGCGCCACGCTCCGCCCAACATCCCGCGCCCCACCCTGCGCAGCATTCCGCTCACGCTTCGCGCGACGGCGGCCCTCACCATGAGCCGCGACTGCGCAAAGTAAGCGAGCCGGCGACACGCGCCTATACGATTGCGCATGCCGGGCGCCAGGTGCGGTTTCGGCCGGTCGC
>JBAQAB010000012.1:0-12520 GCA_049285535.1 Xanthobacteraceae bacterium
ACCTAAACTTAACTTAAACTAGACCGCGCATAGGCGCGTAAGATATTAGCGGTGGGAGTGAACTAATCTCGACTCAAAGGCGTTTGTCGTCCTCGATGCCTCTGCTGCCTCGTAAAGGAGTTCTTGCCGTCGCGGCCGTTATCGATGTCGCGATGCAAGAGCATGGACAGCCGATTTCCGCGAAGGCGCTAGCCGCGCGTCACGGATTGCCGCCCCGGCATCTTGAACCCGTTCTGCAGGCGCTCGTCCGTTGCGGCATCTTGCGCGGCGTGCGCGGTCCGCGCGGCGGCTACGAACTCGCCCGCGACCGCAGACGTGTCACGGCCAATGACATTTTGCGCGCCGCCCGAACCGTCGAAGATAGCGAACTGCCCGATGCCGGTTCCGACCTTTTGCTCAAAATCGTGCTGCCGGCCATGGCCAACGCCGAAACCGAGTTCGGCGTCGCGCTCTCCCGCATCAATTTAGAAGACATGGCGCGTGACGCGCAGGCGCTAAGCAAGGCCGGCCGAGGCACACCGCGAGCCTGACGGTGGCGTCGTTCGACGTTCACGATCTGGACTCTTTCGGCGCGATTCCGCTTGAGAGTAAAGTCGTCCGATTCGCGGGCTCTCCCCTTCTTCTTCCTCCCTCTAAGCGGCGGAAAGGAGGGGGCTGGCGAGATTGCGGCAGCCAGTAGAGGCGAAGGGGCATGCCGGACATAATCCGGACGAGCCGGAGCTATGCGCATCGGCGGCGCGCGCGGGGAATCGGCGGATTCCTGGCGGCGATAGGTGCCATTGCGCCGTTTCCCGCCGCTGCAGCCGAACAGCCGGCGCTGTCGCTGCAAGAGCTTGTCTTGACTGCGCACCGCAGCATCGACCAGCACGAGATCGCGTTTTTCGCGCTCATCGTCGGCGTGATTTTATTTGCCGTCGTTACCGCGGTCATGCTGCTGCGGACACGCGCACGCGCCGCACGTTTGGAAACGTGGTCGCGCGATGAATTCACACGGCTTCGCGACGAGCTCGACCGCGCCAACGCGGTCATTCTTTCCGAACCGCAGATCGTCGTGGATTGGCAGGCGGGCTCCGACGAGCCCGGCATCGAAGGCGATCTATCGGCCCTGGGCGTATCCGCATCGCATCGCGTGCTGGCATTCGGAAGCTGGCTCGATGCCGGCAAAGCAAGCACCATCGAGCGTGCGGTGGATGCGTTGCGGGCACGCGGCGAAGCATTTTCGATGACGCTCACGACGCTCGCCGGTCACCCGATCGAGGCGCATGGCCGTGCCATCGGCGGCCGCGCCGTACTGCGGCTGAAGGACGCCAGCGGCATCAAACGCGAGCTTGTCGATCTGGTCGGCCGTTACGAACGGCAATCGACCGAGCTCGCGGCGCTGCGCGCACTCGCCGAAAAACTGCCGTCGCCGGTATGGACGCGCGACGCGGCGGGACATCTGACGTTCGTCAATGCCGCTTACACCCGCGCCGTCGAGGCCAAAAATGCAGCGGACGCCGTCGAACGACGGCTGGAATTGCTTGACAGCACCGCTCGCGAATCCATTACGCAGACGCGGGCAAGCGGCGGCGGCTCTTACTCCGGCCGCCTCCACGCCGTCGCCGCCGGCGCCCGGCGAACCTTCGACGTGCTCGATTTTCGCACCGAGACCGGCAGCGCCGGCAGCGGCATGGACGTTACCGAAGTGGAATCGCTGCACGGCGCGCTCACGCGCCTTGCCGATGCGCATCGCCGAACGCTGGACCAACTATCGACCGGAGTCGCCATGTTCGGCGCCGATCACCGGCTGAGCTTCTATAATGCCGCCTATCGCGCGCTGTGGGACCTCGACGCCGCCTTCCTCGATCAGGGCCCGACCGATTCGGCGGTGATCGAGGCCTTGCGCGCGGCGCGCAAGCTGCCGGAGGAACAGGATTTCCGGCAATGGAAGTCGCAGTTGCACAAGGCCTATCGCGCCGTCGAAGACAAAGAACATACTTGGCATTTGCCCGGCGGACGGACCCTGCGCGTCGTCACCACGCCCAATCCGGACGGCGGCGTCACCTATCTGTTCCACGACGTCACCGAGCGGCTCGATCTCGAGCGGCGGTTCGAGGAGCTGATCCGCGTTCAAGGCGAGACGCTCGACAATCTCGCCGAAGGTGTCGCGGTGTTCGGCAGCGACGGCCGGCTGCGGTTGCACAATGCCGCCTTTGCCCGGATGTGGCGGCTGGCGCCGCGCCTACTCGCCGACCGGCCGCATATCGAGAAAATCACGGCCTTATGTCAGCCGCTGCACGGCGGTGCGCCGGCCTGGCAGGCACTACGCGACGTCATCACCGCGATCGACAGCCGCGAAGCAATCCCTGGCCGTCTCGAACGCCGCGATGGCAGCGTGGTCGACTGCACGACCGTGCCGCTGCCAGACGGCGCAACGCTGGTTACGTTCCATGACGTCACAGACTCCGTCAATGTCGAGCGCGCGTTGCGCGAACGCAACGAAGCGCTCGAAGACGCCGACAAGATCAAGATCGATTTCGTACATCACGTTTCCTACGAACTGCGCTCGCCGTTGACCAACATCATCGGTTTCGTCCACTTGCTCGGAGATCCGTCGACCGGGCCGCTGGCGGAAAGGCAGCGCGAATATCTCGATTACATCACGGTCTCGACGAATACATTGCTGGCGCTGATCAACAACATTCTCGATCTGGCGACCATCGATGCCGGCCGCATGCTGCTCAGCCTGGGGCCGGTCGACATCCTCGAAACCGTGGCGGCGGCCGCCGAAGGCGTGCAAGATCGGCTGGTGAGCGCCGGCCTTGCATTGGACATCAGGGCGCCCTCCGACATCGGTAGCTTTGTCGCCGACAAGCTGCGCCTGCGCCAGATTCTCTTCAACCTCTTGGCCAATGCGGTGAGCTTTTCTCCCGGCGGCGCGACGGTCACTTTGTCCGCCGCACGCACCGCCGGCGCGGTGGTCTTTTCGGTGAACGACCAGGGGCCCGGCATCCCGCCGGATGTCCTGGACAAGGTATTCGATTGGTTCGAGACGCACCCGCTGGGATCCCAACATCGCGGGCCGGGAATCGGGCTCTCCTTGGTCCGCTCCTTCGTGGAACTGCATGGCGGCACGGTGACAATCATTTCAGCGGTGGGACAAGGCACCACCGTGACATGTACATTCCCGCTCATTGAAACCGCCACACTGACGGCCGCGGGGTAGCAATGCTTCTGACCACCCCCGGTGGCGCAAGCTTTACTGTGACATTGTCGAACGAGGAGGCGACGCGGCGCTTGGCGATCGACATCGCCGCTGCGCTCGAGCCCGGCGATCTCGTAACGCTGTCAGGCGATCTCGGCGCCGGGAAAACGACGTTTGCGCGCGCGCTGATCCGCCATCTCGCGGGCGACGACACCATCGAGGTGCCGAGTCCGACCTTCACTTTCCTGCAGACCTATGAGCTGCCGCGCTTAATGCTCGTGCATGCCGATCTTTACCGGATTTCCGGAACGGCGGAGCTCGCCGAGCTTGGCTTCGACGATTTGTCCGACGGCGCCGTGGTGCTGATGGAATGGCCGGATCGCGCCGCGGGATTCCTTCCGCCCGACCGCCTCGACATCGCGTTCACGCTCGCGCCCACGGGCGGCCCCAACATGCGCAACGTCCGCTGCATCGGCTACGGCAGCTTCGTGCCGCGGTTGGAGCGCATTGCGCGCATCCGCGCCTTCCTCGACGAATCCGGTTTCGGCGAGGCCGAGCGCGCACGGATGCAGGGCGACGCCTCGACGCGCATCTTCGAGCGGCTCATGCTGAACGGCCAGACCTTCGTCCTGATGAACGCACCGCGCCGGCCGGACGGACCGCCGGTCCGCGACGGCAAGCCCTACAGCGCCATCGCCCATCTCGCCGAGGACATCGTGCCGTACATCGCCGTGGCCGGGGGCTTGCGCGACCTCAGTCTGTCAGCGCCGGAAATTCTCCATGCCGATCTCGATCACGGCGTGATCGTTATGGAGGATTTTGGCAACGAGCGTATCGTTGCCGGCGATCCTCCGGCGCCGATCGAAGAGCGCTACGCCACGGCCGTCGATCTCCTGGCCGCGCTGCATGGTCGGGAGTTGCCGGATACGCTGCCGGTCACTTCGGAGCTCATCTACCGGCTGCCCGCTTACGACATTGAGGCCTTTCTCATCGAGGCCGAACTGCTGCTTGACTGGTACCTGATCGGCGCCGGCGCGCCGGCCACGGCTGCGGTACGTGCGGCCTTCGTCGGGCTCTGGCACGAAGCGCTCGTGCCGGCGATCGCGGCCCCGCCGACCTGGGTGTTGCGCGACTACCATTCGCCCAACCTGCTGTGGCTAAAGCAGCGTGACGACATCGCCCGCATCGGTGTTCTCGATTTCCAAGACGCTCTGGTCGGACCCGCCGCCTATGATGTCGCCTCGCTGCTGCAGGACGCACGCGTCGATGTCCCGGAAGCGATGGAGATGGCGTTGCTCGGCCGCTATGTGCGTTCTCGGCTCGACGAGGATCCACAATTCGACACTGCCGGCTTCACGCGCGTCTATGCGACGCTGGCCGCGCAACGGGCGACAAAAATTCTCGGCATATTCGCCCGGCTCAACCGCCGCGATGGCAAATCGCAATATCTGCGGCACATGCCCCGGCTCTGGAACTATTTGCGGCGTTCGCTGGCACACCCGGCCTTGGCTGCGCTCAAGACCTGGTACGCCACAAATGTGCCCGCTCCGGATGGGCTATGATATTACGATTCGTGTGATCGCGATCGCTGGGCGGGCAATCCGATGGTGCCAAAAAGCGCGATAGTCCTGGCTGCGGGGCTCGGCACCCGCATGCGGCCGTATAACGGCCATATCCCCAAGCCGCTGGTCGCGGTCGGCGGCAAGTCCCTGATCGATTATGGGCTTGATCGCCTTGCCGATGCGGGTGTCGAGCGCGCGGTCGTCAACGTGCATCACCTAGCCGACGCTATCGAGCGGCATCTCGCAGGCCGCCAAAAACCGCACATCGTCATTTCCGATGAGCGCGGCGAACTGCTCGGCACCGGCGGGGGCATCGCCAAGGCGCTGCCGCAACTCGGCGACGCGCCGTTTTTTCTAGTCAATTCGGACACGCTTTGGCTGGACGGCGTCAAACCCAATTTCATAAGGCTCGCCGAAAATTTTGACCCGCGGGCGATGGATGTGCTCCTGCTCTTGGCGTCGACGGCCGGCAGCCTGGGCTATGAGGGCCGCGGCGACTACGCCATACTTTCCGACGGGCGCTTGCGCCGTCGCCGCGAGCAGGAGGTGGTGCCGTTCATCTATGCCGGCGCCGCGATCTTGACGCCCGCGCTGTTCGCTGCTGCGCCCAGCGGAGCTTTTCCGCTGACGCGCCTGTTCGATCGCGCCAGCGAACAGGGCCGGCTGTTCGGGTTGCGGCTTGAGGGCACCTGGATGCATGTCGGCACGCCCCAAGCCGTCGCCGAGGCCGAAGCGGCGCTCGCCGCGATGGTTTAGAGTAGGCTATTGGAATCGGATCGTTGTCCCTGCGACAGCGGCGATTAGATCAGCGCCATGAACCCGCGTGTCTTCACCATACCGGCGTCGGCGCCGTTTTTACCGACGCTGATCGAGGCGCTGAACGCCGGCAAGCTTGGCTTTGCCGTCGCCGACGATCCGCTGGCGCTTGCCTCGGCAACGATTTATCTGCCGACGCGACGCGCTTGCCGTTTGCTGCGTGATGCTTTTCTCGGCACGCCCGGCAGCGACGCTGCGATCCTGCCGCGCATCGTCGCCATCGGCGATATCGACGAGGACGAGATTGCCTTTGCCGAAGCAGCCGTGGGGGAAATTGCCTCCGAAGCTTTGGCGCTGCCACCGGCACTCGACCCGCTCGAAAGACGGCTGCTCCTCACGCGGCTCATCACCCAATGGGCTCAATCCCCCGAGCTTCACGGCGCGAGCGGCGCGCCGCTAATTGCCCAGACTCCGGCAGCGGCCTGCGTGCTGGCCGACGATCTGGCGCGGCTGATCGACGATATGAATACGCGCGGCGTGTCCTGGAATCGTCGCGACGATCTCGTGCCGGAGACGTTCGATGAATATTGGCAGCTTACGTTGCGGTTCCTGCAGATCGCGCGGCAGATGTGGCCCGCAATCTTGAAAGATCACAACCGTATCGAGTCGACCGAGCGGCGCGACGCGCTGATCAAGGCGGAAGCGCAGCGCCTTGCACGCAAAACCGACGCGCCGGTCATCGTTGCCGGCTCGACCGGCTCGATTCCATCAACGGCGGAACTCATCGCCACCATCGCGCGGCTGCCGCATGGCGCCGTGGTGCTGCCCGGACTAGACACTGATCTCGACGAGGACTCGTGGCGGCTGGTCGCCGGCGACGAGAAAAGAAACATTGCGGCAGCGCCGGGCCATCCACAATTCGCCATGCAGGCGTTGCTCGCGCGCATCGGCATAACCCGCGATGCTGTCGTGACCTTGGCGCAGCCGCGCGGGCGCGAGTGGCTCATGTCGGAAGCGCTCCGTCCCGCCGCCGCGACGGATCTGTGGCGTGCCAAGGCCGCCGATAGAGATTTTGAAGCTCATACCGCCGCGGCGCTCGAAACCATCGGGATAATCGAAGCCGCGAATCCCGAGGACGAAGCTCTTGCCATCGCGGTGGCGCTGCGTGAGGCCTTGCACGATGGCAAGACTGCGGCGCTAATTACGCCGGATCGCGCGCTCGGCCGCCGCGTGCTCGCCGCTCTGCAACGCTGGAACATCACGGCGGAGGATTCCGGCGGCGACGCGCTTGCCGACACAACGGCCGGAATTTTCTCGCGGCTTGCGGCCGCGTCGGCGCTCGACGGCACGTCGCCGATAGCGCTCCTCGCCTTGCTCAAGCATCCGCTGCTGCGGCTTGGCGAACAGAGAGCGGTCGCTACGTTGGAGCGCGCGATCCTGCGCGGCCCACGGCCCCGCGCCGGCAGTGCCGGTCTCGCTCTGGCGCTGGCACATTTCCGCGAACAGCTCGGCAAATATCGTCGCAAGGAGCCGGTCGATCTGCATCATTCCGACCCGCGGACCGAGCTAACCGACGGCGAGCTTGCCGACGCCACGGATCTCGTGACTCGACTCCACCGGGCGCTGGAGCCGCTCGAAAGCCTGGGAAGGAATGCTTATCCGCTGAGCGAGCTGGCGAAGCGCCATCGCGATGTCGTCGCTGCACTGTCTCTACATGGCGCCACAGCAGTTGCGCTGACCGGCCGCGACGGCCAAAAGCTTGCCGAGGTGCTCGATGAACTCGCAACCAGCGAGGCCGCTGCCGGTCTTCCCGTCCACACATCCGATTACGTCGAATTGTTTTCGGCAGCGCTTGCTGGCCGCGTGGTCCGCCGTGAGCCGCAGTCGGGATTGAGCGTCCGAATCCTCGGTCCGCTCGAAGCGCGCCTGACCGAGAACGATCGCGTCGTGCTCGGTGGTCTCGTCGAAGGATCGTGGCCGCCGGAAAGCAACAACGACGCTTGGTTGAGCCGGCCGATGCGGCTTGCGCTCGGGCTCGATCTGCCGGAGCGTCGCATCGGACTCTCCGCCCACGATTTCGCACAACTTCTCGGCGCGCGCGAAGTTATCTTGAGCCATGCCGCCAAGGTCACAGGCGCGCCGACAGTGCCATCGCGCTTCATCCAACGACTCGCCACCATCGCTGGAGACGGCTGGAAAGGGGCCGTCAAGCGCGGCGAGAACTATCTTGCCTGGGCACGCGAGCTTGACCGGCCGGAACGCGTAACTCCGGCGTCGCAACCCGCTCCGACACCTCCGCGCGCCGCGCGGCCAAGAGGCCTTTCGGTGACCGAGATCGAGGATTGGCTGCGCGATCCCTATACGATCTACGCGCGGCACGTTCTGCGCCTGCGCGCGCTCGATCGAGTCGACACCGAGCCTGGCGCCGCGGAGCGCGGCACCATCATTCACGCCGCCGTCGGCGCCTTTACGCAGAATTTCGCGGCTGGCCTTCCCGCCGACCCAGTGCGCGAACTGATCGCGCTCGGCGAACCGCACTTTGCCGCGCTTGATGATTTTCCGGAGGCGCGAGCGTTCTGGTGGCCGCGCTTCCTGCGCATCGCGCATTGGTTCACGCGCTGGGACGCCGAGCGGCGCGACGCGATTGTCGGGCTCTTCGCCGAAATCCGGTGCGAGACCGAGATCGTGCTTGCCGACGGCGTGTTCCGTCTGCGCGGCATCGCCGACCGTATCGAACGCGACGCCGGCGGACGTTGCGTCATTCTCGATTACAAGACAGGCGCCGTGCGCAGTGAAAAGCAGGTGCGCACCGGCTTGGCGCCGCAGCTCACGCTGGAAGCCGCGATTCTACGCCGTGGCGGATTTGCCGGGATTCCCGCCGGGACATCGGTCAGCGAGATTGCCTATGTGAAGCTCAAAGGTGGCGAACCACCCGGCGAATATGAGCCGATCAGGTTCAAGGACGGCACGCCGGACAGCCAAGCTGATCGCGCGTTGGAACGGCTCACCAGGATTGCCCAGATCTTCGATACCGACACCGAACCTTACCGCTCGCTCGTGCATCCGATGTGGCGGACGCGTTACGGCGATTACGACCATCTCGCGCGCGTGAAGGAATGGTCGAGGAACGGCGGCGAAATCGACGACATCGGCAGCGGGGGCAGCCAATGAGAGCGCCGGACACCATCCCTGAAGACGTGCGCCGGGGACAAAGAGCGGCGGCCGATCCGAAAGTGTCGTCGTGGCTCGCCGCCAATGCCGGCTCGGGGAAAACGCATGTCCTGGCGCAGCGCGTCATCAACCTGATGCTTGAAGATGTCGAGCCGGAGAAAATTCTCTGCATCACCTTCACCAAAGCGGCAGCCGCGAATATGGCCAAGCGCGTGTTCGACACGCTTGCCGCCTGGACCACGCTCGACGACGACACGCTTGATAATGTGATCCAAGACCAAACGGGACTGAGGCCCGGCGCGGCGCGGCGGGCTCTGGCGCGGCGGTTGTTCGCCCGCGCACTGGAAACGCCCGGCGGGCTCAAGGTGCAGACCATCCATGCCTTCTGCACGCGGCTCCTCCATCAGTTCCCGTTCGAGGCCAATGTGGCCGCCCGGTTCACGGTGCTCGATGAGGCGGAGCAAACGCAACTTCTGGAGCGTTTAACGCTCGGCGTCCTGCTCGACGGCGCGAAGGATCCGGACGGTCCGCTGGGCCGCGCACTCGCGACCGCCATGACCGTGGCCGCGGATCAGACGTTTCGCGACGTTGTTCGCGAGGCGATCGGTCGCCGGGACGCAATTACGCGCTGGATTTTGGATGCCGGCAACGTCGATGCGGCGATTGCGGCGCTGTCGCGCGACCTCGGCCTCGATCCGCGGGAGACTCGCGCCAGCGTCGAAGAGGACTTTTTTGCCGGTGCGGCCATCGCGCCGGACGAATGGACCGCTGTCGCGACTGTGCTTGCGCAGGGCGGCAAGACCGATGCTGAGCAAGCGCGGCGGTTCGCTTTGCTCGCCTCGTTGCCGCTTTCCGACCGGGTCGAGACTTACCTCGACATTTTCTGCACCAGCGACCGCGCCCCACGCAAATCCATCGTCACCAAGTCGATCAAGGATACGGCCCTGATTGAACGTCTCAACGCGGAGCAAGCCCGCGTTCGCGCATTGCTGGATCGCCTGCGCGCCGTGATCTGCCGCGACCGTTCGGCGGCGTTGGTCACCGTCGCCTACGCTGTTCTGACGCGCTGTCGGGAAGAAAAGGCGCGGCGTGGCCTGCTCGATTACGACGATCTGATCGATAAGACGCTGGCACTTCTCACCAGCACGGACGCTGCCTGGGTTCACTACAAGCTCGATCTCGGCATCAATCATCTCTTGATCGACGAAGCGCAGGATACAAGCGGCAAACAGTGGGAGATCGTCAGACGACTGGTCGCCGAATTTACCGTCGGTACCGGCGCGCGCGACGTGGTTCGCACCATTTTCGCGGTTGGCGACGAGAAACAATCGATCTATTCGTTCCAGAACGCCGCGCCGAAGGAATTTGCCGAGATGCGGCACTATTTCGAGCGAGCGCATTTGGTCGCCGGGCTCGGGTTCGTGCCGGGCCGGCTGGAGCATTCGTTTCGTTCCGGCGAAAACATCCTCGCGGCGGTGGACCTCGTGTTCCGAGACATTGCCGGCAGCGTCACATCTGATGGGGACGGCTTTCCGCCGCATATCGCCTTGCCCGATGCGCCGCCCGGCATGGTGGAAATTTGGGAGCCGACCGAACCGGACGAGCGCCCGGAAATCGAAGGCTGGGATGCGCCGTTCGACACTGTGAGCGAGACCAGCCCGCGGGTGAAGCTCGCGCAGCGTATTGCGCGCAGGGTGCGGCGCCTGATCGACGAGCACGAACCGGTCGACGTCGAGCGCCGCACCGCACGTTACGGAGACGTTCTGATCCTGGTGCGTCAACGCGGCGAACTGTTCGAGTCGATTATCCGTGCACTGAAGAACGAGAAAGTCGACGTTGCGGGCGCCGACCGTCTGGTGCTGACCGAGCACATCGCCGTCATGGACCTTATCGCGCTTGCCGATGCGCTGCTTCTGCCGGAAGACGATCTCGCGCTCGCAACTGTATTGCGCAGTCCGCTGTTCGGGTTCACCGACGATCAGCTGTTTGCCGTCGCATGGAATCGCGACGGGGAATCGCTGCGCACCGCCCTCAATCGTAAGGCGGGCGAGCATGAAATATTTGCCGCCGCTGATGCGCTGATCGGCAAACTGGCCCAAGACGCGGGACGTATGACTCCGTTTGCATTCTACGCCGAATTACTCGGCGCTGGCAGCGCGCGGCGGCGCTTTCTGGCGCGACTGGGGATGGAAGCCAACGATGCACTCGACGAATTTGTAAATCTTGCGCTCGACTACGAACGGCGCGAGACGCCGTCGCTGCAAGGCTTTCTCGCCTGGCTGCGGCAGGCGCGCGCCGAGGTGAAGCGCGACATGGAGATCGCACGCAACGAGGTGCGCGTGATGACCGTGCACGGCGCCAAAGGTCTCGAAGCGCCGATCGTCATTCTCGCCGATACCATGACGCCACCCGCCGGGCCACGACACCCGCGACTCCTAACGCTGGGCTGCGCGGCAACGATCTGGGCGGGACGCAAGGCGGACGATGCACCGGCGGTCGCCGGCGCCCGGCAATACGCGCTTGCCGAGGCCGAGCATGAATATCGCCGGCTGCTCTATGTGGCGATGACGCGCGCCGCCGACTGGTTGATCGTCTGCGGCGCGGAAGGCGAAAGGAAGCGGCCGGATGGCTGCTGGTACGATCTCATTCGCGCACCGCTCGAGCCGTTTCTGGTCGAGGAAGCCGACGGAGCGGAGAAAGTTCTGCGCTATCGCAAAATCGAGGTCGCCCCGACGCCGGCCGCTGCCGACTCCGGTGCAAAGGAGCAAAAGGAACCGCGGCATCGCGAGTTGCCGTCCTGGCTGCACGAACCGGCGCCGCCTGAGGCGCCACATGCGACGCTACTGTCGCCTTCCTCAACGTTTGACGAAAAGATTGACTGGACCGCCAACTCAGGAGCAACCGCCATCGATCGTCAGCGCGCGCTCGATCGCGGCCTGATTGTGCACCGGCTGCTGCAATCGCTTCCGGACATTCCTCCGCCGCGCCGCATCGAAGCAGCCGAGCGCTATCTCGGCGGCGCGGCCGCGAGCGGTTTTTCAAGCGAAGCGCGGATCGCGATGGCGCGGCAAGTCCTCGCGATTCTCGATGCTAAGGAATTTGCCGCCATCTTCGCACCCGGTAGCCGCGCCGAGGTGCCGATCGTCGGCCACATCCCCAATGACCGCGGCGAGGCGCTGGGCGTCTCAGGCCAGGTCGACCGGCTGGTAATAACCGGCGACGCCGTTCTGATCGCCGACTACAAGACCGACGGCGCTGTGCCACAGCGGGCCGACGACGCCCCAGAACGCTATCTCACACAGCTTGCGCTTTACCGCGCGATCATCTCCTGCATCTATCCTGACAAGACCGTGCGGGCGGCGTTGATCTTCACCAACGGGCCACTGCTGTTGGAAATGCCGGCGGCAAGCATGGATCGGGCGCTTGAGGCGGAGCTCGCCAAGGAGCGTCACGCCCCGGTGAGGGTGCCTTGACGCTTCTATGACCCGTCCATACGTTCATCGCCCCGGGCTGCCGATTCCCCGAAAAAGACGAGGTATTTCATGGTCGAGAAAACAACCGATGCGACGTTCGATACGGACGTCCTCAAGGCGAGCGAGCCCGTGGTCGTCGATTTCTGGGCCGAATGGTGCGGCCCATGCCGGATGATTGCGCCGGCGCTCGAAGAGATTTCGAATTCGCTCAACGGCAAGGTGAAGATCGTCAAGCTCAATGTCGACGAGAATCCCGGCACGGCGGCGAAATACGGCATCATGTCGATCCCGACGCTGATGCTGTTCAAGAACGGTCAGCTCGCTTCGCGTCAGGTCGGCGCGCAGCCGAAGCAAAAACTCGAGCAGTGGATCAC
>JBAQAB010000013.1:0-10953 GCA_049285535.1 Xanthobacteraceae bacterium
CCGCGCCGCACCGGCGATCTGATATTACGCCAACGCGATTATCGGGATTCGCCGGCAAACTCTTGTTGCAGCGCGGTCAACCGGTCCAACGCCGCCGCAGGCAGCGGTCCTTTCTCAACGGCGGCGAGCGCATCCTCGAACTGTTCCGGCGCGGCCATGCCGACCAGAATGGTCCCGATCGCCGGCTGCGAGATCGCAAACCGCGTGGCGGCTTCCGTCAGACTTGCGGCAAACCCCTCCGTGACCAAAGGCATCAGACGGGACGCGCGCACGACATCGGCCTCGTAGTTCATAGCCGAGCCGATCGGCGCCGGCGGCGGACTCGCAATCGGGTGACGCGACGCCGATCCGGACAGCGCACCGCCCGCCAGCACCCGAATGCCAATCGCGCCGACGCCGGCGCTACCGGTATAATCGAACAGCCGGCTGTAATCCTGCGCCGGATAGTTCGCCGGCAGCGCGGTTGCCGCGGACGGATTGAGGATGTTGTAGACCACCTGTGCGCTGTCGAAGGCGCGCCCGTCGATCACCTGATGCAGCGCCGCCGTGTCGCCGACAGCGGTGAGCCCGAGAAAACGCGTCTTGCCCGCTTGGCGCAGCCGCTGGAATACCGGCACCACGTCATCGAGCACCTGTCGGATGCCCAGCGCCTCGCCGCCGCCGGTCATGGTGATCGCATTGTGCAAATGGAAGATATCGACGTGATCGCGACGCAGTCGCGCCAAACTGTCGTCCAGCGACTTCGTCACGGCATCGGCGATGCGGCCAAAATCGGCGTTCGGCACCCGGACCTTGGTGCCGACAACCGCGTTGGCCGGCTTGAGCCTTTGCAGGACACGGCCGAGATTCTTTTCCGATTCGCCGTTGCCGTATTGGGCCGCCGTGTCGAAATAGTTCACGCCGACGGCGATCGCCCGAGCGACGGCGCGCTCCTGATCAAGCGGATCGCCGCGCACCATCAAGCCGCCGACCGCGCCGCAGCCAAAACCGAGTACCGAGAGCTGCAGGCCGGTGCGGCCGAACACTCGCATTTCCATCGCCGTCCCTCCGCCTGCGCGCCGCTACGGCGCACTTTACTCGAAGTTGCGCGCGTTCACGCCCGACCTCGGCTTCGGTGACCCAAGGTTTCCCTATGGGTTATTGCGGATCCGGTCGCTGGTCGGCGAGCCGACGCGGCCGGTTAAGACTCCGGCCAAGACTCCAACTCCAAGGGTTCAAGCGGCTTGATTGGCGCGGATTTCCGCCAGTGCCGTCTTCCCGGCTCGGGTGGCTTCGGACATCGTGGCAAAGAATTCGGATTGCCGCACCGGCTTGCTCTTGCCGGCGGCATAGATTTCCCACCGCCAGGACTTGGGCGGGCGCCCTTTGTTCTTGATGGCGAGGGTGTAGTCCAGCGGGTTGAAGGATGGTGTCTTTTCCATCCGCGTCCTATTGAAGTTCTGAGTGCTCAATGGCAACTCCGGAAAACGCACGGCTCAACATCGACTCGCACTCTTCCGCACGCCGCCGTGCCACATCAGAGCCCCAGCACAGCAGAATCTCACGCAAATCCCGGATCGCCACGTCGACGGCAGTTACGAGATCGATCTCACTCCCGGCACCATCGTCAACGCGATAATCGCTCAAACGCAGTATTTCGGCGCTCACGCATTACCCCCCGAATCAATCCGATGGCAGCATGGCGGCCATCGGTTAACGGGGCGTGTTCCGCTGCAAACGATCGGAACAGCCGCGACAGCCAAATTTGGCGACGCGGCGGAATATCGGGCGCCGGCGAAAATCAGCGCTGAACTTTCAGGTTCTCGGCCGAAGTTTTGCCCCGGTTCGCCACTTCCTCGTATTCAACCACCTGGCCTTCATTGAGACCGCTCAACCCGGCGCGCTCGACCGCCGAGATGTGCACGAAAACATCCTTGCCGCCCGTTTGCGGTTGAATGAATCCATAGCCTTTTTGCGAATTGAACCACTTCACGGTACCTACGGCCATTATTGACTCCTGATAAATCGGCGCGATAGCCAGCCGCCGGGCCCCCTGCCCGGCCGCTAATGATACCTCTGCACGCCGACAATAAATAGGTAGTTTGTAGCCCTTATTGGTCATCGACCCGCCACGGGTCATCGCTAGGCGGCTTGCCTTATTTCGCGGCTTCGCGGCTTGGCGGCGGCGCCGACCACCGCTCCGCTGCGACATCGTCGGCGGTCTTCGCCTCGACCCAAGCCGAGCCGGTCGGCTTCTCGACCTGCTTCCAGAACGGCGCCCGCGTTTTCAGGTAATCCATCAGAAATTCGGCGGCGGCGAAGGCCGCTTGGCGGTGGCTCGAGGCCGTGACCACGAGCACGAGCGGCTCGCTCGGCGCAATTCGCCCGTAGCGGTGGATCACCGTCACGCCAAGGAGCGCCCAGCGCGCCTGCGCCTCCTCGACATGGCGCGCGATCTCGGTCTCCGCCATGCCCGGATAATGTTCGAGCGTGAGCGCGGCGATCGCTTCGCCGTTTTCGTCGGCGCGGCAGAGCCCGGTGAAGGTGACCACTGCGCCGATATCGGTGCGCGAGCGCGTCAGCCGCGCCGTTTCGGCGGCGGCATCAAAACTTTCGCGTTGCAGGCGGATGGTCGTGGTCATGACGCCGGCCGCCCTTTAGCCGCCGGTCATCGGCGGAAAAAATGCGATCTCACCGGCGCCTTCGATCCGCGCATCGGATTTCACGTGGCTCTTGTCGATCGCGGCACGGATGGTCTTCGGATTTTCGAAAGCATAAGCGTAGCCCTCGCCGCGGCCCGCGAGCCAAGCCACCAAGTCGCCGACCGTTGCGACCGCGGCCGGCGGCGCGACGTCCTCTTCCGCCTTGCCGATACGCTCACGCACCCAAGCGAAGTAGCGCAGCTTCACGCATCCTCCTTCAAAGCACGATCCGGAAAAACCGTCAGCGGCTTTCAGAAAAGATCATGCTCAAAACAATATGATGGCGCTTGGCTCCGATTCAACGGGCCGATGAAGACGCTACGCATCTTCTTTGGTCAGATGATGCAGTCCCGCCTGCAAATAGTCCCAGCCGGTGTAAAGCGTCAGCAGCGCGGAGAGCCAAAGCAGCGTGATGCCGATCCGCGTCACCACCGGAACGATGGCGTCGCCGGCCTCGCCGCAGATCAGAAAGCCGACGGCGATGAGTTGCAGCGCCGTCTTCCATTTGGCAAGCCGCGTCACCGGCACGCTGACCCGCAGCTCCGCGAGATATTCGCGCAAGCCCGAGACCAGGATCTCCCGGCACAGGATGATGACCGCCGCACACAAAGCCCAGCCGTGAATGGTGTTTTCGGCGGCGAGCATCAAGAGGCACGACGCCACCAGAAGTTTGTCGGCGATCGGATCGAGCATGCGGCCGAGCGATGATTGCTGGGCCCAGATGCGGGCGAAATAGCCGTCGAGGAAGTCGGAAACGCCGGCGGCGATAAAGATGGCGAGCGCGACCCAGCGCAGCCACAGGCCGCCGTGCAAAATGTTCTGCCAGAACATGGCGCCGACCACGAGCGGCACCGCGACAATGCGGCCATAAGTGAGGATGTTCGGCAGCGCCAGCGGATGGGCGCGAAGCCGGCCTTGCGTGCTCGTGGTGGTCGAATTCATGATGCTACCATTGGCACCACCATAGCGCCGCGCCGCGGCAGCGCACAGTCCCGCCCCCGTCACTTTTACGGATCAGGCTTACTTTTTGTTGTCGCACGACCGTGTTCCCGTCTGGGATCGTGTCCGCAAGGCTGTTGGCGTTTACGCCGCTCCTTGGTCCACGCCCAAGCTATGCCGCTCCGTCATGGAAGAACTCGTAAATCCGCCGCGCGGTCTCCGCGCTAATGCCGTCCACCTGCATCAGATCGGTGACAGAGGCGCGCTCGATCGATTTGAGCGTGCCGAAATAGTGCAGCAATGCGCGCTTGCGGGTCGGGCCGATGCCGGCAATCTCCTGCAGGCCGGCCTCCCGCAGATCGCGCTTGCGGCGCGCCCGGTGCGAGCCGACCGCGAAACGATGCGCCTCGTCGCGCAGCCGTTCGACAAAATAGAGCACCGGATCGCGCGGCGGCAGCTTGAACGAGTCGCGGCCAGGAAGAAAGAAGGTTTCGCGGCCGGCGTCGCGATCCGGCCCCTTGGCGATAGCGATCAGCGGAACCTCGACGCCGAGCCCGGCAAGCACCTCGCGCGCCGCCGTGAGCTGGCCCTGTCCGCCATCGATCAGGACGAGGTCCGGCCATGGCGAGTCGGCTTCTTCCTCATCCGTTTCCCGCTCCGGGAGAAGCCGCGCAAGCGCGGCGAGCGCGGCTGAGGGTCCGGAACTTCCCGAGATCACCGGGCCCTCCTCCGGGGCGCCGCTTTGCCCCGCTCCGTCCTCTCCCTGACCGGGAGAAGGTTGAGCTTCGCGCGGCGCTTCGGCCAGGAGCCGCTTGAAGCGGCGCTCCAGCACTTCGCGCATCATGGCGAAATCGTCGCCGGGCGTCAGGTCCGCGGAGCGGATATTGAACTTGCGGTATTGGCTTTTGCGAAAACCTTCGGCGCCGGCGACGATCATGGCGCCGACCGCATTGGAGCCCTGGATGTGGCTATTGTCGTAAACTTCGATCCGGCGCGGCACCTGCGGCAGACCGAACGTCTCGGCGAGTTGCCGCAACAGCTTCTGCTGCGACGTCGTCTCGGCAAGCTTGCGGCCCAGTGCTTCGCGGGCGTTGGCCAGCGCGTGCTCGATCAAATCCTTTTTCTCGCCGCGCTGCGGCTGCAATACCTCGACCTTGTGCCCGCTCTTGGTCGACAGCGCCTGCGCCAGCAGCGCGCGATCGGCGATTGCGTGCGAAATCAGAATGAGCCGCGGCGGCGGCTTGTCGTCGTAGAATTGCGCCAGAAACGCGGTCAAAACTTCGCCGGCGCCGAGCGAACGGTCGGCCTTGGGAAAATAAGCGCGATTGCCCCAGTTCTGTCCGGTGCGAAAGAAAAACACCTCGACGCAGGAAAAACCGCCCTGCTGATGCACCGCGAACACGTCGGCTTCTTCGACGCCGCGCGGATTGACGCCCTGATGCGATTGAATCGCCGCCAGCGCGGAGAGCCGATCACGGTAGATGGCGGCGCGCTCGAAATCGAGCGCCGTGGAGGCCTTTTCCATTTCCGCGGCAAGCTCGTCCTTGACCCGCTTTGAGCGGCCGGAGAGGAATTCGTTGGCTTCGCGCACCAGCACCGCATAGTCCTGAAAATCGATCTCCTTGGTGCACGGCGCCGAGCAGCGCTTGATTTGATAGAGCAGACACGGCCGCGTCCGGCTCTCGAAGAACGGATCGCTGCACGAGCGCAACAGGAACGCGCGCTGCAGCGCGTTGACGGTGCGGTTGACCGCCCAGACCGAGGCGAACGGCCCGTAATAATGCCCGGGCCGCGTGCGCGCGCCGCGGTGCTTGAGGATCTGCGGCGCCCAGTGGTCGGAGCTGATGATTATGTAAGGAAACGATTTGTCGTCGCGCAGCACCACGTTGAACCGCGGCCGCAGCCGCTTGATGAGATTGGCTTCGAGCAGCAGCGCCTCGGTCTCGGTGCGGGTGACGATGAACTCGAGCGTGCGGGTCGCGGCGACCATGCGCTCGATGCGGGTGTCGAGACCGGTCGGCCGCGCGTATGCGGCGATGCGCTTTTTGATGGTCTTGGCCTTGCCGACATAGAGCACATCGCCGCGTGCATCGATCATCCGATAGACGCCCGGCCGCGACGGCGCGAGCTTGACATAGCGCAGGATCGCGGCGCGGCCGGCGGCCAGCGAATCCGCATCGCCTTCGGCAGACGGCGTTGCGGCTTCGATCTCGTCGGGCTGCGGCAGCGACTGCTCGTCGTCTTCCTCGACGGGCTCGCTCTCGGGTGCGATCTCTGGTTTCGGCGTGCTCATGGCGGCATTTCAGGGCTGTGCCGGTGAAATATAGATTCTCTTAACGATAGCAACTTCGAAGCCCTTAATGATTCAGCACTGCTTAACTTAAACATCGCGATAAATTGTCCCGATCGGACGACGGCTTACGCGCTTTCTTCGACGGCGCAAGAGCGCCGCCTGGGGCCGCGGCGTCGTTCTTTCCGCCCGATTCCAATTGGGAGGCCAAGTTGAAAACAATTCCCCGAGCGAGTTTCTTTGCTGCGACGATTTCGCTGGCGATGGCCGGCGCGGCGGTGGCTGCCGACCTGCCGGTAGCGCCGTATTACACCGCGCCGGCGTCCTACTCGGCCTATAGCTGGGCCGGCCCCTATATCGGCGGCACGCTGGGCTATGAATGGGGCAGTGTCAGCAACAATCCGACACATCCGTCGGGCGTCGCCGGCGGCCTTGAGGCCGGTTTCAACTGGCAACACGGCGCCTTCGTCTATGGCGCCGAAACCGATTTCAGCCTGTCCGGCGCCGAAGACACATTCGCGCCCTGGCAGTTCTCCAATCCGTGGTTCGGCACCGTGCGCGGCCGTGCCGGCGTCGCCATCAATAACGTGCTCGTTTACGGCACCGCGGGCCTTGCTTATGGCGAGCTCACCGCGGATACGGCCGCTAATCTTTCGGAGAGCCATACCAGCTTCGGCTGGGTTGCCGGCGCCGGCGCCGAAGTCGGCCTCACCCCGCAATGGTCGGCCAAAGCGGAGTGGCTCTATCTCGACTTTGCCAATCGCGGCTACTCCGTCACCGGGACTAATAACGGGCTTGCGGCCAATCTGCTGCGGCTCGGCGTGAACTATCACTTTTAGGCAGCCGCAGTAGTGTTTAATAACAAATTGACCTTGATAACAGTAGTATTCATTGATTTATAACTATAATTTTGGCGACGGTAAAAATATATTAGACACAATACCGACACAAATTTCAGAACGACTGTGGCTTTTCTACACTAGATGAAAAGCCAATTCTGAATACTATGCGGGACCTGTTCTACGACCCGAGTGGAGGTCCCAATGAAGCGTTTGTGCCTGGCACTGATTGGCGTGGCGGCGTTTGCCGGAGCGGCCGCGGCGGCCGACTTGGCGCGGCCCGAGCCTGTGCCTTACTACCCGAAAGCTCCCGTCTTCGTGCCGCCCTATAGCTGGACGGGGTTCTATGTCGGCATCAACGGCGGCGGCGGCTTCGGCACCTCGAACTGGGATTCAACCGGCAGCCGCAATATCAGCGGCGGTCTTGTCGGCGGCACCGTCGGCTACAATTACCAGTTCGGCCACGCCGTCGTCGCCGTCGAAGGCGACATGAATTGGGCCGACATCAACGGCAGCACCACCAATGCCTGCCCCCCCGGCTGCAAGACCAGCGACAGCTGGCTCGCGACCGTGCGCGGCCGCCTCGGCTATGCCGCCGACCGCTTCATGCCCTATGTGACCGGCGGCGCCGCGTTCGGTGACATCCGCGCTTCTACGCCCGGGTTCCCGACGGCCACTGCCACCAATACCGGCTGGACGATCGGCGGCGGCTTGGAAGCAGCACTCGCCGGCAATTGGACCGCCAAGGTCGAATATCTCTATGTCGATCTCGGCAAATTCAATTGCGGATTGAATTGCGGCGCCGGCCTGACGGCCGACAACGTCTCGTTCCGCACCAACCTGCTGCGCGCAGGCGTGAACTATCGGTTCTGATCCGCGCGGACAACGTGGCTGACAAAGCGCCCCGGGGTTTTTATTTGCCGTCAGCCGGAGAGTTCACCCGATAATATCTCAGCAAGCCGCTCCGGGGCGTCCAGCATGACGTCATGGCCGCACGCCACCTCGTGGCTGCGCCAGCCTCCGGCGCGAGCTTTTGCCAGCGCCCGGTCGAACGGCTGGCTCGGATAGGCGGTGGCGCGGATATAAGTCTTCGCCGCGATGCGCTCGCGCGCGCCCGTCAGCGTCACTGCCTGCAGACCGCATTTCACCGGCTGTGGCGTGCATTGCGCATCGACCCAGGCACGGTCCCGTTCATTGACGTTGAACATCGCCGCCGAGCGCGGCGGGATCGTCGCGACGCCGTTACGCGCGGCCGCCAAAAACGTCTCGCGTACCGGCGGCGGCGACAGATCGACCAGGGCCTGTCCGGATTCCGGAAAAAACGCATCGAGCAGCACGAAGGCCGCGATTGATTTTTCCATTGTCTCGGCGACGCCGGAAATCACCAGGCCGGCATAGGAGTGGCCGACCAGCACCACGTCGGTAAGTTGCCGCCATTTCATTTCGTTCACGACGTCGAAGATGTGGGTGTCAAGACCGATCTCGGGCGTGAGCAGATGCGAGCGTTCGGCAAGTCCGGTGAGCGTCGGCGCGACCACGTCGTGGCCGTCGTGTGAAAGGAGCCGCGCCACCCGCTGCCAGCACCAGGCGCCGTGCCACGCGCCATGAACGAGAACGAAGGTTGCCATCAGGTCTCGCGATCCTCGACCGGCACGTCAGGTCGTTGACGCCGCAGCCCGCAACGAAAACGCGTCCATCGAGGAGCGCGCGCACGCAATCGTAGTGCAAAACGTGTCAAATGTGATCGTGACACGCCATCGCTCAAGGACTACCGCTGCGCGGCGTGGCGGTCCATAGTGGCGCGCAATTCGACGCGTTGAAGCGGGCGCAGGATGATCGAAAATATCGAGCTTGAAAAGTGCACGAGCTGCGGAATCTGCGACGATGTGTGCCCGGCCGACGTGATCCACATGGAGCCGGCGCCGCGCCAAGCCCGGCTCGACGGCCTCGTCGAAACCCGACTCCTGCCGGTAATCAAGTTTCGCGAGCATTGTATCACGTGTTTCAGCTGCGAGATTTTTTGTCCCGAGCAGATCGTCGACGTCCATCCGTCGGTGAAGAACCGCCCGCGGTCGTGGTGAGTGAGCGCAGGTGAGTGAATAAATGCCGCATTTGCATGGAACCTTGATCGAGACCGACGTCCTGGTCGTCGGCGGCGGCGCCGGCGGCATGATCGCCGCCTTGAGTGCGAAGCGCCACGGCGCGCACGGCACCAAGGTCGCGATCGCCGATACCTGGATGACCGGCCGCACCGGCCACACCGCATTCTCCAATGCCTGGATGATCGTCGCGTCTCCCGAGGACGATATCGACGGCATCACCCGCGAGATCGTCGCCGGCAATGACGGCATTGCCGATCAGCTGTTGGTGCGGGAGTCGCTGGTGAACTCGTTCGACCGCATCGCCGATTTCGAGGCGATGGGCATGAAATTTCCGCGCAACGCCGACGGCAAATATGCACGCCGGCCGACGCGCGGCCTCGATCTGGCGCGGGTGATGTGTCCGGACGGCGGCGGCCTCGAATATTGCTGGCGGCTGCGGCTGGCGCTTGAGGAAAAAGGCGTGGCGCTGCTCGACCGGCTGTTTGTCACCGGGCTTCTCGGCGGACCGGCCGGCCGCATCGTCGGCGCCACCGCGATCCACAGCCGTACCGGCGAGTTTCATCTGATCAAGGCGCGAGCCACCATCATCGCCACCAACGCCATCACCTTCCGCTCCGGCTTCGTGCGCGACATCACCGGCACCGGCACGCTCTTGGCGTATCGCGCCGGCGCCGCGCTGCGCAACGCCGAGTTCAGCTACGTGCGGCCGGGCACGCCGAAATTCTACTTCGAAGGCATCACCTTTGCGATCCAGGAAGGTGCGCGCTTCATCAATTCCAAGGGCGAAGCTTTTATGCGCGCCTACGAGCCGGAGTGGGCGGACGAAGCCGACGTGCCGCGCATCGCCCGTGCCATGGCCGCCGAGAAGATGAAGGGCAACGATCCGCTCTATCTCGACATGTCGCCTATACCGGAAGCGATGCGCGACCATTTCATCCACAGCAAGGTGAAGTGGATGGATTATTTCTTCCGCAAGCTCGGCTCCGAAGCCAACACCGACATGTTCGGCAAGACGCCGTATTACGCGCTCAACCAGATGACCAAAATGGCGATCCGCACCGGGCCGGATTGCCGCTCCGACGTTCCGGGCCTGCTTGCCGCCGGGCTGGCGCAAAGCGGCTGTGCCAATCATTTCGCCGGTTTTCATATCGGGCTCGGCATCGGCAATGGCTGGGTCGCCGGGCGGAGCGCCGTTGAAGACCTCGACCGCCTCGGCGCGCCGACTATCGACGTCGCCGAAGTCGAAGCGCTGCACGACGAGGCCCTGCAGCCGCTTCGTCCCACCGCGCAAGCCGAGTCGGACCGCATCCTGCGCGACCTGCAGGCCATCATGTTCGCCTACGATATCGGCATCCTCAAACATGCCGACCGGCTGCGGGCGGCCTACGGCAAGATCGAGCACCTCGCCCAAGATTTCCGCGAGCTCGCCGCGCCCCATGTGCACGAACTGGTGCGGCTCAAGGAAACCGAAGCGATGCTGCTCGCGGCGCGCTTCATTCTCGGCGCCTCGCTCTATCGCACCGAGTCACGGCTGAGCCACTTCCGCGAAGACTTCACCGAGCGCGACGATACGAATTGGCTGGTCTGGGTGGATGTCGAAGGCGGCGCTGGCGACACCCCGGCGTTCAAAAAGACCCCGATCCCGACGCCGCTATGCCCGGTCACGACAATGGCGGTGCGGCCGAACCGGCTCAAGCAGAGCGTCGCCGTCGGCGGCGTCTGAGCCCAGGTCACGGACTCCCGTTGGGCTGACTTTGAATTGATACAGACCCGCGCACAGGTGCGCGCGCAATCGGCCCATTTTCGACATTGCTCGGCGGCTGGCCTCTCACACCCGAATGCCGCTGGCAAGAATGACGTCGGCGAGTTCGGCCGCGGGGCCGTGCATGGCCTTGTGTCTACCCGTCACGACAAACTCGACGAGGCCGAGATCTGGCAGGCCGTGGCTGCCGGGAATCACGGTCAGGCCCCCAGGGATAAGCCCTTCAGAAGCGACGGTGATCCCCAGCCCAGCCAGCGACGCCGCACGCAAGCCGCTCAGGCTATCGCTTGTGCACACTGTACGCCAGGAGCGGCCGCTCCGCTCCAGCGCGGTGAGGGCG
>JBAQAB010000014.1:0-11991 GCA_049285535.1 Xanthobacteraceae bacterium
GGGCCGCCGCGGGCGGCGGCACGATGATGATGCAAGGCCCGAGCGGCGCCATGAGCGGGCCGAGCGGGGGGGCCATGAGCGGGCCAAGCGGCGGCGGTATGCAAATGGGCAAGTAGGACGCCTGCTCTTTCGCCGGCGCAGCGAAGACCGCTGCGCCGTTCGGCGCCGGGTAAACCGAGCGTTCACCTTACGATTGGTTAAGGCGGCTGGGCCTATAGGATGACGACCCAGGTCATCGTCCTATGAGCCTGAACCCCTCCGAACCGAACGATGCACGCTGCCGATCCGAGCCGATTGAGCAAGCGGTCAAGCACGAGTACGCAGCGTCGGTCGACTCCGTCGACGCCCGGCCGCGCGTAGCGATCGCCGAGGCGCTGCGCAATCATTGGGTCGAGGTCTGGTATCAGCCCAAGATCAATCTCAAGCGCAAATGCCTTGCCGGCGCCGAGGCGTTGCTGCGCCTGCACCATCCGCAGCTTGGCGTATTGGAACCCGGTAGTTTTCACGCCGTGGTCGACGAGGCCGGCGTCGTCGGGCTCGCGCAACATGCGCTCGTCGCGACGCTGTGCGACTGGACCATGTTCGACGAGGCCGGATTCAATCTGCATCTTGCCATCAACGTGCCGGTCGGGGTGTTGCTGCGGATGCCGGTTGCGGCATTGGTCGCCGAATATCGTCCGCAATCCGCAGCATGGCCCGGCCTCATCGTCGAGGTCACCGAAGACCAGGTGGCGCGCGATATGGCGCTGGCCAAGGACATCGCCGCGCAGTTGCGCAGCAGCGGCCTCTCGATCGCGATCGACGATTTCGGCGCCGGCAATTCGTCGTTCTCGAGCCTGCGCAATCTGCCCTTCGCCGAATTGAAAATCGACCGCTCCTTTGTCCGTAACTGCGCTACCGACGCCACCAATGCCGCGATCTGCCAGACCGCGATCGACCTTGCGCACCGCTTCGGCAGCGCCGCGGCGGCCGAGGGCGTCGAAAGCCAGGCCGACCTGCAGGCGCTGATGGTCATGGGCTGCGACTTCGGCCAGGGCGCGCTGATTGCGCCGCCGTTGCCGAAGGAGCGCTTCCTCGAACTGTTACGCCAGCGCATGAATAGACCGGCCGCGGCGAGCCAGCCGCAGCCGATGGCGCGACCGAGCGGCCGCGTGGCCTGAGGCGTTCGTTGCGCTATTTTATTTTCGTTCGGCGAACGGCGCCTTCAATCCTTCCGGCAGCGGCGCTTTGAACGTGTTGAGCGTCATGGACACCATGGCGTAATAGCCCAGGATGCCGACCAGCTCGACCGTCCCGGCATCGCCGAGAATTTTCTTCACCCGGTTGAACGTGCCGGTGCTGACGCGCCGTTTGCCGTAGAGTTCTTTGACGAAATCATAGATCGCGATTTCGTCCTTCGGCGCCGATTTCGGCGCCCGGCCGGCTTGAATGGCGCGGATGGTCTCCGGCTTGACGCCTTGCTTTTCCGCCATCGGCGCATGCATCGCCCATTCGTATTGCGCCTTCCAATGCGCGCCGGTGCACAGGATCGCGAATTCCGACAGTCGCGGTGGCACGCTGGTCTTAAAGCGCAGGTGGCCGCCGAGCTTTTGCGCCAGCTCGCCGAAGTCTGGCGAATGCAGATAGATCGCGAACGGGCCGGACATTTTGAATTGGCCGCGCGGGCCGGATTTAATGGAGTCCGCCAGCGCGCGCTGCGCGGGGGTCAGGGTAGCTTCGGATAGCTCGGGCAGGCGGGGCGATTGCATACTCTTGGGCGCGTTCTTGGGCATGGTTTCCTCGTTAACGGGCTCACTGGCCCGCGTGATTATTGTATTTCATCGGGAACCCGGCAACCGCATCAGCAACGCTTTAAGGCGTGCCTTTTGGCATCCTCGGCGCATTTGCGCTAGGAATATCGCATGGCCTCCGCGATCAAAGCCCTGTTCTTCGACGTATTCGGCACGCTGGTTGATTGGCGCAGCTCGATTGCGCGCGAGGCGCAGGCGTTCTTTGAGCCGCGCGGCGTAACGCTCGATTGGCCGGCTTTCGCCGATGCCTGGCGCGGCGAATATCAAGGCGCCATGGACGAGGTGCGCACCGGCCGCATCGCCTTCTGCAAGCTCGATGTGCTGCACCGGCGCAATCTCGACATCACGCTCACGCGCTTTGGCGTGACCGGCCTCAGCGAGGAGGACAAGCGCAGCCTCAATCTGGCCTGGCACCGGCTCGACGCCTGGCCCGACGTGCCGAAGGGGCTGGCGCGGCTCAAGCGCCAACTCCTGCTGGCGCCGGTGTCGAACGGCAATATTTCGCTGATGGTCGATCTGGCGCGCCGCAACGATTTGCCGTGGGACGCCATCCTCGGCGCCGAGATCGCCGGCGACTATAAGCCGAAGCCCAAGGTCTATCTCGCGTCCGCCGCGGCTTTCGATCTGGCGCCGGACGCCTGCATGATGGTGGCCGCGCATTCCAAAGATCTGGCGGCGGCCGCGGCATTGGGCTTGCGCACAGCGCATGTGGCGCGGCCGAACGAGCACGGTCGCGGCCGGGGCGAAGCCGCGCCGACCGTGCCGGTCGATTTTGCGGTGAAGAGTCTTGAAGAGCTGGCGGAGAAGCTCGGCGCTTAGGCGGGCGGATCACATCGTGTGGCGGTAAAACACCCGCTCGCGCGCGCTGATCTTTACCGCTGCGCGCTGCATCCGCGACTCAAAAATCAAATCCGTCATCTGGCTCAAAAACTTCAGGGCGGCAGTCATGACGCAATCCCCTGTCAAAGCCTTGTTAACCACGCGACACCATAAGCGCCGCTGCCTGCCGCGGAAGTGACCTTGGTCACAGAACGGTGCTTTCGCCTAAGCCGCGGTTATTGCTGCCGGAATCTTCCGCTCAGCCGCCGAGCGCGGGATAATCGGTATAGCCCGCCGCCGAGCCGCCATAGAACGTCTTGCGGTCGGGCGCATTGAACGGGCCACCGCGGCGGAAGCGCTCCGGCAGATCGGGATTGGCCAAAAACAGCGTCGCGAACGCGATGAGATCGGCGGCGCCGTCGCGGATCGCGGCGTCGGCGCGCGCAAGATCGTAGCCCTTGTTGCCGATCAGCACACCGCGCCAGATTTTGCGGAAGAACTTAAGGTCCGGCATCTCGCCCACGGCGACGGGATCGCTCACCGCCGGCTCGACAATGTGCAGATAGGCAAGCCCGAAACGCTGGAGCGCGCCGATCGCTGTGGCAAAAGTCGCGGCGGGGTGGCTGTCGGCGATGTCGTTATAAGGATTGGTCGGCGACAGCCGCACGCCAACGCGGTCGCCGCCCCATTCGCCGACGATCGCCTCCGTTACTTCGAGGAGGAAGCGCGCGCGGTTTTGCGCGCTGCCGCCGTAGGCGTCGCTGCGCTGGTTGGTGCCGTCGCGCAAGAACTGATCGATCAGATAGCCGTTGGCGCCGTGCAGTTCGACGCCGTCGAAGCCGGCCTGCCGCGCATGACGCGCGCCGCGGCGGAAATCCTCGACGATACCTGCGATCTCTCCCGCCTCCAGCGCATGCGGGGTGACGTAAGGCTTCATGCCGTCGAGCGTCCAGGCCTGACCCGCCGGCGCCAGCGCCGACGGCGCCACCGGCAGCGCGCCGCCCGGCTGCAGCGCTGGATGCGAGATGCGTCCGACATGCCAGAGCTGCAGAAAAATCCGCCCGCCGGCGCGATGCACGGCATCGGTCACGAGCTTCCAGCCCTCGACCTGCTCGACCGAGTGAATGCCCGGCGTGCCCGGATAGCCCTGACCTTGCGGCGACACCTGCGTCGCCTCGCTGACGATCAGGCCGGCCGACGCGCGCTGCGCATAATAAGTGGCGTTGAGCGCCTCCGGCACATTGCCGGGCCCGGCGCGATTGCGCGTCATCGGCGCCATGACCACGCGGTTGGGGAGCGTGAGGGGGCTGAGACGGAGGGGGGACAGGAGGGTGCGGGTGGGCATCTGGGTTTGCTGTTTCACCACACATATGCACGGGAACATTAAATGCAAAAGCGGAGTCAATCTCGCAGGCGGTTGTGTCGCCAACAACTTGTGCTTGAGCAGACGGCCGCGTTGTATTCCGTGTAAAGTCTGCCTTCGCTCCACCTGCGGCAATGTCGGCGCGGCAGGCGGGGCCAAAAATACCGGGATGAAACGGCCATGACGCTGCAGCAGAACACCGACCACATCCAGACCACGCGTATCGGCAGCCTGCCGCGGCCGCATGCGCTGCTCGATCTGATGAAAGCGAAATTCACCGGGCAGCCGTTCGACGAAGCAAAATTCGAGGCGCTGCTCGCGCAGTCGGTGAACGACGCGGTGCGCAAGCAGGTCGACTGCGGTATCGAGATCGTCACCGACGGCGAATTCTCGAAACCCGGCTTTTTCACTTACATCCAGGAACGGCTGGAAGGCTTCGAGGCGAGGCCCGGGCAGAAAATGAAACTGTTCGTACAGGAGGTCGCGGCGTTTCCCGACTACTACGAGGAATATTTCAAGACGGCGATGATGGGCGGCGCCATCGTCACGCTGGCGCCGGTGGTCTGCGTCGGTCCGGTCAAATATCGCGGCGAAAAATTCGTCCGGCGCGACATCGCCAATGTCAAAAAGGCCGCGGCCGCCGCCGGCGTTGCCGATCGCCATGTCTTCCTGCCGGCCACCGCGGCATCCGGCGTCGGCTTGAACGAATATTACAAGAGCGATGAAGAGTATTTTCACGCGCTGGCGGCCGAGCTCGGCAAGGAATATCGCGCCATCGCCGACGCCGACATCCTGGTGCAGATCGACGATCCGTTCCTGCCGGATATTTTCTTCGAGCCGGAGCTGGACCGCGCGCAGATGCGGCGGCGCGCCGAGATTTACGTCGAGGCGACCAACACCGCGCTCAAAGGCATCCCGCCCGAGCGCGTGCGCTTCCACACCTGCTACGGCATCAACGAGGGCCCCCGGCTTTACGAGGCGGCGCTGGCCGACATCATCGCATACGTGCTGAAGATCAATGCCGGCTCCTATAGCTTCGAGGCCGCCAATCCGCGCCACGAACACGAATATCACCTGTTCGAAACCGTCAAAATTCCGGACGGCAAAGTGCTCTGCCCCGGCATGATCACCCATGCCAGCAATATCGTCGAGCACCCGGAGCTGATCGCCGAGCGCATCATGCGCTTTGCCAAGCTGGTCGGCCGGGAAAACGTCATCGCCGCGGCGGATTGCGGCTTCTCCTCGCAGGCTTTATACCGCACCGAGGTCCACGACACCGTGGTACTGTGGCAGTGATGCACGCTCCTTCGCCTTCGCTGAATTCCCGCCGCGCCATGCACGGCAATAATAAACTGCAGATCGGCCTGTTCGGCGCCAATTGCTCGTCCGGCCGCGCCGTGACGCTGGTGCCCGAGCGCTGGTCCGGCAGCTGGCCCGACAACAAGAAGCTCGCGGTCATGTCGGACGACGCCGGCATCGATTTCCTCCTGCCGATCGGGCGCTGGAAGGGCTACGGCGGCGACACCGATTATCAGGGCACCACGCTGGAGACGATCACCTGGGCGACCGGGCTTCTCGGCGCCACCAAGCGCATCACTGTGTTCGGTACCGTACATGCGCCGATTTTCAATCCGGTGGTGGCGGCGAAGGAAATGGTCACCGCCGATCATGTCGGCGAGGGCCGCTTCGGGCTCAATATCGTGGTCGGGTGGAACGAAGGCGAGTTCGACATGTTTGGTGTCGAGCAGCGCGCGCATGAGGATCGCTACGACTATGCCCAGGAATGGATCGACGTCATCAAACTGATCTGGTCCGAGCGCGAGAATTTCGATTACGACGGCAAATATCTGCACATGAAGGGCATCAAGGGCAAACCGAAGCCAGTTGGCGGCACCCGGCCGGTGATCATGAATGCCGGCGCCTCGGCGACCGGCCAGGCCTTTGCGGTGAAGAATTGCGATGCGTTTTTCCTGCAGGCCTCGCGCACTTCGCTCGACGAAACCGCGTCGCGAGTGCGCCGGGCCAAGGAAGCCGCGGTGGCGCAAGGCCGCGAGATCGGCTGCTACACCGTCGGCGTCGTCACCTGCCGGCCGACCAAGAAAGAGGCCGAGGAGTATTTCCATCACTGCATCGTCGATCGCGCCGACTGGAATGCCGTCGACAGGATCTTGGGAATGAAGAACATCACGCCGCAGACCGTGCCGATGGAGGAATTCCTCAAGCAGCGCAACGGCTACGCCCAAGGCATGGGTGGCTTGGCGCTGGTCGGCGATCCCGATCAAGTCGCCGCGCAGCTTGCCGATTTGAGCAAAGCCGGCTTGACCGGCATCGCCATTTCGCTGGTCAATTATCTCGACGAGCTGCCGTATTTTTGCGACGAGGTCATCGGCCGATTGGAGCGGATGGGATTACGTCAAAAGCCCGCACCGGCACAATGAATAAAGGAATCAAAGGAGAACCAAATGGCTAAATCAAAATCTGCCGCGAACGAAACCGAGATCACCCGCGAGCGTCTCGCGGAGCTTTTGAACGAAGACCTGTCGCGCGAATATCAAGCGATCATTGCCTACGTGGTCTATTCGCAGGTGCTCAAGGGCGCCGAATACATGGACATCGCCGATCAGCTTGAAATCCACGCCAAGCAGGAGCTCGATCACGCCTTGATGATTTCGCGGCAGATCGATTACCTCGGCAAAATGCCGACGGTGACGCCGAAGCCGGTGCGCACCTCGAAGAACGCCAAGGACATGCTGCGCTTCGATCTGGAAAATGAAAACGAAACCATCCGCAATTATCGCGACCGCATCCGGCAATGCGAGGCGTTGGGCGAGTTCGCGTTGGCGGAGCAGATTCGCAAGATCTTGATGCAGGAGCAGGACCACCAGATTGATCTGGCGACCGCGCTCGGCATCGAGGTGCCGGATACGAGCAAACGCTGATCGAAACCGACTAGGCCCTAGGCCGCGAGCACCGCGGCGACGCCGGCGCCCCAAATTGCGGTGAGCACTGTGAAGGCGGTGACATTGACGTCCCAGCGCCAGCTTTTCGGTCCCATCGGCGGCTGGAAGGGCGAATAACCATTGTCGTCATAGAGCGCGCCGCCGAACAGCGGCCGCGCCACCACCGCGGCGAAGAATGCGCCATAGATCGCGGCGCTGATCGCGGCGGCGAGATAGAGCCGCTCGATCGGATTCGGGCCGTCGCTCCAGATCAGATAAAGCGCGATCAGCCCGACGCCGGAATAGGACAGGATCTGCCACACCACATGGAAACGCGCGTGCGGCGTCCATTTCGGATTGGTGGCGTGCGTTTTGTTGAAATCGGCCTTGATGGTGACCAGGGCGTAGCCGAGCACGGTGAGCGTCAGCAGTATTTTTGCGATTGTGAGCATGGCGTCCTCCTCGTTTGCGCAGCATAGCATAGGCTCTACCGCCGGCTTGCGATCGGCGTGCCGCGTTTCTTGTTGTAGCGATGGATTGCCACGCGCTCCCACACGCCGTTGAGGTGATAGGGATCGCTCTTGGTGAATGCATCGATCGCGGCGCGGTCGGCGGCATCGACGACGAAGATGCTGCCGGCCGGCGTCTCGCCGTCGTCGGCGACGAGCGTGCCGGCGGTGACCACGTCGACGCCGTGCTCGGCGGATTTGTCGAGATGGATGCGGTGGTCGCGGTAATGCTTGGCCCGCACCGGCATCATGGCTTTCTTGTCGAGGGCGTGGACCACGAACAGCATGGCAGGCTCCGCTGGAGGCGATGTATTATGGCACCATTGTCATCGTCCGCGAAGGCGGACGATCCAGTAATCTGGGGCGATTCGGAATTGTCACCGCATTCCAGCAACCCCGCCGAAGCGACTACTGGATGCTCCGCCTGCGCAGAGCACCACAGGCTAATCCGATGGCCGCGGAACCTGCACTCGTGAATAACTTTCCAGCGGAGCCGAGTGTCCGCGCTAACCGCCGAACAAAGGAGGTGGATATCCATTGGATGAACTGAATTCTTTCCAATAATTAATGCAACACCGCGACGGCCGGCGTCCATACTTAACCCGGGGCGACGTCGGACTATTTGCAAGCTGCCAACATGGCGGACAGCGCCCGGCCTAATTCCGATCCTGCAATATCCGTGGTCGTGCCGGTGAAGAACGAGGCCGGCAATATTGCGCCACTTGTTGCGGAGATCGCCGCGACCTTGCAGGGCCGCGTCTTTGAAATCGTCTATGTCAATGACGGCTCCAGCGATGCGACCGAGCAAGAATTGCTGAGCTTGATGGCGCAGTGTCCTTGGTTGCGGCAAATCCGGCACGAAAGATCTTACGGCAAGTCGGCGGCCTTGCGCACCGGCGTCACAATGGCTCGCGCACCCATTATTGTGACGCTCGATGGCGACTGTCAGAACGATCCGGCCGTGATTCCGGCCCTTCTCGGCACGCTAGAAGAGGGTGCGCCCCATTTCGGACTCGTCGCCGGTCAGCGCGTCGGGCACAGGACGACAGTCTTCAGAAAAATGCAATCACTCATCGCCAACGGCGTGCGCCGTGCTTTGCTCAAAGATGGTGCCCGGGACGCGGGATGCGCCATCAGAGCATTCCGACGCGAGGTGTTCTTATCGCTGCCGTATTTCGACGGTCTCGACTGTTTCATGCTGGCTTTGGTGCGGCGTGAGGGATTCGATATCGGCTTTGTCGATGTCGTCGAACGGCCACGCCGTCACGGGACTTCACACTACGGCGTATGGGATCGGCTCTGGCTTGGCATTCTCGACACTGCCGGTGTGTGGTGCCTGATCCGGCGCGCCAAGCACATTCCCCAATCTGAGGAGGTTACCCTTGCTCGTTGATCTATTTGGTACGGCAGGGCGCTACGTTGTTCAAGGTGGGGATGCTGGCGGCGAGGACTAACTTCTAATGCCAACCCTTGACGGCGATTCTCTGACAGCGCGTCTTTTGATGTCCTCAATGACACCAATATCAATGTCAACGCCGTTATCAACGGCCATTCGGGTTCCCGGCGCGACGCCGGAAAGAGTACCGGCCTTCAAGTTTATCGGCTGGATCGAACGCCAGCCGCAGACTGCTTTCGGCGGTTTCCTGGCGTTGCATTTCATCGTCTGGACCGCGCTGCCGTCACTGCTCTATGCCAACCTGCCGCTCGATCTCATCGAAGCACTGACCTATGGCCGGGAATGGCAGCTTGGCTCCGACAAGCTGCCGCCATTGCCGTGGTGGATGGTCGAGATCATCTATCGGCTGTTCGGAACAGACGCCGCCTATTACGCGCTGGCGCAGGCGACGGTGATCATCGCTTTTGCCCTTGTCTTTGCTACAGCGCGACCGCTCGTCGGCTCAACCGGCGCACTCGTCGCGGTGCTCATCATCGACGGCATGCACTATTTCCAGTACACGGCGGTGAAATTCAATCACGACGTCATTCAGTTGCCGTTCTGGGCGCTCGCCGGCTACGCCTTTCATGCCGCGCTTAAGCGCGGACGCCTCGGGCACTGGCTGCTGCTCGGTGTCGCCTTTGGCGGTGCGCTATGGGCAAAGTATTTTGTCGTCTTGCTGATAGTACCATATGCGCTCTTCCTGGTGTTCGATCGCGACGCGCGCCGCGTGCTAACGACGGCCGGTCCCTATCTCGCGCTGGCGGTTGCGGTCATTGTCATCGCGCCGCATCTTGTGTGGCTTTTTCAGAACGATTTTTTGCCATTTGCCTATGGCGAGCACCGCGCCGCGCCGGTGCGCGGCTGGTTTGACCATATTTTGCACCCGTCGTTGTTCGCCGCCAGTCAGCTGTTCTTTATGCTGCCGTCGCTGTTCATTGCGGCGGCGCTGTTTTGGCCGCGGCCGAAAGCCCGCGCCGATTTCGCTGCTGATGGCTTCGACCGCCGCATCATGACGCTTCTGGCCTTCGGGCCCGGCGCTGCCGCGATCGCTCTCTCCGCCGTGAGCGGCCGCGGCGCCGTCGCCATGTGGGGCTATCCGCTGTGGCTCTATGTCGGAGCGTGGATCGTGATGACGGTTCGCCCGTTGCTCGACCGCGATCGTATCGGACGGATAGTGGCCGCATGGGGCGGAGTGTTCGCCGTTATGGCGCTTGCCTTCATCGTCAATTATTCCGTGCTGCCTTTGATCGACCACCGCTACCGCGCCGTATTTTACCCGGGCGACAGACTTGGGACCGCATTGACCCAACGCTTTCACGCCGCGACCGGTCAGAGGCTGCGCTATGTCATTGGCTCCATGTGGGACGGCGGCAACCTCGCTCATTATTCGCCGGACCAGCCGCATGTTCTAATCGACGGCAAGCCGGGTCGCGCGCCGTGGATCGATCTCAACGATCTGCGCAAAGACGGCGCCGTCGTGGTGTGGACGCAGAGCGATCCGAAGGTGCTGCCGCCGCAATTCGCCGCGATTGCGCCCAATGCCGAGATCGGCACGCCGTTCGATCTGCCGATGCGCCGCGGCTCCGGCGCGGTTCACGTCGGCTGGGCGATTTTGAAGCCGCAACTGGATTTAGGAAAAAAATGGAGCCTTTAATGTAAGTTCCATTGCCTATTCGGTCTTGCCGAGAAGGTTATTGAGTAGGTTCCCGCTGTTTTTTGCAGGGCGAATTGACAGCCGCCACGATGAGCACTTTGGCTCCAAACGCTACAGAAATTCAACCCAGTGCGCGCCGCCTTGAAGTCTCCCTTAGTGCGTTAGCCAAATACACGAACCTCTTTCGCGCACTGGCGCCCGCTATGAATCAAACGCTGCAGAAATTCAAATCCATAGGTCCGCTGCGCCTTCAACGTTGCAAAGCCTAGGTTAGTAAAGCCTCTTCACGCCCTTCGCCGCGAAATCACATAGCTCTCGTCGAAGAACCACAAGCCGCCGCGCTCGCGCAGCACGGAACGGGTGGCGTCGATATAGCTGCCGTCGGCGGCGGCCTTCGCCACGCGGTCATCCTCGACCTGCGCCACATAGATCGCAGCGTTCCACGCCGCGAACAGCGTCGAGGTGCCGATCGATTCGGAGATTTCCGAGGGCAGCGTATGCATCTCGTAGCGGAACAGCGAGCGGTTGTCGGCGTAGGCGTTGAAGTTGAGCTCGCGGCCTGCCGGGCCCAGCTCGTGCTTGACCGCTTTGAGGATGTCGTGGCGGTCGTGAATGAACGGGTGGTCGTCCGGCCAGACTCTTTGGATGATTTCCATGCCGGGATCTTGGCCGTGCGAATGGATGGCGATCAGCCGCCCGCCGGGCCCGAGCGCGCGGGCGAGCGGCGCGATCACGCGCTTGGCCTTGAAGTCCAGCGGCGCGCGGGCGCGGTAGGGCTGCGAGGCGATGACCAGATCGTAATCGGCGCGGGTGCCGCCGGCCCTGGGAATGATCGGATCGAGCAGGAAGCGGTGGTCCTCGCGATAGATCACGAGCACCACCGGCCGCTCATACATCGGATTGCCGGTGCGCGCGGAGACGCCGGCTTTCCAGTTCTGCGCCAGGAACGGCTCGAGGTTGATGATTTGTTGTTCGAAGCGGTGCGCGGAATTGCCCAACAGCGGCAGCTCGTGCCAGACCAGGCTCGATGCCGCGTTGAGCGATTTGACGTGCAGCCATGGTGCGTCGGCGTAAGCGAGGTTGGTCAGCACCAGCACCGTCGCCGGATGCTCGAAAAAGCGGTCGGACATTTTCTGCAGCGTCAGGCGCACATCTTCGAGCGAGATCTCCTTGCCGACGACGTAGAACGGCATGTGGGTGAAGCGGTCGTGGGTGGCGCGCATCACGCGGGTGAGCACCGAGCCGTCGCCGACGCCGGCATCGAAGATGCGCACCGCCGGCGGATGCGGATGGATATGGGCCAGCTCCTCGGAGACGCGGTGCGCGACCTCCCACTTCTCGCTGCATGTGTTGACGAACAGCAGATATTTTTGCCGGTTGTCGAAGAAGCGGAAATTGCGCTGCGGATCGCCCGCCGTGAGCGGCGTCGCCGGCAACGCCGCCGGCAGCGGCGGGCGCGGCGCGTGCGCGCGCTCGATG
>JBAQAB010000015.1:0-3360 GCA_049285535.1 Xanthobacteraceae bacterium
GGATATAACCGTATTCGGTCGCCGGCCGCGTCGGACGTACGCCAAAAGTCACAATACGGTCGGCTGCAGCCGCGACCGCCGCCAGGCTACAGACTTTGGCGAAAGCCGCCGGATCGGTAACGACGTGATCGGCGGCCAGCGCCACGATCAGCGGATCACCGTCGCGCTTGACTGCGAACACCGCACCGGCTGCGATCGCCGGTCCGGAATCGCGCCGCATCGGCTCCAGCATGATGTCGGCCTCGATGCCGATTGCCGCGAGCTGCTCGGCGACAAGAAAGCGATATTGATTGTTGGTGACGACGATAGGACGGCCGAATAAGGCCGGATCGGAAACCCGGCGAATGGTTTCCTGAAACGTCGAATGCGATCCAAACAGCGGCAAAAACTGCTTGGGCCGGCCCTCGCGCGAAGCCGGCCAGAGCCGCGTACCGGCACCGCCGCACATGATCAGAGGGATGATGGGTTGAGCCAAGATATGCCTGTCACGGATTGCCGCAGGGAAGTCCCTTTAAGAGGGCGCCAGTGTGCCGCATGCCGGTTAAGAACCCTTAAGCGATTCCGGCCTGGCGATAGACCGAGGCGCCGTTAAACGGCGCGCCGGGCCGATTTATTTCTTGCGCAGGACGCGCCCGGCCACCGCGTCGAGCTTCTTCACGAGCTTCGGATCGCGCGCCTTAGGCGCGGTGATCAGCGCGTTGTCGAGCGCGCGATCGGAGCCGATCGGGCACGGCTCGTGCCCCCGCGGAAAATCCTTGGCCAGCCGTGCCACCAGCTGCGCGGCCTTCTCGGCATTGGCCATCAACATCTTGACGATGTCCTGCACCGTGACGGCGTCATGGTCGGGGTGCCAGCAATCGAAGTCGGTCACCATGGCGACGCTCGCGTAGCAGAGCTCGGCTTCGCGCGCGAGCTTGGCTTCCGGCATATTGGTCATGCCGATCACCGAATAGCCGAGGTTCTTGTAGGTCAGACTCTCGGCCAGCGTCGAGAATTGCGGACCCTCCATGCAGACATAGGTGCCGTCGCGAACCACGGACATGCCCTCGGCCATTGCGGCTTCCGCGAGGTGGATGCGCAACCGCGGCGACACCGGATGCGCCATCGAGACATGGGCGACGCAGCCCTTGCCGAAGAACGAACTGTCGCGCTTGTAAGTGCGGTCGACGAATTGATCGACCAGAACGAAGGTGCCGGGCGGCAGCTCCTCCTTGAACGAACCGCAGGCCGACAGCGAGACGAGGTCGGTGACCCCGGCACGCTTGAGCACGTCGATATTGGCCCGATAGTTGATGTCGGACGGCGACAGGCGATGGCCCGGACTGTGCCGCGACAGAAACACAACCGGCAGGCCCGCGATCTCGCCGATGCGCAGCGGTCCCGACGGCGCGCCCCATGGGCTCTTGACGGTCTTCGAACGTACCTTCTCCAGGCCGGGAAGATCGTAAATGCCGGAGCCGCCGATAATGCCGAGCACCGCCCTGGTCATGGACAATCGCTTTCCTTTGAAAGGAATGGGAGTCGCGCCGGCGAGCTTTGCCGGGAGGCAGCGGAAAGATCAATGATGCAGGAACACCATCGAGATTTCCGGGACATAGGTGATGATCAACAAGGCGGCGAAATTGAGCACCAGGAACGGCAGCACGCCGAGATAGATCCGGCTCAGCGGCGCGTTGAAGATCGCCTGCGAGGAAAACAGATTCAAGCCAAACGGCGGCGTATACATGCCGAGGCTGAGATTGACCGCGACGATGATGCCGAAGTGAATGGGATTGACGCCGACCGCACGCACGATCGGCAGCAACAGCGGAGTGAGGATGAGAATGGCCGCCGGCGGCTCGAGGAAGCTTCCCGCGATCAGCAGGCCCACATTGAGGATAAGGAGAAGCTCCCACTTCGACATGTGCAACGCGTCGATCGAGGCGACGATCTGCTGTGGAATGCCGCTGGTCGTGAGCAGCCAGGAATAAATGCCGGCCGAGGTGACGATGAGCAAAATCTGCGAAATGAGAAACGCGGAGCTCATCAGGATCTGCCAGCAGCGCCGCAGGTCGACCTCGCGGTAGATAACCATGGTGACGAACAGCGAATAGACCACGGCAACGCCGGCGGCCTCGGTCGGCGTGAATACGCCGCCATAGATGCCGCCGAAGATCACGGCGAGCGAGCCGATCGACCAGCTCGCCTCCTTGCTGGTCTTCCAGATCGTCTCCCAGTGCGCCTTGACGCCGAGCGGAACGCCTTTGAGCCTCGCATAGGTCATAACAAAGGCGGCATCGATGACGCCAATGAGGAGGCTCGGCAGGATCCCCGCGGTAAACAGCTGCACTGCGGATTGCTCCGCCGACACGGCGTAGAGGATCATCGCGATCGAGGGCGGGATGACGACGGCGATCGCGCCCGACGAGGCGATCAGGCCGACCGAGAAGCGCTCGTTGTACCCGCCATCCTTCAAGGCCGGATAGATCATCCGCCCCATGGCGACGACGGTGCCGACCGCGGTATGCGACATCGCGCCGAACAATTCGGAAGCCGCAACGGTGGTGACCGCAAGCGAGCCGCGAATGCCGCCGACAATCGCCATGACCATGTTGATGATGCGACGCGCAATGCCGCCCTGCGCCATGATCTCGCCGGCCAGCACGAAAAACGGCACGGCCAGCAGCGGAAAGTTATCCAGGCTGCCGAACATGTAGGTCTGGATGGCGTCGGTCGGAATATCGCGCGATACGGTCAGCACCGCGATAATCGAGGTCACCAGCAGGATGAGAAAGATTGGAATGCCGAGGATGAGCCCAAGGACAGGCACGCCAAAAAAGACGAGATAGCCCATCGTCGCCGCCCCTTAATGCGAAGTGCCGGCGCTGCCGGCGCCGCGCCGCCAACGCACGATAAGCCGGATCGCGACCAATAGCCCCATCAAGGTGTAGCCGATCGGCACCATCGCTTGCGGAATGACCAGAGGGAAATTCGCCGCCTGGCTGCGTTCGTCGAAGGCCGCGAGATCGGAAATAACTGGCCAGGCGAATACGGTCACTGCGATGGCGGTCGTGATCAGCACCAGCTCGGAAAAAACATTGACGAGCTCGCGCAGCTTCGGCGGCAGCATGTTGACGACAACGTCCATGCGGATCTGCCGTCCTTCCCAGGCGACGGCGCAGCAGCCGGTGAACACGCAGCCGACCATGAGGAAAAGCATGATCTCCTCGGCCCAGGGGATCGAAATGCTGAAAAAGTAGCGGCCGATGATATTGGCGAAATTGATCGCAACACTGGTGATCAGGAATATCGCCGCCGCCGCGCGGGTGAGCGCGAGGAGCCAACGCACGCCCTTGATTACACCGTCAATCACTCTCAAAC
>JBAQAB010000016.1:0-11248 GCA_049285535.1 Xanthobacteraceae bacterium
GACATAAGGCAGCGACAACAGATCGAGCAAAATATTGATGGGGGAGAGCATCCAGACCAGGAAGCCGTTGCCGATGAAATAGCGCCGCAGGGTCGATAATTTCAATCCGGTATTGCGGCTGACATCGTAGGCTCCGCAGAGCGCGTAGAACAACGCGATCTTGGGAAAGAAAAAAGCGAACGGCGCGAGCACGCAGAGCGGGAACAACACCCGCCTGAGAGAAAATCGCCAAATTCTATCGAATAGGGCCCGGCCTCGAAGAGGCTCGCTCAGCGTGGTACTCAAAGCTTACCGCCTTTGCAAAGGGAGGGCTGCGACGTGGTCTTGTGCGGGATTTTTCGGCAGAGCCAAAGTGAAGCCGACTTTAGGCTTCTTTGGCAGGCGGTGCCACCCTAATTCGGCCGGGCTGTGATTATTTTTTGCCGCTGATTGGCGGGAGCGTGGATTGGAGGATGACATTGGGGGAGTTCCCTGCCATCGCGAACTCCGCCCCTCGGTTCTCCCCGAATTCCGCATTCGACGCTCCTAGCGGCCCTAGCGGCGATTCTTGGTATCTCGGTCGGGATGTCGGTTTTGCGGTTTTTTGCCGGCCGTCGGATCGGCCGAGGATCGCCGGGATGCCGGCATTCAAGGAAAGCCGCTTGGCGCCTGGGGTAACGCCCAATAAAGGTTAGCGAACTCCTGCAAAACTCGTCGAACTCCTGCCCTTCCAACGGCTAGGTAAAACCCCACAGTAACAAATATCTGCCATACCGCAGGCTCTCGAACGACGACCGGGCGAGCGTCGAGAGCGGTTTAGTATGACTAAGTGGCTGCAGGCAATCAGACAGAGCACGACCTATCTCGGGGTCGCTGTCATCGTCATTATTTGGGGTGGCATTTGTCTGCTCGCCATGCAGGAGCACGAGAGCGCCTACCAGGATGCGGTGCGTCAAGGCAGTAATCTTGCGCGTGTTCTGGAAGAGTATATTAAGCGGGTGGTTCAGGAATCCGACAGCTCGCTGTTGGGGTTGCGGCGAGCCTATCAAAAGAATCCGCAAAATTTCGATATCGCCAGCTGGGTCGCTCGCACCCGGTCGCACAACGATCTGACGGTACAATTCGGCATTGCCGACGCCGACGGTTTTGTCAGGCTGTCAAGCCTCGGGCCGGTGACGTCTCCGACCTATGTCGGCGACCGCGCGCCTTTCACGGTCCCGCGTGATGACAAGGCTGACCAACTCTATATCAGCGACCCGGTAATCGGCCATGTCACCAAGAAGCTAACGATCGAGTTCGCGCGCCGCATAAGCAAGCCGGACGGATCGTTTGCCGGCGTCGTGGTGAGTTCACTCGACATCGTGGAGCTAGAGAAGTTTTTCAGTTCGCTCGATCTCGGTAAATCCGGAGTCGTTTCCCTGGTCGGAGCCGACGGCGTGCTTTGCGCACGCGGCGGCTCGAGTCCAGCGACTAAGGGCTTCGCTGGGATGTCTCTCATCGGGTCGCCGTTGTTTCGAGCTCTGGGGAAGCGCCCGGCTGGAACATTTTGGAACGATGCGGCCGACAGCTTGCGGTTCGACGGTATAGGCAGACTGATGTCCTACCGGACGGTCGCGGGACTCCCGTTGATCGCCGTGGTCGGCCTCGCCGAAAGGGATATATTTCAACAGACCAATGCGACGCTGCAAAAATACATCATAGCCGGGAGCGTTTTGACGCTGATCGTTCTGATCGTCATGATTTTCGGTACCCGGCAACAGGCGCACATCCTGGCGACCGCCGCCGAGCTAAAGCGTTCCAAGCAATCGCTCGAGCAGTCGAACCTCTTGCTGCATACCGCGCTCAAGAACATGGTGCACGGATTGTGCATGTTCGATTCCGAGCAGCGGCTGGTGGTCTGCAATGAGCGCTATGGTGAAATGTACGGCCTTGGTCCCGAACAGGTTAAACCGGGCACCACGCTACGCTCGATTCTCGAAGCGCGGGTCCGCGCCGGAATGTCGCCGCAGGACACCGAGCAGTACATCGAGGCCCGGCTTGATGAGGTCGCCAAGCGGCTGCCGTATTATGTCGAGAACGTGTTGCGCGACGGTCACATCTACGCCGTCAGCCACCGGCCGATGCCCGAGGGTGGTTGGGTCGCTACCCATATCGACATCACCGAGTCGCGCCGCGCCGAGCAGGAGCTCGACGAAACCCGGAAGTTTCTGGTTTCGATCATCGAGAACATTCCGGTTTCTGTCGTCGTCAAGGACGCGCAAACGCGTAAATATCTGCTGGTCAACCGCGCATTCGAGACCATGCTCGGCATCCCGCGCGGTGAAATGCTGGACCGCACGTCGTTCGACATCCATCGGCCCAAGGATGCGAAAAGCATCGAGGATGCCGACACGGAATCGCTGCAGGACAGCGATCACGTCAATTACAAGGAAATCGAGGTCAATACACCGATGCGCGGGCCACGCATGCAGTCGACCCGCCGCATGGTCATTAAAAACAACCGGGGCGAGGCTAGATGCATCATCGCCGTCATCGAGGACGTCACCGAGCGCAAGAAGGCCGAGCAGCGCATCGCCTTTCTGGCGCACCATGATGCGCTCACCGGATTGGCCAACCGCGCCGCTTTGATCCAGAAAATCGAGGAAGCCGCGGCGCGGCAGCGCCGCCTGCAGGAGCCGTTCACCGTTCTCTTGTTGGACCTCGATCGTTTCAAGCAGGTCAACGATACGCTCGGCCATCCCGCTGGCGACGCGCTGTTGATCGAAGTGGCGACCCGGCTGAAATCGCTGTTGCGCGAGACCGACGTGCTGGCCCGGCTCGGCGGCGACGAATTCGCCGTCATCCAGGCCGGCGAAAGCGACCAGCGCGAGGCCGCCAAGCTCTTGGCGGAGCGCATTATCGAGATGCTGCGCCAACCGTTCGAGATCGACGGCGGTAACATCAGCATCGGTACCAGCATCGGCATCGCGCCGGCGTTCGAGCACGGGACCGAATCCGACGATCTGTTGAAGATGGCCGATCTCGCGCTTTATCGGGCGAAGTCCTCTGGCCGCAACGGCTATTGCTTCTTCGATCCGGAGATGAGCGAGATCGCCAGCGCGCGCCAGGAGATCGAAAGCGACTTGCGCCGCGCCGTGCAGCAGAACGAGTTCGAGCTGCACTATCAGCCGATCGTCGATTCCAAGACGCGCCGGATCTGCAGCGCCGAGGCGCTGGTGCGCTGGCGGCACCCGACTAAGGGCCTGATCTATCCGGATCTGTTCATCCCTCTCGCGGAGGAGACCGGCCTGATCACCCAGATCGGCGATTGGGTGCTACGTGCGGCCTGCACGGAGGCTGCGACCTGGCCGGCCGAGGTCAAGGTCGCCGTCAATCTGTCACTGGTGCAATTCCGCAAGACGAATTTGCCGGACCTGGTGATGCGCGGACTGGCCGATACCGGGCTGCCGCCGGAGCGTCTGGAACTGGAAATCACCGAGACGGCGCTGATCGAATCGGCGGCGGAATGCCTGCCGGCGCTGCGGCAGTTCAAAGCCATGGGCATCACCATCGTGCTCGACGATTTCGGCACCGGCTATTCCTCGCTCAGCCAGCTGGCGATGTTTCCGTTCGACCGGATCAAGATCGACAAGTCGTTCACCCAGAACCTGACCAAGCGCAGCGAATGCGCTGCGATCATCTCGGCGACGCTCACTTTGGCGCAGAGCCTCGACATCGCGACCACCGCCGAGGGGGTCGAAACGGTGGATCAATATCGGCTCCTCCGTCTCGCCGGCGTGACCTCGTTGCAAGGCTATCTGTTCAAGCGTCCGGGGCCGGCCTCGGAGATCGACTTCGGGGCCGTCTACGGCGGCGTGGCGCTCGACCACGCTGCATAACGGACGCAACGCAAGCGAGAATTCGATCGATTAGTACGAGGCAAGGCTGAGGATTCGGCGCGCTTCCTGCGGCGTCGCCACTTCGCGGCCGAGGCCTTGCGCGATCTTCATCATGCGCTCGACCAGAACCGCATTGTTCTTCGCGAGTTCGCCGGGCGCGATATAGGGATTGTCCTCGTAGCCGACGCGGACATGGCCGCCGAGCGAGACCGCCAGCGACAGCAGATCCCACTGCTTTTGCGGGTTCATCACGCTGACATTCCAGATGCAGTTTTTCGGCAGGTGATCGACCATATAGATCAGAGCTTTCTCGGTCGGCGGCGTCCAGGTGCCGCCGGGCCAGCCGAGGAACAAAGTGGTGTAGGCGTTTTCCAGATAGCCCTGCCTGCGCACGAATTCGAGATGCCAGAATGCGCCGGTATGGAAGCATTCGACTTCGAGCTTGACCTTGTATTGCTCGGCGGCCTTGGCATAGCCGAGCAATTCCTCGACCGGATGGATCGCCATCATGCGCTTGGGCGGAAATTGCGGGTCAGGATTGAAATATTCGTCATGGGCATTGAACGCGACCGCCATCATGTCGGGGTGGAGCGTCATCAGCTTGACCTTTTCCTCGAGCCGCGCGCTGGCGACGCCGAACTGCATCACCGGATCGGTCTTGGCGAGAATGGCCTCCTGCAACCGCTTCCAGCCGTCGTGATCGATGCGGGAGACTTGCTTGCCGTCGGCCTGCAGCGATTCTTCCAGCGTGCGGATGCCGTGAATGTGCGCGATGGCGGCACCGGCCTTGATGCCGTCGATGTACTGCTGCGCTACGCCGGCGATGTCTTCCTGCGGCGGACAATAATGATTGATCGGGTAGGAGGTCCGCGAATCGCACGCGACGGTGATGATCAGATTGTCCATTTTTCTACTGTGGTTTGCTTGGCGGGGCGAGTGGGCTTGTCAATACAATTCCACACTCACTACTCGGAATCCACATGTTGAAAGCTGGAAACGGGTGATGTGAAATATATCCCGGTCGTGGGTGATTCGGCGTCCTGGGGGCCGCGATGCACCGTTTACTGGCGACATTGCTTGCAGCTGGAAGCTTGCTCACGGGCTTTGCCGCTTCAGTGAGCGCTGCCCCCTATCCGTCGCCATACTCGAATTTTGCCGGCTTCTATATCGGCGGTCTCGCCGGCGGGGCCTGGGGAACCTTCGATACGTCGACGTCCACCGCGGAAGTGCCGGGCGGCGAATCAATTCCGGAACCATTGCCGCCTTCAACGCCGCGGGACCGCAGAGCATTAAGCCGGGCTCCTTCATCGGCGGTTTCGATGGCGGTTATAATTGGCAAGTCGGCAACTATCTCGCCGGCGTCGAAGGCGATATCGAGTGGCTGCATTTGAGCGGTAGCGCGGTGTCGGGACCGCTTTCGTTCGTGCCGCCGCCGGGAACGTTCACCATCTCGTCGAATGCCGATATCGACTGGCTGGCGACGCTGCGCGGCCGCCTCGGTTTCACCAGCGGCAATTGGCTGTTCTATGCCACCGGCGGTGCCGCATTCACGACGCTGCATGGCAATTTCCAATTCTCCGAGACTTTCTTTAACAGCGCCGAAACCGCATCGGTCTCTGCCGCGAAGACCGGCTATACCGTCGGCGGCGGCGTGGAGACTTATCTGTGGCAGCACTGGAGCGTCAAAGCCGAGTATTTGTTTGTCGACTTTGGCAACGTATCGGCATTCGGCGTCGATACCGGCGTGCCCTTTCCGTTTTATTCCTTCACGCATAGCGTTAATCTGAAACTCAACATCGCGCGACTCGGGTTGAACTACCACTTCTGATCAAGGCCTGGATCGGTGCAACGTGGGCCGTTGTGCCGTCGCGCCCGCGCTTCCAGCGGACGCCGCGCTATGGCAATGTCCGCCGCGCAGTTTTTTTCAGGAGACGAAATTGGCCAAGATTCCACAAGCCTTGCACGAGCACATCGATACTGCCTACCCGGCGAATGTCTGCCTGATCGGCACTGTGCTGCCGAACGGCTTCGCCCAGATCACGCCGCGCGGCAGCGCGATGGTCTATGACGACGAGCACATCGCGCTGTGGGAGCGCGGCAAAGGGACGACGGCCGGCAGCCTCGTCGACGGAACGGCGGTGACGCTGTTCATGCGCAAGCCGGCGCTGCGCGATGCCGGCATCCTGCCGAAGGGCGGCATCCTGCGGCTCTACGGCCGCGCCAAACTCCACAAATCGGGACCGGTCTATGAGGAAGTCTGGAAACGTCTGATCGAACCGGAAAAGAAGAACGATCCGGACAAGAAAGGCTATGCCGTCCTTGTGGCAATCGAGCGCGCCGAGGATTTGGCCGGCCAGCCGCTGGCTTGATCGGCTGTCCCGGTTGCGCGTAGCAGGTCCGATCCTAACGCGCGCCGGGCTCGCCGGTAAACCGGCGCATCCATGGTCCTGCCCGCACAAGCCGACCAGTGATCCGGCCATAGACTGAAGCCGGCATCGGTTGCCGTTCGGGTCATTCTTGGCTCGAACGGGACAAAGGGCACCGTTGTACAGTCAAGGCTTGGTTTACGATTAAGGCCGATATCGCCCAAAGCGGCGCATCCGCAGCGATATCGCGCGGGTTTTGCCGTTTGATCGCAGTCTGTTGATAAAATCAAAACCAGCCGCCGTTACATTTCTGATCGAATCGGCACCGGGAAAACTGCGGCAAATTCGCATGAATATCGTCGTTAATCGTTCCGATAATAGCTGCAACGTCGCGATTATTGGCGCCGGTCCGTATGGCTTGGCTGCGGCCGCGCATTTGCGTGCCGTCAACGTCTCGGTCCGCGTGTTCGGCGAAGGCATGTCGTTTTGGCGACGCCACATGCCGAGCGGCATGAAGCTGCGTTCGCCGTGGATTGCGACCCATATCGCCGACCCGCTCCATCGCTATCGGCTCGACGACTATTTCGGCGAAACCGGCCTGCCGTTGCCCGAGCTGTTGCCGGTCGAAAATTTTATCGATTACGGAACCTGGTTTCAGGACCAAGTGGCGCCCGATCTCGACACCCGAACGGTGGTTCGGGTCGCGCCCCGCGACGGCGGCTTCCGGATTGTCCTTGAAGACGGCGAGAACGTTTTTGCCAGGCGCGTCGTCATGGCGACCGGCTTGCTTCATCACGAGCATCGGCCCGCTCAGTTCGACGGCTTGCCGCGCAGCCTGGTGAGCCACTCGTGCGAGCATACCGATTCCGCGCAATTCCGTGGCCGCCGCGTCGCGGTGATCGGCCGTGGACAGAGCGCGTGCGAATCGGCGGCGCTGCTGCACGAGGCCGACGCCGATGTGGAAATCATCTGTCATGGACATCTGGTGTGGAATGCCGACCCGGGCATGCGTGGCGCCTTGCGCAAAGGCTTGCGCTCATTGCTGGGAAAGGCGCTCATTCCACCGTCTCAGGTCGGGCCGTTTCCGTTCAACTGGCTGGTCGAAGCGCCGGCGCTGATCCGCCATCTGTCGGCGGCAGCTCGCGACCGGCTCAACGAGCATTGCCTGCATCCCACCGCAATCCTGTGGCTGCGGCCGCGCTTGCAAGACATTCCGCGCCATGAGGGAACGGCTATTCTCGAGGCGCACCGCGACGGCGATCGTATCGTCCTGAAGGTGGACGGCAACTCCCGCCGCGTCGATCATGTTCTCCTTGCAACCGGCTACAGAATTAGCGTTGACAAGATGGACATTCTGGATCCGCGATTGCGCAGCCGCATCGTCCGGCACGCCGATTCTCCGGTTTGTCCGGCGGATTTGAATCGAGCGTCGACGGGCTGCATTTCATCGACGCCTCCGCCGTCGCGAGCTTCGGGCCGCTGTTGCGGTTTATCGCAGGCGCCGGATTTGCCGCGCGCCGGATCGCTCAAACGTCGCGCGATCGCAGCCGTTCGTCACGCGGCTTCGCCGACGGTCACTTCGATCTTTTGCCGCGAGAACAGCCGGCGCTGGTTGACGCCGAACGGGAACGGCCATGACGCGGCACGCGGTGCCGGCGGCCGCCGACAGCGGCGATGCACAGGCGCCGCCCGGCGCGCTGGTCGTTGGCGGCGCTCACGTCAGCATCGCCGTGGCGCGCAGTCTCGGCCGGCGCGGCATTCCGGTGTGGCTCCTCGCCAGCCATCCGCTGCCGAGACTCTCGCGCTATATCCAACGCAGTTTTCCCTGGCCCGGCGCCGAGCATCGTGACGGGGCTGCATCGATTGTCGACGTCGCGGTGCGGCACGGCTTGAAGGGCTGGGTGCTGTTCGCGACCGGCGACGAAGACATGCGCCTGATTGCGCAGAATCATGCGTTGCTCGCATCGCACTTCCATGTGGCGACGGCGAGCTGGGACACCGCCCAATGGGTTTACGACAAGCGCCTGACTTACCGGCGCGCGGCGTCGCTCGGCATCGAATGCCCGCGGAGCTTTCAAGCGTGCGACATGGAAACACTCCGGCAGTCGCAAATCCAGTTCCCGGTCGTTCTCAAGCCGGCGTGCCGCGACGCGATCAACGAATTCACCAGAGCAAAGGCCTGGAAGGCGGACAATCGCGATACGCTGGTGTCGCTCTATCGGCGGGCGGCATCGCTGGTCGGCAGCGACGCGGTGATCGTTCAGGAGTTCATTCCGGGAAACGGCGAAGCGCAATTTTCCTATGCCGGCCTGTGGGACCGCGGCAAGCCGGTCGCCTCGCTGGTGGCGCGGAGAGCGCGGCAGTATCCGATCGATTTCGGCCGATCGAGCACCTTCGTCGAAACGATTGAGCAACAAGAGGTCGAAGCCTTGGCTCGCCGTTTCCTGGAGTCGCTCGGTTATTCGGGCGTCGTCGAGATTGAATTCAAATACGACCGGCGCGATCGGTGCTACAAGCTTCTGGACGTCAACGGCCGCTTCTGGACATGGAGCGGGCTTGGGCAGCTTGCCGGCGTAGATTTTCCTTATTTGGCCTGGCGGCAGGCGCTCGGCCGCGACGTCGCCTGCGGCCCCGCCAAGACCGGGGTGGCTTGGATGTACGCGAGCCGCGACATCCTTGCGGCATTTGCGGAAATATCGCGCGGCGTTTTGAGCCTGGGCGATTATCTTGCTGGCTTTCGCAAGGAATTGGTTTTTGCGAGCTTTGCGCTCGACGACCCATTGCCGGCGATCGCCGAGCTTCCCCTGCTGACCTGGAATAGGCTGACCACGAGACGCCACGGAAGCCCGAGATTGCAGACGACAAAAGAATTTGCCGGCGACTTGCCGGCTGGCGGCGAGGCTTCGGCGGTCGCGCGAAGCGAAATGAGGACCAAGCTGCGCGCCGATTTGGGAGCTTCAATCAATGCAGACTAGAAGCGCCTATAAGCCCGGGCCGTGTTGCCCGCACTGTGGCGCGTCCATGCAGATGCTGGATTCGATTCCCCGGTCAGCTGGACCGGCCGAGCTGCAGACATTCGAGTGCCGGCTCTGCGGCCTCACGGTCACCGAAGTGGCCGGCGACGACGCCTTGGCCGCCGCAATACCGCTCGCACCGCGCTGAGCTCAGTGGTCCCGCGCGGATTAAGCGCTACAGCACCTTGCCGGGATTGAGGATGCCGTTGGGGTCGAGCAGCGCCTTGAGGCTGCGCATCAGCTCATAGGCCACCGGATCCTTCACCGACGGCAGCAGATCGCGTTTCATCACGCCGACGCCGTGCTCGGCCGAAATCGAGCCGCCGAATTTCTTCACCACCGCGAACACGACCGCGTTCACCTCGTCCCAGCGCTTGAGATAGGCGTCTTTGTCGGCGCCGATCGGCTGCGTGACGTTATAATGGATATTGCCGTCGCCGAGATGGCCGAAGGGCAGGGGCCGCGCGCCGGGAATAAGCGCGGTGACGGCGGCATTCGCCTCCGCGATAAAGGCCGGCACCGCGGCAACCGGCACTGAGACGTCGTGCTTGATAGAGCCGCCGGCAAAGCGCTGCACCTCGCCGAACATTTCGCGGATCCGCCAGAACGCCTTGGCCTGCTCCAGGCTGTCGGCGATGGCGGCGTCGGTGACGAGACCGCGCTCCAGGCCTTGCGCGAGAATCTCCTCCAGCACGCCGCGCAGGCCGTCGCGCTGCTGCGAGGATAGTTCGATCAGCACGTACCATTCGTGCCGCGCGGCGAGCGGATCGCGGCAGCCCGCGGCGTTCTCCAGCACGAGCGCGATGCCGGCCCGCGTCATGATCTCGAAGCTCGTCACGTCGTTGCTGCTGCGCTCCTGCGCCAGGCCCAACAGCTCGAGCGCGGCCTCGACCGATGTCACACCGGCAAAAGCGGTCTCCACCGAGCGTGGCCGCGGGACGAGCCGCAACACCGCCGCGGTGATGATGCCCAGCGTGCCTTCGGCGCCGATGAACAGGTTCTTCAGATCGTAGCCGGTGTTGTCCTTTTTCAGCTTGTTGAGATTGTTGAGGACGCGGCCATCGGCCAGCACGACTTCGAGGCCGAGCGCATGCGAGCGCGCGATGCCGTAGGCCAAGGCAGCCGTGCCGCCCGCATTGGTGGAGAGATTGCCGCCGATGGTGCAGGTGCCCTCCGAAGGCAGGAGCTGCGGATAAAGCCGGTCGGCCGCCGCCGCCGCCTCGCGGGCGCGCTGCAAGGTGACGCCGGCCTCGCAGGTGATGGTGTTCGAGGTCGGATCGACCTCGCGAATGCGGTCGAGCCGGTTGAGCGAAAGAACAATCTCGTTGTGGTGCGGAATCTGGCCGCCGACCAGCCCGGTATTGCCGCCCTGCGGCACGATCGCCGTCTTGGTCGCGTTGGCGAGCTTAAGGATCGCCGATATCTCGCCGACCGAGCCCGGCCGCAGCACCAGCGGCGTGTGCGCCTCGAACAGATGTCGCAGCTCGACCAGATAGGGCGCCTGCAGCGACGGATCGGTGATGGCGTATTTGGCGCCGACGATAGCGGCAAAGCGCGCAAGCAGCGCGGGATCGGTCTTGGCGGGCGCACCGTTAAGCGGCTTATCGAGCATCAGGGCGTTCCGGCTGTTGCTGTCCTCGAAGGGGAAAGATGGCAGCCGGATAATCGCCGCGCAAGCACGCCTTGCGCCATTCAGCGCGGCGCCGCGGCGCGGCGCAGGCGGTCGTTGATCGCTTCGCCGAGATCGTCGTGCGGGATCGGCATCGCCGCGATCGCCGTGGCGCCGGCGCCGTCGAGCAGGCGCAAATAAGAGAACAGATTGGCGGCGGCTTCTAAGACGTCGCCGCGCGCGGAGAGGTTGAGGGCCTTCACGGCCTTTTCGGCATCGCGTGCCGGCGCGGGCCCGAACGCCAGCAAAGCCTCGCCGGCTTTCACGCTCTCGGCGTCGAGCCGCACCGGGGTGCGCGGCGCGTAATGCGACGCGAGCATGCCGGGCGCGAGCGGTGCATCG
>JBAQAB010000017.1:0-6142 GCA_049285535.1 Xanthobacteraceae bacterium
GTTCCAGACTCCATTCGGGCTCTTGCAGCGGTTCCGCCGCGGCGCCGTTCGACGCGGCGACGGTCAGCGCGCCGGCAAAAGCGATGCCGCCGCCAAGCAGCGCGCGGCGGTGCAATAGGCCGTTGCCGGCAACCTGTTCGAGCGCAGGCGCGGCATATCCGCGCTTGGCTTTGCGCATGGTCTCTCCTCCCTGTGATCGGCGACTTGCCGAGCCTTTTATTGGGTCATTAAGCGGGCCATCGCCCGCCGCGCATGGTGCAACGTTCCGCCACCGTTGTGAACAGGGAACATGCGGGTGTCGTTGGATTGCAATCCAAGCCAGTCCCGCCGCCTCACTCGATCACCTCGTCGGCGGTGGCGAGCAGCGACTGGGGGACAGTTAGACCAAGCGCTTTCGCGGTTTTGAGATTTATACATAGTGTGAAGGCCGTTGGCTGCTGGACGGGCCGATCGGCTGGCTTGGTGCCTTTGAGAATTTTTCCGGCGTATTCACCCATCAGCCGGTAGATGCTCGAAAGATTGGTTCCATAACTTATCAAGCCGCCTGAAACGGTGAATTCCCGCGCAAAGTAAATTGTAGGAATCGCATAGCGCGCCGCCAGAGCTATGAACTGCTCGCGGCGACTATCGAAAAAAGGATCGGCACCGACGACCAGCGCGCCGGCATGCAGTTCTGCGAGACTCGCGAAGACGCCGTCGATGTCGCTTTCGGTAGTCGCCTTTACAATGCGTATTTGCACATTTTTTATCCCCGCGGCCACCTGAGCGTCTTTTATCGTGGGCTCCGCGGTTGGACTGTTCGGGTTTACCAGGACGGCGACTACCTTGAGGTCGGGAACCAGCTCGGACAAATATTCGATCCGCTTACCTGTCACTGCCGTAAACAGGATGCTTGCGCCCGTCGCATTGCCACCCGGCCGAGCGAGGCTCGCGACCAGCCCGTCGGCAACGGCGTCGCTTCCGACCTCAAAAACGATCGGGATCGTGGCGGTTGCGTTTTTCGCCGCGCGGGCGAGCGGGGGCCCAAAGGCCGCAATCAAATCGACCTTTCGGGCGACAAGATCGGCGGCCAATGCCGCCGATCGATCATAGTGGCCCTCTGCGTAGCGATACTCGATCGCTACGTTTTTTCCTTCGACATAACCTTCTTTGCGCAGTCCCTGGAGAAACTCGGCGGCATTGGGCGTGTATTCAGGTGTCGCAAAGTGAAGGAAGCCGATCACCGGCATCGCCGCCTGTTGCGCGCGTGCGACAAGCGGCCGGGCGACCGCCGCGCCGCCAATAAGCGCGATGAAGTCGCGCCGTTTCACAGCTGCTTTCGATGGAACTGCTTCGAGGTTCCGCGTGGGCTCTTCTTTTTTCCGACGTTCACAACGCGGTGTAGCGCATCCGAGCGCTCTTACCAAGTGCGCGCGACCAAATCGCCAAGCGTGACGGAACTTAGGATTTCGCCGGCCGTAACCGCACGTGGATGTTCTTCTCCTGCGTATAGGCCACCATCTCCTCAAAACATTCCTCGCGGCCGATGCCGGACTGCTTGTAGCCGCCGAACGGCGCGCCGAGGAAGTGTTTGGACACTTCATTGATCCAGACGAAGCCCGCCTGCACTGAAGCCGCGGTGCGGTGCGCGGTTGAAAGGTCGTTGGTCCAGATCGAGGCGGTCAGCCCGTATTCGACCGAATTGACTTGTTCGAGCATTTTGGCCGGGTCGCTCCATTTGAACACCGCAAGCACCGGGCCGAAAATCTCCTCGCGCGCGATGCGCATGCTCGGCTGCACGTCGGCGAACACTGTCGGCTCGATGAAGAAGCCTTTGGCGAGCGCTGGGTCGGATGGCCGGCCGCCGCCAGTGAGAAGCCGCGCGCCTTCCTGCCTGGCGCTGTCGATAAAGCCCAAGATGCGCTCGTACTGCGTCTTGGAGATGATCGAGCCCATGGTGGTCGCCGGATCGGTGGCGATGCCGGGCTTATAGTGGGTGATCTTGGTTTTCACCTTGGCGAGCACGGCCTCGTAGATCTTCTCGTGGATGAAGGCACGGCTGGTCGAGCCGCAGGACTGCCCGCACCAGGTGAAATTCATGCCGCCGATGACGCCGTCGGCGACCTCGTCGGGGTCGGCGTCCGGATAGGCAATCAGCGCATTCTTGCCGCCGAGCTCCAGCATCACGGCCTTAAGTGTGTCGGATGCGGCTTTCATCACCGCGCGGCCGGTCGGCACCGAGCCGATCAGGGCGATCATGGCGACGTCCTTGTGCGAGGCGAGCGCCGAGCCCGCTTCGCGGCCGCCGGGGACAAGATTGAACACGCCGGGCGGCAGAATATCGCCGATCAGTTCGGCAAGCCGCAGCGATGAGAGCGGCGCCTGCTCCGGCGGCTTCATCACCACGGTATTGCCAACGGCGAGCGGCGCGGCGGCTTTGCCGGCGCAGAACATGAAGGGATGATTGAACGGAATAATCCGGCCGACCACGCCACGCGGCTCGCGCACCGAGAAATTCACCACGTCGGGACCCATCGGAATCGACGAGCCTTTCATCTCGGTGACAAGCCCGGCATAGAACTCGATCTGCGCCGCCGCGATGGTGGCGTCCTTGACCATTTCGGCGAACGGATTACCGCAATCGGCGGCGTCGATCAGTGCGAGCTCCTCGGCGTGCTCGCGCAGCACGTTGGCGATGCGCTTGAGCATGCGCGCGCGCTCAAGCGGCGGCGTATCGCGCCAGGCTGGAAACGCCGCCTTCGCGGCGCCGACCGCGGCCTCGATATCGGCCGCGCCGCAATCGGCCACCGGGCCAAGCGATTCACCGGTCCCGGGATTGATCGCGTCCGCCGCCCGGCCGGACTTCGCCTTGTGCCATTTGCCGCCATAGAAGGCGTCGCGGTGCTCGGGTAAATGCAGCGGCTGCGCCTTGAGCGATTTAAGGGGAACTGCTTCGTTCATGGTGTCCTCCTGACATCGAAGTTTTTGCTTGCGCGTATTGCGCGGATTCAAGGTCTAACGGCAATCGTCTTCAGGCTCGAAGCCGAGGCAATAGGGCCACCGCATTGCCGCGATCGATCGCCTGCCGATCTGCGTCCGACATTTCATCCTCGTTTAGATGTTGGACGCCGCTGGCGACCTTCACGAATGGGTAGTCGGTGCCGAACATGATGTGGCTTACCGGCGCCATGACGCGCAGCGCGGCCATCGATCCTTCGGTGTCGGCGGCCGCCGTGTCGTAATAGAACTTGCGCAATTCGGACAAAATGCCATCCGGCATGAACTTCGCGGCGTTCGGATGGCGGCCGACCGTGTCGACCATGCGGCCCGCCAACATCGGCGTGGCGCCGCCGCCGTGGGAGAAGACCCAGCGGATGTCGGGATTGTTGAAGACAGTGCCGTTGACGAGGATGCTGGTGATCGTTCGCGTCGTCTCAAACGGATATTCGATGGCCTGCGGCGGTACGCCGGGCATCACGCTGGTGCAGCACTTCGACGTGGTCGGATGCGTGTAGACGATGGCTTTGCGGCGATTGAGTTCGGCAAAGACCGGCGCAAAACTCGGGTCGCCGAGATATTTGCCGTCATAGGAGCTCAATAGGCCAATGCCGTCGGCCTTAAGCGTGTCGAGCGCATATTCAATTTCTGCAAGACAGCCTTCGGTGTCCGGCAGCGGCACCGTCGCGAACAGTCCGTAGCGGCCGGGAAAATCTTTGATTTGCTCGGCGGCATAATCGTTCCACATGCGCGACAGGCGGCGGCCGGCGGCAACGTCGCCGTACCAGGGCCCGGGCGTCGTCACGGAGACGACGGCGGTGGCTATGCCATTGGCATCCATGATGTCGAGCGATTGACGTGGCGTCCACGACAAGAGCTGACTTGCCGAAACCGCGCCATGCACGAAATTGAGCCGCTCGTGTTCTTCTTTCATGTAGGCGGGCGGCATGAAGTGGTGGTGCACGTCGATCCGCTTCGCAGCGGGTTTTTGCACGGGCACTTGCGCGTGCGCGCGACGCAAGGGAAATGCCGCAGCGGCCGCCAAGCCCGTTGCCAGGAATTGGCGGCGGCCTATGCAGCAGCCGCAAGGTGCGGAAAATACTGCCATCCTGGTCCCTCCGCGGCAGCGTGGGCCTTTTTTGCTCAGCTGCCCGCGCGCGTCATCGCTGCCGTCATCACCGCCGTATAGCCGGGCTCGACCCGCACATCGACGACCGCGACTTGGCCGGCATCGACCGCGGCGATGGCCTTTTCGAGAATAGCGGGCAGATCGCCAGGCTTGGTGACCGGACCGAAGCCGACAGCGCCCTGGGCGCGGCCCATGGCGGCGAGATCGACTTCGGGATCGGACATGCGCTGGCCGATCCACTTGTTCTCGACCGGCCGGTTGCGCGCCCGCGCCATCCGTTCCTGGTGCAGCTCGTCGTTATAGAACGAGCGAGTGTTGGCGAGCACGAACAGCAGCGGGATTTTGTAATGCACCGCCGTCCACACCGCGGTGACGCCCATGAGGAAATCGCCGTCGCCGCAGATCGCGATCGGCAGACGCCCGGTGCCTTTGAGCGCCAGCGCTGCGCCGACCGAAATGCCCGGGCCGCCGCCGACGCCGCCGCCGCCGTCGGAGCCGACGTAATCGAGTGGATGGCGGAAGGTGATCCAGCTGTCGTCCCATGACAGCGGCAGATGGGTGTAGGTCACCGGGCGATCGCCTAAAACTTTGCGCAGGCTGCGTGCGATATTTTCGTTGGTGAAGCCGGCCGGCTCTTTGTCAGAGATTTTGCGCGGGCTCGGCATGGCATGCGGCTTGGCGCTTTTGCCGACTTCCTTGACCAGTTCCGGCACCACGAGATCGGGGTCGGCCGAAAGCAGAAGATCGACCGGCGGGAGAGCCTGATGGTCCATGCTCCAGCCGTTATGGATGCGGTGGTCGAGCGAAACCTGGATCACTTTGACCGAGGGCGTCGGGCCGAAATAGCGCAGCGCGCCGGCGAGATCGACCCAGTCGAGGCTGAGGACGACATCGACGTTCTTCAAGCCCTCGACGCTCTCGGGATTGATGGCGCGCGGCGAGCCGACATAAAGCGGATGATCGGTCGGGAACGTCGCGCCGATTTTCAGATCGGTGACGACGCGCGCATTGAGCGCCTCGGCGAGCGCGACGCGTGCATTCCAGGCCGCGAGATCGCGCGACGCGCGCCCGGCGAGGATCAAGACCTGCTTGGCGCCTTTGAGCATGGCGGCGGCCTCGCGCACGACCTCGGCCGGCGCCGCGGTCGAAACGGTCGGCATGTAACGCGCGATGTCGATCGCCGGCAGCTGCTCGGACACTTTTTCTTCCTGCAGCTCGGCGTCGAAATTGATGTAGACCGGGCCCTGCGGCACGGTATTGGCGATCCAGGTGCCGCGCAGGATGGCTTCGCGCGCCGCGCCGGGCGAGGCCGGCTGGTCGTCCCATTTGGTGTAATCGCGAATGAGCGCCCCCTGGTCGCGCGCGGTATGGATCCAGTCGATCCAGGGCCGGCGCTTGACGGCATCGACCGGGCCGGTGGCGCCGAGCACCACCACCGGCATGCGGTCGCACCAGGCATTGAACATTGCCATGGTTGCGTGCATCAGCCCAACGTTGGAGTGCACCGCGGTGACCATCGCCTTGCCGGTGACCTTGGCATAGCCGTGGGCGATGGCAACGGCGGCTTCCTCGTGCAGGCAGAGCAGCATTTGCGGCTTGGTATTGCCGAGATAGTTGACGATGCTGTCGTGCAGCCCGCGATAGCTCGCGCCCGGCGTGAGCGCGATATAGGGAATATCGAGCGAGCGCAGTGCTTCGGCGATGACGTCCGAGCCGAAGCCTGGCGCATTGGCGCCGGCCGGCGTCGGGCGTTCGACCGCGGCAACGGCGGGATCGGCATTGGCGGCGCGAGCGGTCGCAGTTTGGGACGGCGTCATGCGGGCATTTCCTCGTGATCAGGCTTGGAGGGCTGGGTCGGGCCTCATCCAACCGGATCATGAGCCTTTGCGCAACCGGGCAAGACGCCCCACGCCGGCATAGCCGTCCGTCGCGAATGGCAAGGCAGGGGTCGCGATACGCGCGGCAAGATCGGCGTCGCAGGCGCGCCAGCAGCTGCCTTGAGGGCAGCGCGTCTGGCCGCAATGACCGTCACTGATG
>JBAQAB010000018.1:0-2125 GCA_049285535.1 Xanthobacteraceae bacterium
CCCAGATCGCCGCCGACGAGCTTGGCGTCGCGATGGGACGCATCACCGTCCGCTCCGGCGACACCGAGTTCACGCCGAACGAGGGCTACACGGCTGGCAGCCAGTCGATCCAGTTCGGCGGCGTGGCGATGCGGCAGGCCTGCGCCGATGTACGTGGCCTCTTTATCGAACAGGCGGCAAAAGTGCTGGGCTGCGCGGCGAGCGAACTCGGCATTCGCGACGGCGTCATCCTTCGCAACGGCGCTCCGACCGGTCAGGATTACTGGACGCTCGCCGGCGCGATCGATCTCACCGCCAAGGCGACCGGCAGCGGCAAGCGCAAGGCGGTCGCGGATTTCACCAGCATCGGCCAGAGCAGCGCGCGACTCGATTTGCCGGCCAAGATTTTCGGCGAGCGCGCTTTCATCCACGACATGGTGCTCGACGGCATGGTGCATGCGCGCGTGGTGCGCCAGCCCAGTCGCGGCGCCGCCATCGAAGCCGTCGACGAACAGGCGATCGAGCGCGCCGCCAAGGCGCCGGTGCAATTCGTACGTAACGGCAATTTCCTCGCCATCGTCGGCAATGATGAGACTGCGGTTGATGCCGCAGCGCTCGCAGCATCCAATCATGTCACCTGGAAGAACGTCGAGAAGGCGGCGCCGCTGCAGCAAGAAGCAGCTTGGCTGGTGCAGCGCCCGTCGGAAGATCGCATCATCGGCCCCGCCGAGCCGGCTGATGCTCAAGGGCGCGGGCGCTTCGAAGCGACCTACACCAAGCCACATATCGCGCACGCTTCAATCTCTCCGTCCTGCGGGCTCTCGCTCTACAAAGACGGCCGGCTCACAGTGTGGACTCATTGCCAGGGCGTGTTTCCGCTGCGGGGCGCGCTTGCGCGCGCCCTCAAACTCGATGCAAGCAAAATCATCGTTCAGCACGTGCAGGGTGCCGGCTGCTACGGCCATAACGGCGCCGACGATGCCGCCGCCGACGCCGCCATCATTGCGATGAAAATGCCAGGCAAGCCGGTCCGCGTGCGCTGGCGGCGCGAGGAGGAATTCATCTACGAGCCGAAGCAGCCGGCAATGATCGTCAAAGTGCGTGCGCTTGTGGATGCCGACGGCAAGCCGTCCGACTGGACCGCGGAAATCTGGAGCGGCAATCACAACGGCCGCCCCGGCGGGGGCAATGCGCTACTGCCCGAGGAAGCCCTTCCCGATTATACGCCGCTGCCGCCGGCAAACGAAGTACCCGAGGCGAACGGTGGCGGCGCCACCCGCAACGCCGAGCCGCTGTACGACATCGCGCAGAAGCGAATCATACATCACCTGGTGCGCGAGACCCCGGTGCGCGTCTCCTCGCTGCGCGGGCTAGGTGCGATGACCAACATCTTCGCGCTCGAATGTGCGGTCGACGAACTCGCCGAGCGCGCGGGCCGAGACCCGGTCGCCTATCGCCTGTCGATCACCTCCGACCCGCGAGCCCGCGCGGTCATCGAGAAGGCAGGTGCCATGGCGAATTGGGATGCGAAAGCGCCATCCGGCACCGGTAGCGGCCGCGGCATTGCTTTCGCGCGTTACAAGAACCGCGCTGGCTATACCGCCGTCGCCGTCGAGCTCGACGTCGAGGAGACGATCCGCCTGCGGCATGTGTGGTGCGCGGCCGATGCCGGCCTCGTCGTCAATCCCGACGGCGCCATCAACCAGCTCGAAGGTGGCGTCATCCAGTCGGCAAGCTGGGTGCTCAAGGAGCAGGTCCGCTTCCACAATGGCGTCAGCTCGTTCGACTGGGAAACCTATCCGGTACTCAAATTCAGCGAGGTGCCGGAAATCGATATCGAACTTATCAACACCAAGGATGGGACGCCGCTCGGCGTCGGCGAGGCGACCGCCGGTCCCACCGCGGCCGCCATCGGCAACGCGGTGTCGCACGCGCTCGGCGCCCGCATCCGCGACCTGCCGATGACGCGCGAGCGCATCATGGCGACGCTGCTCAAGGAATAAATTTTTAGTGGCGATAAAGCGCGGGCCGCCTCCGATACCCTCCACGGACACCGGCCTCGGATTTGCCGCAACGCCGGAATACGCGCCGACAATGTGATAGGGTGCGACCTTCGGGGGCCGTTCAGGAAGGGACCTCACATTGC
>JBAQAB010000019.1:0-3055 GCA_049285535.1 Xanthobacteraceae bacterium
GCTCGCCTATGTCCCGGGCACCCACGTCTTCTCTTCACGCAGAAAGGCGTGGATGGCCGGAACAAGTCCGGCCATGACGGTCGAAGAGCGTGCTTACGCAGCGCGTTTTTCATAAACGTAATGATCAAGATATTCCGCAAAGCCCTCCGGCGTAGCGGCGAGCTTTGCATATTCGGCGACGTGTGCGCCATCGATGGGGTAATGATCCGGTAAGGGCAGGGGCCAAGCGCCGCGCGGCGCGACAGCGACCGCCTCGACGTAAAAGTTCGGTAATGTACCGGCCGCCAGCGCTGGATCATGCAACAGGTCGCCGTCGTGGATTTTCTCGACGGTGACGATCGTCTTCGCCGCCGCATGCGCCATCGTTACGAGTTCGCGCTGCGCGCCGATGAAAACATTGCCGGCGCCATCAGCCATCGCCGCGTGGAATAAAGCGACATCGGGCTTGAGCGCCGGCAGGAGCACGATCGGATCGTCGTTGCCGAACGGATTGTCGACCACTTTCCAATCCAGCCGATGCGCCAGCACGTCGGAGCCGACAAGCCCGCGCAGCGGCATGAACGGCACGCCCTTCTCTGCGGCCTGGAACTGCGCGTGCAGTGCCGGGCAGGTGGCGTCCATCATGCGGATCGTGCCGGCGAGGATCGCCGCGGTGAAGCGCGGCGCGGGCCCGAATTCGCCGAGGCTGACGGCGGAGGTTTCCAGCGTGTCGAGACAGCCGGCGCCGATCAATAAATCCGCCTGCAAGGTCGAGGTCGGCAAGGTAACAAGATGCAGACGCCTGACGGAACGCCGGATCAGCGCCCGCGTTGCCGCCATCGGCACACCCGAGGACTCCCGCGGCACCGCCAGCATGCAGCCGTCGGCGATCGGCGCCAGGGCTTCTTCAAGAGTGCGAATAATCATGGCACTAGGCGCCGGACGGTGTCGGCCAGTGCCGCTCGTGGAACCAGCTGCGGTATTGCGTCATCTTGGCCCGCTGCGCGGCCGGCGCGTGGCGCTTGCACGTCGACGCCTCGTCGCTCTCCGCCGGCGCACCCCAGCGCAGCTCGACGCAGTCGTTGGGATTGTAGGCCATTTCCAGGTCAGCCGCGCGATCGATGATGTCCTTGAGGGAGAGCGACCACTGTGAGCCGTCGCTGCGGGTATAGGCGAACTTCCGCGCCGCAAGCTCGGACGCCAGCACGCCCTCTAATTCGGCTTTCACGTCCGCCGGGCTCTTGCCGTTCGGTATCGCATAGCGCTCGGCCCGCCGCGCGACGTGATCGGGAAAGCCGCGCACCACGTCGATCGCGATCAACAAACGAAAGTCGCGCGCCGGAGTCGAATAATCCTCCCACGCGCCGGTCGTCTCGAAGATCGACGGGCCGGACGGCATCTCCACCACGCCGGCGGTCTTGTCCTCGTATTTTCGCCCGTTGTCGACCGAGGTAACACGGGTGTTCACCTGCTCGTCGAGATCGGTGATGGCATCCTCCATCGCCCGTGCCGGATCGAGCGGCTCGGGCGACATCACGTCATCCATGCGATCGTAAAAGTCCTGAACGCTGAGCTTCGTTTGCTCTAGCGAGAAGTCGCCGTATTGCGGGTCTTTGGCGATTTCGGCATTGGTCAGCCGCCGCAAGGCGCCGTTCTTCTCGCGCACGATCGGCCGGAAGCGCTTGAACCCGGGGCTGCCGAGCGCCGGATCGTGCACGAACAGGAAATTGCCGCGCCAAAAGCGCTTGCGCGTGACCGATCCGTCGGGCTCCGCGTCGACGGCGAGGAAGACGCCCGGCGCACCGTTTGCTTCCGCCACGCGCTTGACCAGCACCAGAACGTGTCCGTAAGGGTCGGCGTAGACGGTGCCCGGGCGCAGCGTCGCTTGGGTCAGCGGCACCATGTAAAAATCGGTGCGGTCGTCGGTCGCCGATACGCGCACCGCTCCGGTTTGGACGACGTCGGCGACCGCCGGCAAATATCGGGCGAACGACGCTGCAAGCCCCTGCTGCTTCGGCGCAGGTGGCTTCGGCGGCTCGGGCGCAGGCGGGGGCGCAGCAGGCGGGGCCGGCGGCGCGAACAACTTCTGCAGCGCATTGGGTTCCGGCACTGGCTCCGGGGCGGCGGCGATTTGTTCGGTCGCTTGTTCGGGCGGCGGCGCCGGGCGCGTGACTTCGGGATGCTCGATGTCGAACCACTGGTAGCACTTCGGCGGCGCGCCACCATTGCCACGCGAGCAATTCGAATAACCGAACGGCAGGCCCATCTTGAATGCGAAATAGGCGCGCAAGAAATAAACGAAGTCCGCGCAGTCAGGGCGCGTGGCTTTCAGCAGATTGTCTTCGCCGAGACCCAGATAGTTGAACAGCATGTTGCGGGAGCGGTCGTGCAGCACCTCGACCCACGTCTTCCACGACAGCTCCTGGTCAAGCGGCCCATCGAACAGCTTTGCGATCCATGCCGAGTAGAGATTCTCCGTCGCCCGGTTCCAGGACGCCCGTATGGGCCAGAGGCTTCCTGGCTTTCCCTCCAGACTTGGCGGTTTGCCGGCGCTCACCGTGATGTCGTGCGTAATTGTGCCGCAGCCCGCGGGCGCGCCGTTGAGTGTCAGCGACGCGCGCCAGGTCCCCGCGGCCGGTGACGCGACCTCGGCGAACCAGTAATAGGGCGGTCCTCCCTCCGGGTCGGACGACTTGGCTGCGACACTGCCATCGGGCGCGATCAGCGAAAGCTCGCCCTGCAGCGGATTTTCTGCAGCGACCAGGACCTGCAAAGGGGCGCCCTTCCATGGGGCCAGCGGGGACGGCAAGACCGCAATCTGGGCCGCCTCTTCGCAGCTGCCGGAGGGACTTTCGGCCCGTGCACTCCCAGCCGGGAATAGCCATGCGGAAAAGGCGCTCGCGATCAGCAACAATGCCGTCGCGGCAGCGGGAAATCGGCGCGTTCGAAGCAATGTGAGGTCCCTTCCTGAACGGCCCCCGAAGGTCGCACCCTATCACATTGTCGGCGCGTATTCCGGCGTTGCGGCAAATCCGAGGCCGGTGTCCGTGGAGGGTATCGGAGGCGGCCCGCGCTT
>JBAQAB010000020.1:0-2373 GCA_049285535.1 Xanthobacteraceae bacterium
CCTTTTGCTCGATGCCGGCGCCGTGCAGCGCCGCCGCAACCGCGGCCATCGCCCTGGAGTTGGCGTCGGTCGCGTCCTTGGCGGTCTTGGCCTTGGTGGTGACGCCGCAATCGATGTCGGCATAGTCGGGCGCCACGCTGACGCTGCCATCGCCGATGACGATAATGCGTGCCGGTGGCTCGGCGGAGGGCTGCCGCGCCTGCGCCGGGATGGCCGCAGTCAAAATAAAAACCGCGAGACATGCGGCGGGAAAGACACTTACAGCGAAACGGATATTCTCGCTGCGCGGCGACGCGGTCATGACATTCTCCATTGATCTCGGGGTTCGGAGATCATGGGAGTTTGCCCGCGTTTTGCGGGGCGAGTAAGGCGGCTGCCCGGGCGCCCCCGAACGCTTAGCAAGCGGTAAAACGTTCCAAAACGATGCGCAGACGCCTGATCAAGAGGCGGGGCAATCAGGAACGAATTCTATGCCGATTGCCGTTTCCGATCGCCAAACAACCGAGCATTGACGGCGCAAGCGCCCATCATAGGAAAGCAGTAACACGAATTGGTCCGGCACTCCTTCGAGATTCTTGATCTCGAGCCGCGCGCCGGTGCCGGAAATGTCGATGATCCGGCAATTTTCCAGAAGCGAACCATCGGCGAGAGCTATTCTCGCTCCGTGGGAGATATAGCGGCGCTTCCTCTTGCGAAATTCTGGGCCCATCTGCTGGCTTCGACCACTGGGGCGTCCGCGCCTATGCTGCGGGCGATGATATCTTGACCGGGCCGGCGTCCTTTGAAGCGGTCTGCCTGACCTGCCAGAAGCGAAGGACTCTACCGGCGCTCGCCTGCGACAGCTTGTAGTAATCCGCTCGTGCGGCATCGAGCGTCTGATCCGCCATGGCGCGGCCCATCGCACGGCAACTGAGGATCACGCGCACCGTCGGCCAATCCAAACCGGCCACTTTGCAGGGGATCACCCATGCCTCGCGATGTTCGCTCTGCAAGAGATTTTCGACGAGCGGCATCGCCGCGCCGCACAATAGCGCCAGCGCCGCGATGATGTCGGCGTAACGATCGGCTTTGGCGGCTTTGAACACCACCGTTTCGTCGAGTTCACCTTTGTTCTTCAGAGCCAGCATCCGGGCATGGGCTTCGGCATAATCGTGCTCGGTCTGGAAACCCGCCTCATGCTCCGCGTCCTCCGAGATCGCGGTAAGGACGCGCTGAATCTTGTCCCGGCTTTCCGGGCCGGCCAGAGCGAGCAGGCGAGAGCGCACCGCTTCGGTGGCGCGCAGCAGCAGTTCGCGGAACAGCTTCAACGGTACATCCAGCCGCAGCCCGACCATCTCGGCGAGACGTTCGTCGCGTTCCGAATGGCGCACCAGTGTCGCAAAGCCGCCCTCGGAGAAGCTCGCGCCGGAGTTCTCGGCAAGCTTGTGGAAGACCTGATGGTCGCCCCGATTTAACAGCGCATCCGTCACGGTGGGTGCGATTTGCGTGCGGCCTGCGATTGCCAGCAGATGACCTTGGGCCTTGGTGTTGGCGATGTCGACGAGATCGTGATCGCTGAGGCGGCGCGACTGCGTCAGAATTGGCGCCGCCACGGCTATATCGTCGTCTCGGGCGAGCTGTCGCACCACTTCGAGCGGCGCATTATTGACCGGGGCCAGGCGCTGACTTAGCTCCGCCAGCGCGCGGCTTTCGATGCGCTTGATCAGATGACTCAAGACGTCGTCGAACACGTCGATCTGCTGATCGTTGAGGCGGTCTGCGTCGCCGACAAACAGGTCGGTGATACGCCGCAGCGCGTCGACGCGCTTGTCCTTGGAGCCGCTTTCGATCGCGCTCTCCAATTCGGCGATAAGCGATTGATCCTGGAGCATGGCGTTGCCGCAGCGCGGCGTCCTTCACAACCTGTTACGCAACCAAGCCGGATTTCCTTACCCGCCCGTAGTAAGGAAACTTACGTATTACACACAAATATTATGTTAATGCACAACTCCAGATAGAGTGGATGGTATCGGGATCAGCCGGGCTTTTCTTTGCGCAGAGCAAGAGCAGGTCCGCTCCCGCATGAGTTGTGTTTCTTAACCCCTTCGATCCGCGCGTCGCGGCCAATCAGCGAGGCCCGAAGGGCCGCACCGCCTTCACCTAGTGTCTCTATTCTAGAGATCATTCCTAGACATTCGTCCCCATTATAGTTACATGTGAAAGCGAATCAAAATCTCGCTTGGAAGGACACCGTCGGCTGACTTAAGCCGGCGGTGGGAGCGAGTGCGGTTTTCAAGCCGAGGCGGCCGGCCGCCTGGGCGAAGAAGCCGCGGTGGAGCGCCGGGAGGCGCAGCGCGCCCGAAGCAGGCGGTTCGCGCAAGCGGATTGTCCTGT
>JBAQAB010000021.1:0-13822 GCA_049285535.1 Xanthobacteraceae bacterium
ACATAGTGTAAGCGCTTTACTTTGTCGGCAAAGCGCCGCCCAGGCAGAAGCACAGGACCACTTGCCGCTGCCGCGCCCGGGGCGGGTGCCGCATTTCGTTTTCGTCGCGCCGCCGGTCAATTCGGCGATGGTGGCACCGGCGATGCCGGCGCCCGCGCCGCCGTCAAACGATCCGCTCGCCGAAGTCACGCTGGCCGATATCGGTCTTCGCGCTTCCGGATAAATTCGTGCTCGCTGCGCGCAAGCTAGGGATTCGGTTGGAATAGCCGTCTAGTCCGGCGAGACGCCATGGAAGGCGTTGATACTGAACGGGCGAGCTAGTGTTTCGCGCCCGCTGAAGCCGAGCGAGCCGGGCGCCGTCAGTAATTTCATCGTTTCGGCTTGCGCAGCGGCCGGCCTTTCTTCTGTTCGCTGCGCATGCGTGCGCGCGCCAAGGCGGGTGCGCGCTCGGCAGCGGCTAAAGCCGTCGTCGGCATATTCTCGCGCGCCGCGGCATTGGTGCGGTTCGGAGAGTGCGACATCGGCCCCCACCAGTTCGACAATGTGCCGTCGCCCCATACTTTCGGCCGTTGCGGCCGGTCTTGATGCCAGGGCCGCGGCTCGAAAAAGCCCAGCTCCTCATCGTGCATCTGATCTATCTCACAGAAGAATTCGATCACCACGCCGTCGGGACTCTGATGATAGATCGCGATGTTGTGGCCGATGATATGGCGCAAAGGGCCCCAGGTCAGCTTGATGTTGCTTTTGGCCAAGAGATCGCTGGCGCGCTTGATGTCCGACCAGTCGCGCACTTCGAAGGCGATGTGATGGATCGCGGTCTTGTCGTCGCGCAAGAAGTTCACCGTATGATGATCGCGGCTGCAGCGCAGGAAAGCAAAAAAGTCACCGCGCCAGTCCGACACCCGGAATCCCAGCATGTCGCAATAGAATTTCACCAGGCCCTGCACGTCGGGGTAGGTGTATGCGATGTGGCCGAATTTCAGCGGCATCACGCCATTAAAGGTGGCGTCGTCGGGGGCGAAGTCGAAATCGGCGAAGATTTCGAGTGTGGTGCCCTTCGGATCCTGAAAGGTCACGGCCTCGTGGATACTCGGCGTGATGTCGCTTCGTCGTTCGCTTTTGACGCCGGCTTTTTTCAGCCGCGCAACGATTTCCCCTGGATCGCTGCCCGGCGCGACTTGGAACGACAGTCGCGGCGCGTCGACAGCGCTGCCACGCTCGAGGATGATCGCTTCCGGCCCGGATTTGGTGGCGAGAATCGCCCGGCCTTTCTCGCGTGCGACGAGACTTAAGCCGACGATGCGTGTGAAATAATCGACCATCCGCTCGACATCGGGTGTGATGAGTGTCGAATGGCCGGCGCGTTTGATCTGCAACATTTAATGTCTCCCCAAAGCCCGCTTGCTTAGGCGTCGGCGGGTACGCGCCGGTCGCTCTCGATCGCGCCGCGTTCGTGCGCCCGCACGGCGATCTTGAGCTCGCCGAGGGCAGGGCTCGAGCGACAGACGATATTGTCGCCGGGTTTCACCGGGCTCACACCCTCCGGCGTTCCGGTATAGACAAGATCGCCCGGATAGAGCGTGTAGAATTGCGAAGCAAATTCGATGAGACGGCGGCAGTTGTAGATCAACTGGCTGGTATTGCTGTTCTGGCGGACCTCGCCATTGACCTCGATCGTGATCGGCAGCGAATCCGGGTCGGGGATTTCGTCGGCCGTCACCATCCAAGGACCGAGCACGGCATAGCCGTCCACCGATTTGCGGAAGCTGCGGTCTTCGCGGCCGCGCACCGTCATGTCGAGGCCGAGACAGTAGCCTGCGACATAGTCCAGCGCTTTGGCCTGCGGAATGTCGCTGCCGGCTTTGCCGATCACCATCACCAGTTCGACCTCGTGATCGTTGCGGCGGTCGGGAAACCGCAATGGGATGCCTTCGGAAGGACCGACCAAGGCGGAATTCGCCTTCAAAAACATGCCGGCTTCGAGAATTTTCGACGACGGCGCGCTTACGACCTGCGAACCGGGCTGCTGCGCGGCCTTTCGCATCTCTTCGATATGGGCCTGGTAATTGGTCGGCGCGCAGGACAGTTTGGTGGGCCGCGCCACCGGCGCCAGCAGTTTGACCTGCGCGATCGGCAGGCCCGGGGCCTTCTCCGCCATGCGCTCGATGCGCTCGCGCCATTGCGGCAAGGCTGCGACGAGTGCATCGCCTTTCATCGCATAAGGCGACGATTTGCGAATTTCCGTTTGCGCTTCGGTCACGTCGTGAATGAGGTTCCCACGCACGACGCCCAACCGGTCGTCGTCGAAGCGGCAAAGCTTCATGTTCTACTCCTTGGCCCGTCCCCGCCTGTTGCAGCGGTCCGTTCAGGCGAACAGTAGCAAGCAAAGGCAAGAGGGGAAAGGCGTGCCGGATGTCGACGCGCTCCATGCGTGCGCATACCGAATCCCGCAACGGCGTCGGCGCAGCCTGAAGCGCTGCTGGCAAGATTGCCGAGACCGAGGCCGCTGACGTGGGTCATGCGGATCGGAGCGGCGGGCAGAAATGAAATCTCGATTCACCGCGTCTCGCGTCCGGAAAAACCGAATGTCACCGTGGAGACGCAAAGTATGCTGACGGCGGCGGACAACAGAAAAACCATGCGCGGCTGCCCGTGGTCCATCAGCATGCCGTAAACGATCGGCGCAATGCTGGCGCCAATATTGAAGCCTGTGCTGACGAAGCCGAACACCAGGCCATAGGCCGTGGGCGGCGTCACGGCGCGCACCAGCATGTCTCGCGACGGATAAGTGATGCCGACACAGAATCCGCTAAAGCCCATAATTAAAATGAGTAACGCCGAAGGAAAATTGAAAAGCCCGACAAGCGCAGTAACGATGCCACCCATGGTCAGACCCGACGCCGCGACAACGGCGTGATGACTGGTCCGTGCGGCGAGAAAGCCGCCGGCCAAGACACCGACGGCATTCATGGCAAGGAGAGCCGTCAAGGCCACGTTGGCGATGTCAGTCGAGGTGGCGTGCAATGCGCCGAGCGCAACGACGAGATAGGTGTTGAGGCCGCCGCCCATGATCGAGGTCAGGATGAAATAGCCGAGATTGAGTAAGATCGCCGGCGTGATCAGAAGGCGCCAGCCAGTGTCGACAATATTGTTCTGGCGCGCTCTTGCGGCGAGCTTGGCGGCGTGCGTCGGATCCGCGACGGGCTCGGGCTGCGCGATCAGTGCCAGGAGAACGATAAAGCCGAAGATCGCCGCACCGATATAGGCGCCGCGCCAGCCGAACATGCTCTGCATGTAAAGCAGCGTCACCGGCGCAATGGCCGAACCCACCATGCCGGAAAAGGTGTGGAACGAGAAAACGTGACTCAACCGTTCGGCCGGAGCATGGTGGGAGAGCAGGGAATAATCCGAAGGATGATAGACCGTGTTGCCGAGCCCGGCGACGCCGTACATGGCGATGAAGACCCAATCATTATCGGCAATGCCGGCGATGGCGAAGGCGCTGCTGCTCAGTATGAGTCCGATGATCAGCACCGCGCGCGCGCCGACGCGGTCGACGATGAAGCCGACCGGCGTCTGCAACAAGCCGGAGACGACATTGAAGACGGTCACCGCCAGCGCCAGCTCGGTATAAGTTACCCTAAAATCGTTGCGGATGAACGCCAATAACGGCGCCAGCATGAGCATATAATAATGGCTCATCATGTGCGCGCCGCAGACGGCAGCAATAAGCCGCGACTCCGCAGGCCGCATCGAACGAACCGAAATGGTTTGCGTCATTGCGGGCGGTGTGACTTCGCGGATTGCAAGGCTTGCCAGACGCGAAACGGCGTCAGCGGCATGTCGAGGTGGCGGACGCCTTGATCGGAGAGCGCGTCAATCACGGCGTTGACGGTCGACGGCAGTCCACCGGCGCAGCCGGCTTCACCGCAGCCTTTGACGCCGAGCGGGTTGGTCTTGGTCGGCACCGGATGCGTGCCGAGTGTGAAGAAAGGGACGTCGGCAGCGCGCGGCATGGCGTAGTCCATAAACGAGCCGGTCAGCAACTGCCCGTTTTCGTCATACACCGTCTTTTCCATCAGCGCCTGGCCGATGCCCTGCACAACGCCGCCGTGGAGCTGGCCCTCGACGATCATCGGGTTGATGACGATACCGAAATCGTTGACGCAGGAATATTTGACGAGATCGACATTGCCGGTGTCCGGATCAACCTCGACTTCGGCGATGTGACAGCCGTTCGGAAATGTCCACGCGCCCGGGCCGTCGCTGACATGGATGACGTCGAGAGTCTGCGGCGCTTCGGGCGGCAGATTGACTCCGCTGTGTATTTTGCGCGCCAGCTCCATGATCGAGATCGAGCGGTCGGTGCCGACGATGGTGAACTGGCCGCGCTCGAATGTGATGTCAGACGCCGACGCTTCGAGCACGTAGCCGGCGAGCTGCTTGCCCTTCTCGATGACCTTTGCCGAGCCTTCGACGATCGCGGTGCCGCTGTGCATGATTGACTTGGAGCCGCCGGAGCCGCCGCCCACGACGATGCGGTCGCTGTCGCCCTGCACCAGTTTTATTTTGCCGAAAGGAATGCCGAGCTGCTGGCTCAGCACCTGCGCAAACGGCGTGGCATGCCCCATGCCGAAATCGAGCGTGCCGGTCGTCAGCGTCACGGTGCCGTCAGCGTTGAAGATGATACCCGCGGATTCCTTGGCCGGCCCGGCGGTGACTTCAAGATAGGTGGTCACGCCGATGCCGCGCAGCTTGCCGCGCTTCCTGCTCTCGCGCTTGCGCTTGGCGAAGCCCTTGCCGTCGGCAAGCTCGAGCGCCTCCTTCGTCAGCGCGGCAAAGTCACCGCTGTCGTAGGTCGCGGCGGACGCGGTCTTACGCGGAAATTCGCTCGGACTGATGAGATTGCGCCGTCGAAGCGCCATGCGGTCCATGCCCATCTCGGCGGCGGCGGCGTCGATGAGCCGCTCCATGTAATAGTTGCCCTCGGGCCGGCCCGCACCGCGATAGGGGGTGATCTGCGTGGTGTTGGTGAAAACGCACTTGGTCGAGACTTCCATCAAGGGCGTGCGATACATCCCTTGCGAATTTTTCACCACATTGGCTGACGCCATGAATGGGCCGAACTGCGAGAGAAACGCTCCGAGATTGGCGAAACTCGTAAATCGTACCGCGAGGAACGTGCCTCGCGCATCGAGCGCGAGCTCGGCGATCATATCGGCATCACGGCCATGGCCATCGGAAACGAAACTGCCCGAACGCTCGTCGGTCCATTTCACTGGGCGACCGAGCGTGCGAGCGGCATGCAGGAGACAGATGTATTCCGGAAACACCATCGCCTTCATGCCGAACGAACCGCCGACCTGACCCGTCAGCACGCGCAGATCCTTGACCTCGACGCCCAGCGCGTCAGCAAGATTAGCCCGCAGGCCGAATACGCCCTGCGAACAAACATGGAGCGTGAAGCGATTGTCCTTGTATTCACCGACCGCTGCGCGCGGTTCCATCGGATTGATGGCGACGCGGGTATTGACGATGCTGAGCTTTGTCACATGCGCCGCTCTATCGAATGCGGCTTTGACCGCTTCGCTGTCACCATAATGAAAATCAAGCGCGACATTGTTCGGTACGTCGTCGTAAATCAGCGGTGCGCCCGGCCGGGCGGCGGCTTCGGGCGAAGTAAGAACCGGTAAGGGCTCGATATCGATTGCGACCGCTTCTGCCGCGTCTTTCGCCTGGGCGACGGTTTCGGCAATGACGTAAGCTACCGGGTCACCGACAAAGCGCACCTTGCCGATCGCGAGCGCTTCGCGGCGCGGTTTGTGCAAGGGCGTGCCGTCGCGATTCATCAGCGCGACAGCGCATTTGAGCGTGCCGTATCCTTTCAATTCCGCGCTGCTGTAGACGGCGAGCACGCCCGGCATTTTCCGTGCGGCATCCATATCGATGGCGCGGATGGTGCCGTGGGCGATGGAACTGCGCACCATGACCATATGGGCTTGGCCGGGCAGGCTGACGTCGTCGGTATAATGGCCGAGACCGCGCAACAGCATCGGATCCTCGACGCGCGGCACCGACTGTCCGACGGCGAATTTCGCGGTAGCCAATTCCTCGGCAGTTAAACCGTCGGCCCTCGGGGCAGGCTGTTGCAAATTCATGACGATTCAATCCTGTAGCGCCTTATCGCGGTGATAATGGACTTGCCGGACCGCGGCAACAGGGCGCGGAACATGGCTCGTAGACGGCCAAAGCACAGTATTGCCCTCGCGCCCACCCCTGTTAAAGTTTCCAGGATTTAGGCTTGAACAATAGCCCGTAGCCGTCGAGCCAGGGGAGGCTCCGGCGCGGCAGGAAGGTATTGGATGGACGACGAGGCCTCGCCAGGGGGCGGTCTCCGCGCCGGCGGGGCCTCGCACCGGCCTCGCTGGGGTCGCCGAACGCCGTATGGCATTCGTCGCGATGGCGATCGCGACGAGCGGCACGTGCCGATCCAACAGCATTCCCAGACGACCTATGCCGCCCTTGACCTTGGCACCAACAATTGCCGGCTTCTGATCGCGCGTCCAACGCCTGACGGCTTTCGTGTTATCGACGCGTTCTCCCGCATTATCCGCCTCGGCGAAGGCGTTGCGGCTTCAGGCCGGATCAGCGAGACGGCTGTCGGTCGGGCCGTGGAGGCGCTCCAGGTCTGTCGCGACAAGATGTATGCCCGGGGTGTGGTGCGTGCCCGGCTCATCGCCACGGCGGCATGCCGCGCCGCGGAGAACGGCGAGGAGTTCCGCAGCCGCGTCGCCCGCGAGGCCGGTCTGGAACTGGAGATCATCGATTCCGCCACCGAGGCGAGGCTCGCCGCGACCGGCTGCACTGAACTGTTCGATCCGTCGGCATCGGGCGTCATCCTCTTCGATATCGGCGGCGGGTCGTCGGAACTGGTGCGGCTCAATCGGCCCCCGGGCCACCACCGTCGCGGGCCGCCGACGCCCGACATCGTGGGCTGGGCCTCGCTGCCGGTCGGCGTTGTCACGCTCGCGGAGCGTTACGGCGGCGATGTCGTATCTCGCGACACCTACGACGCCATGGTGGACGAGGTGGCTTCGTTCGTGAACGAATTCGCAGCCGGCCATCGCGACCTCAACGGCTTCCACACACTGGGCACGTCGGGCACGGTGACGACCATCGCCGGAGTCTATCTGCGGCTGCGGCGCTACGATCGCCGGCGCGTCGACGGTTGCTGGCTGTCCGACGACGAAATTTCGCGCGTGGTCGCCGAATTGATGGCGATGAGTTTTGACGAGCGCGCGGCCAACCCTTGCATTGGCGCCGAACGTGCCGATCTTGTGCTTGCCGGCTGCGCCATCCTCGACGCCATCCGCCGAGCTTTCCCCTGTCCAAGGCTCCGCGTCGCCGATCGCGGCCTGCGCGAGGGCATGCTGGTGGAAATGATGCGCGAGGACGGCGTCTGGGGCGAAGCCTAACCGTCATGGCGCGGCTTAAGGACGAGAAACGCCGCACGTTGTCGTCGCGAACCTGGCTCGAGCGCCAGCTCAGCGATCCCTATGTGGCGCGCGCCAAGCGCGAAGGTTTGCGCTCGCGCGCCGCCTATAAGCTCGCTGAGATCGACGACAAATATAACGTGCTCAAGCCCGGCGGCCGCGCCGTCGATCTGGGCGCCGCGCCGGGCGGCTGGAGCGAGATCGCCGCGCGGCGCGTCGGCGCCACGGAGGCAAGCAAGGGGCGCGTGGTCGCGCTCGACATTCTCGACATGAAGCCGATACCGGGCGTTGAATTCCTCAAGCTCGATTTTCTCGACGACGCAGCACCCACGCGGCTGAAGGAGATACTCGGTGGCAAGGCTGACGTCGTACTTTCCGACATGGCGGCGAATGCCACGGGTCATCGCAAGACCGATCATCTACGTATCATGGCGCTGGCCGATGCCGCCGCCGCGTTCGCGCGCGAAGTGCTCGCGCCTGGCGGCGTGTTTCTGTGCAAGGTGCTGCAAGGTGGCACCGAGGCGGCATTGCTCGCCGAACTCAAGCGCGACTTCGCAAGCGTCAAGCACGTCAAGCCGCCGGCGAGCCGCGCCGATTCGGCGGAGCTTTACCTGTTGGCGCGAGGTTTTCGCGGCTAAAGCGGGCGCGCCTTGCCCGGCGGTGCCGTCTCCACCTCGCCGCGCCCCGACAGCTCGGCGCCAGCGTTGGGAGACAGGCGATAGAAGATCAGGGCGGCGCTGGCTGCGAGCAGCGAGACAAAAAGGAAGGCAGGCGGAAAGTCGTTCACGCCCATCGTCGTCGAATGCTTCAGCCGCAGCGTAATTTCCACGGCCAGCGCGCCGACCGCGACGCCGGTCGATAGCGACAATTGCTGGGCGGCGGCCACCATCGCGGTGGCGCGGCTCATCCGCGGCGGATCAATCTCGGCATAGGCGATGGTGTTGATGCTGGTGAATTGCAGCGAGCGGAAGAAGCCGCCGGACAACAGAATTACGATCATCGCCCAATAGGGCATCCCGTGCACGAAAGTGGCGCAGCCGGCGAGGAAGGCGCTTGAGATAAGCGCGTTGTAGAGGAGCACGTTGCGGTAGCCGAAGCGGTTCAGCACGCTTGAGACGGCGGCTTTCATGAACATCGAGCCAAGCGCCGTGGTGAAGGTAATCAGTCCCGATTGAAACGGCGTCAGATCGAATCCGATCTGCAGTAGCAATGGCAGCAGGAACGGCAGCGCGCCGATGCCCAGCCGGAACAGAAAGCCGCCGTAAATACTGGCGCGGAATGTCGGCAGCTTGAGCAACGACAGATCGAGGATCGGCGCCGGTGTGCGTTTGGCGTGCGCAACGTACGCCACAGACGATAATGCGCCGACGCCGAGCAACGCCGCGACAATGCCGGTCGGCAGAAAATCGAGCCCCATGACCGAAAGGCCGAAGGCAAGCCCGGCGATGGCGAGGCCGGACAGAACAAATCCGACATAATCGAAAGGCGTGCGGTGTTCGACCTGGACGTTGGCGATGAAACGTGTCGCTAAAACGATGCCGAGCAGGCCGATCGGCACATTGATCAAGAAAATCCAATGCCATGACGCGTAAGTAGTGATGAAACCGCCGAGCGGCGGCCCGCAGATCGGGCCGATCAGCGCCGGCATGGTGACGAGCGACATGGCATTGAGGAGATTTCTTTTATCGATGCTGCGCACCATGATGAGGCGGCCGACCGGCGTCATCATCGCCCCGCCCATGCCCTGGAAGATGCGGGCCGCGACGAACTCTTCGAGCGAGTGTGAGGCGGCGCAGCCGATCGAGCCGAGAACGAATATCCCAATTGCGGCGCGGAAAACGTTGCGCGCGCCCAAACGGTCGGCGGTCCAGCCGCTGGCCGGAATGAAGATCGCAAGCGACAGCAGATAGGACGTGACCGCAAGCTTCAAGGCCAGCGGATTGGTGCCGAGCGCCCGCGCAATCGCCGGGAGCGAAGTTGAGATCACCGTCGAGTCCATGTTTTCCATGAACAAAGCGGTGGCGACAATCAGCGGGACGATGCGATCGTAAGGCGGCGTCTCTTCCATGCACGGCTATCGGTCGGTGGCGCCCCCGCCTTTATGCGCGCGGGTCGATGTCATGCCAACCGTTTGGCCGCTTCCTCCACCATGCTCACGTCGGAATATTTCCTCACGTCGATGTCGTCCTTGAGGAAGCCGACCTGTTTCTGAAGCTGCAGATTACTCTGCAGCGCGCTCAAATTCGGCATGCCATTAGGGTCGCGATATTGGTCTTTGTCGGTGAAAGCCCATTCCATGCGCGCCGGCGGCGCCTTGTTGAGCCGCGCGACAATGGCGACCGCCTCTTCGTGATTGCTCGGATCGCTGTACCAGCGAATCGCGCGCACAGTGTCTTCGAGGAAGTCGACCAGCGCCGTGCGGTTCTGCTGGATGAAGGGCGTGCGCGCCGTCCACATCGTGAGTTGGGTGATGCCGAAGGCGTCCTTCTGCGTGAACGGGCTGCGCGCCATGGCGTTGAGGTCGGGATCGAGCGAGAACGGCGGCACCGCGCTGATCAGGTCGGCCTTTTTCTCGGCGAGCATTGCGCGCATGGCCGGGAAGGGGGCCTCGATGATGGTGTAATCGCGGTTGGCCTCCAAACCGCCGCGCCGGCAAACCGCCCGCATGGCGATGTCGACGGCACTGCCGATGACGTTGGTGGCAAGCACCTTGCCCTTGAGGTCGGCCACGGTTTTGACCGGGCCGTCCTTGAGCACCATGAATTGATTCGTGCCGTGGCCGGCGACGCCGTCCTGGATCTCGTCGCTGATGACGCGCAGATCGTCCATATGCGCGTTCTGGATGGCGAGACCGAAGGAAGAGAAGGCCAGCGGCCCGATATCGAGATCGCCCGACGCCAGCGCGGTAATCACCGGCGGGGTGCCTTCGAACCGCGTCGCCTCGGCGACGTAGGATTGGCCGAAATGCTTGAGAATGTCCTTTTTCTCCAGCACCAGCGGCGCGAGCGAGGCCGGTATCACCACCCAACCGCAGCGAATCTTGACCGGGGCGGCTCGGGCGATGCGGGGCGACGCCAGTAGCGCGCCGGCGGTGATCCCGCCGAGGTTGAATTGACGACGGTCTAAATGGTGTTTCACGGCAATTCCTCCGGCTTTCCACCCCTGTTATCCGTTGGGGCCTATTAATTGTGGTCAAGGCGTGCTATCGACCGCCGCCAACCCAAAAGCGGGTCATTGAGCCGGGCGGAGGACTTTCGTTCCGCTCGCCCGCGAGGCGTTACCCCCGATGCGATGGCCTTGTCATACCGGGCCATGCGGAGTTGGCAATGGCATTGAATTCAAAAGACCTACCGCGCGAAGCATACACCTTTGACGACGTGCTGTTGAAGCCGGGGCTGTCCGATGTTCTGCCGTCGGACGTCGATATCCGCTCCCGTATCACGCCCAATATCCAGCTCAATATCCCGATCGTCGCCTCAGCCATGGACACCGTAACCGAGGCCGCCATGGCGATCGCCATGGCGCAGGCCGGCGGCATCGGCGTCCTGCACCGTAACCTCGAACCGGAAGCGCAGGCCGCGCAAGTGCGCCAAGTCAAGAAGTTCGAATCGGGCATGGTGGTCAATCCGGTGACCATCCATCCCGGCGCGACGCTCGCCGACGCGCTGTCGCTGATGCAGGAGTATCACATTTCCGGCATTCCGGTGGTCGAGGGCGGTGGCGGAAACGGCCAGGGCAAGGCGCCCGGCAGGCTCGTCGGCATTCTCACCAACCGCGACGTGCGCTTTGCCACCGACAAGCGGCAAAAAGTTTCCGAGCTCATGACCAAGGAGAACCTCGTCACCGTGCGCGAAAGCGTCGACCAGGATGAGGCCAAGCGACTCCTGCATCAGCATCGCATCGAGAAACTTTTGGTGGTCGATGCCGATTATCGCTGCGTCGGCCTCATCACCGTGAAAGACATTGAGAAGGCGGTGGCCAATCCCAATGCCTGCAAGGACGAGCAGGGCCGGCTGCGCGTTGCCGCCGCCACCTCGGTGGGTGAAGCCGGCTATGCGCGCAGCGAGAGTTTGATCGCCGCCGGCGTCGACCTCATCGTCGTCGACACCGCGCACGGCCATTCCCGGCGCGTGCTCGACACTGTGACCCGCATCAAGCGGATGTCGAACGCGGTGCAGGTGGTCGCCGGCAATATAGCCACCGCCGAAGGCGCCCAAGCCTTGATCGATGCCGGCGCCGATTCGATCAAGGTCGGCATCGGGCCGGGCTCGATCTGCACCACACGCATCGTTGCCGGCGTCGGCGTGCCGCAGCTCACCGCGATCATGGATGCGGTCGAGGTGGCGCATCGGGCGAACACGCCGGTCATCGCCGATGGTGGCATCAAATATTCCGGCGATCTCGCCAAAGCCCTTGCCGCGGGTGCCGACTGCGTGATGATCGGCTCGTTGCTTGCCGGTACCGACGAAACCCCCGGTGAGGTGTTTCTCTACCAGGGCCGTTCCTACAAGACCTATCGCGGCATGGGCTCGGTCGGCGCCATGGCGCGCGGCTCCGCCGATCGCTATTTCCAACAAGAGATCAAGGACACGCTGAAGCTCGTGCCCGAGGGCGTCGAAGGGCAGGTGGCCTATAAGGGTCCGGTCGCCAATGTGGTGCACCAGCTCGTCGGTGGCCTGCGCGCGGCGATGGGTTATGTCGGCGCCAAGGATCTCGCCGAGTTCCACGACAAGGCTGAGTTCGTACGCATCTCCGGCGCCGGCCTGCGCGAGAGCCATGTGCACGACGTCACCATCACGCGCGAGAGCCCGAATTATCCGAGCCGGGGATAGATGACAGGCGCGGCCGACCCATTTGCGAAAATACGCACCGCGACCAATACCCATCGCGCGCGGCACGGCTGCAACGCCTATCCGTACGATAACGGCCCGCTGTTGGCGGCGCTGGCGGGGGCTGCCAATGCCCGGCGCATTTTGGAATTGGGAACGGCGCTCGGCTACACGGCTCTGTCCTTCGCTTCGGGCGCGCCGGACGCGACGGTCGATACCGTTGAGCGCGATCCGGAGCATGTACAGATCGCCCGCGACAACATCGCGGCCGCCGGAATGGATAACCGTATCACCGTGCATGAAGGCGATTTCGCCGCGGTATTGCCGACGCTCGATCCAGGTTACGACGTTGCCTTCTTCGACGGCGGCACGCCGGTGCAGGCATTGCATAAGACGCTGCGCGCGCTGCTGCGCACCGGTGGCACGCTGATCACCGCCAACCTCAACCACGGCGGCACCGCCGATACGGTGCGTAAAGCGCTGTTCGACGGCAAATCGTGGCGCAGCGCGCTGGTCGACGACGACGGCGAGACTGCAATCAGCGTCAAACTTTGAATTGATTTTCGAGCCGGAGCCCATTCCATGACCACGCAAGAGATTTTATTGCCGCTGTTCGTCGAAGTGATTCTGACCTTTCTGTTGTGGGTCGGCATGGCGGTGTTGCGTACGCGCGATTTCGGCAGCGGCACCGTGCGGCCCGAGGAGATCGCACTGCGCGAGCCGAAGTGGCCGGAGCGGACCTTGCAGTTCGGCTTTGCATTTTCCAACCAGTTCGAAATCCCGGTCCTATTCTATGTTCTGACTATCCTTGCGTATGTCACGCATCTCGCGGGACTCATTTTTGTTATCCTCGCCTGGATATTCGTCGTCTTCCGGCTCCTGCATGCTTATGTGCACGTGACCAGCAATACGGTCCGCGTGCGCGGCACGTTTTACGGCATTGCCGTCGTGGCGCTCGCGATCAATTGGGCGATCTACATTGTCGAAGTGCTGACGCTGCCGCGGCCGGTGTAAGGAGCCGCCATGCCACTCGACCTTTGCCATCCGACAGCGCCCCATAAGAAGCTGAGGTTGCCGGAATGGTACGTTTCCAGCCTGATGATGGATCGCGCGCTCGACGCGATCTGCCGGCGCGTCAAGAAATTCGATCGCAAGCACGATATTCCCTATCTCGCCGGCTATAGCCTCGACGGCAAGACCATCTACATCGACCGCCACATGCCGGGGAGCCTCAAGTTCCGCGGCCGCACCATCGACACCGACCGCTTCCTCGTCCTGCACGAGGAAGTCGAGAAGACGCTGATCGACCAGCTCGGCCTGCATTATCTTCACGCGCACCAGATCGCGACACGCGCCGAGGAAGCAGCCGTTCGCGCAGCCGGCGTCGAATGGCGCGCTTACGACCGCTTCATGCAAAAGCACGTCAAGAGCATCGGCGACGAACGGCTCACCAAGGTGCCGAAAGATCTCGATCTAAAGCCTTATCGCGACGAGCACGAC
>JBAQAB010000022.1:0-5253 GCA_049285535.1 Xanthobacteraceae bacterium
AGGCTGGTAAAAGGGTAGCGATATCAAATCGCTATGCGGCCGTTGGCCGTTTTGTCATCGTTTCGTTATGGTCGCCGCCGCGGGGTGCCGTTGCAGCCGCGGGCAACAGAAATTTGATAGAGGGGCGAACGGGCCGATGTCGCGCGTTTCCGTCGCGAACCACGCGAAGCTGTCCTGGCTCCTGATCCGCGGCGCCATGCGGCGGCTCGCCGGCCGCGTCAACGGTCACCCGTTCCTGCGCTGGCCGGTCCGCTTGCCGCTCAAGGCCGACCGGCTGTTGATCGCGCCGCAAGACTTGCGTACGGCGGACGCCACGCGCGCGAGCGAAATCTATGCCGGCCGTTTCGCCTTCGCCGGCAAGGTCGTGGTCGGCGATGGCCGCTCGATCTTCGAAATGGAGCCGCCGCCGTCCGACGACTGGGCGGCTGCGCTGCTCGGTTTCGGCTGGCTGCGCCATTTGCGCGCGGCGGATTCCGGCATCACCCGCGCCAACGCCCGCGCGCTGGTCGACGAATGGATCGCGGTGCAAGGCTCCTGGCACGCGCTGGGCTGGCGTCCCGACGTGCTGTCGCGCCGCATCATCTCCTGGCTCAGCCAGTCGACGCTCATTTTGCAGGACGCCGACATGCGCTTCTACCGGCGCTTCCTGCGCAGTCTGGTGCGCCAGGTGCGCTATCTGCGCCATACCGCGGGCGACGCGCATCGCGGCATCGCGCGGATGCAATCGGCCATTGCGCTCGCTTATGCCGCGCTGTGCATTGCCGGCCAGGCACGCCACATCAAGTCCGCGACCGAGCACTTGCAGCGCGCGATCGAGCAGCAAATCCTGCCCGACGGCGGCCATATCAGCCGCGATCCCGGAGCGATCATCGACATCCTGCTGGAATTTTTGCCGCTGCGGCAGGCCTTCACCGCACGCAACATTGCGCCGCCGCAGGCGCTGTCGAACGCCATCGACCGCATGATGCCGATGCTGCGCTTCTTCCGCCATTCCGAAGGCACCTTCGCGCATTTCAACGGCATGGGCGCGACGCCGGCCGACCACATACTCACGCTATTGGCCTACGACGATAATCGCGGCGCGCCGCTGTCCAACGCGCCTTATTCGGCCTATCAGCGCCTCGAAGCCAATGGCGGCGTGGTGATCATGGATACCGGCCGCGCGCCGCCGATCGAGATGAGCCTCGACGCCCATGCCGGCTGCCTGTCGTTCGAATTCTCCACGCCGAAGCAGAGCCTGATTGTGGTGAATTGCGGCATGCCGTCGAGCGGGCGCGAGAATTGGCGGCAGCTGGCGCGCTCGACCGCGGCGCATTCCACGGTGACCTTCAACGACACCTCGTCGGCACGCTTCGTCGAATTGGCGATGTTCCGCCGCGTGCTCGGCGGCTCGCCGCTGTTGGGCGGCCCGCGCAAAGTGTCGGTGACGCGCGAGGACGCGATCGACGCCATTGCGCTGCGCGCCACGCATGACGGTTATGCCGACCGCTTCGGCATCGTGCACGAACGCTTGGTGATGCTGGCGGCGGACGGCACTCGCATCGACGGAGAGGACATCTTTCTTGCCGCCAACGGCGGCACGCAGTTGCGCGCCGGGCCGGATCAATTCGCCATCCGCTTTCACCTGCATCCCGCGGTGAAGGCGACCCGGCTCACCGACGGTCACGGCGTCATGCTGATGACGCCGAATAAGGAAATCTGGACCTTCACCGCCCACGAGGACCGCGTCGACCTCGAGGACAGCGTTTATCTCGCCGGCAGCGAAGGCCCGCGCCGCACCACCCAGATCGTCATCCACGGCCACGCCCGCACCGCCTCGCGGGTGCAGTGGAGCCTGCAGCACGCTAATCCCGCGGGCGCCACGACCCGCCGGGTGCGCGAACAGGAGGAGCCGCGGCTGCCGCTATAGGCGTCATTCCGGGGCCGAGCCAACGGGCCCGCGCGAAGTCGCGCGGCCCGATGCCAGGCTCCGCGAGGAGCCCGGAATCCATAGTCCCGATTCGTGGTTATGGATTCCGGACTCGCCGCTACGCGGCGATCCGGAATGACGAAATCGGAGAGTGAGTGTAAATACACGCCATGACCGAACATCTTCGCCGCGCCACCCGCGCCCTCATTTCCGTCTCCGACAAAGCTGGCGTCGTCGACTTCGCGCGCGCGCTGGCCGGCTTCGGCGTCGAGCTGGTTTCGACCGGCGGCACCCGCATGACGCTGAGCGATGCCGGACTCAATGTGCTCGACGTCAGCGAACTGACCGGATTTCCGGAAATGATGGACGGTCGCGTCAAGACGCTGCATCCGGGCGTCCATGGCGGGTTATTGGCGATCCGCGGCAACGCCGAGCACACCGAGGCGATGCGCGCACACCGCATCCGCGCCATCGATATTCTGGTGGTCAATCTTTATCCGTTCGAAGCGACCGTGGCGCGCGGCGGCGATTTTGCCGATTGCATCGAGAATATCGACATCGGCGGTCCGGCCATGATCCGTGCCGCGGCGAAGAACCATGACGACGTCGCGGTCGTGGTCGAGCCGAGCGACTACGCGGCGCTGCTCGACGAACTCACCGCGCATAACGGCATGACGACGCTTGCGCTCCGCCAAAAACTCGCCGCCAAGGCCTTTGCCCGCACCGCGGCCTACGATGCCGCCATCGGCAATTGGTTCGCGCAAGCGCTTAACGACACCGCGCCCGACTATCGCGCTTTCGGCGGCCGGCTGATCGAGCCGTTGCGCTACGGCGAGAACCCGCACCAGTCGGCGGCGTTCTATCGCGCGCCGGTCGTGCGCTTCGGCGTTGCCACCGCGCGCCAGGCCCAGGGCAAGCAACTCTCCTACAACAACATCAACGACACCGACGCCGCTTACGAATGCGTCGCCGAATTCGATCCGGCGCGCAGCGCGGCTTGCGCCATCATCAAGCACGCCAATCCGTGCGGCGTCGCCGAAGGCGAAAGTCTGGTCGACGCCTATCGCAAGGCCTTCGCCTGCGACAAGACCTCGGCGTTCGGCGGCATCGTCGCGCTCAATCGTACGCTCGATGCCGAAGCGGCACGCGCCATCACCGAAATCTTCACCGAAGGCATCATCGCGCCGGACGCCAGCGCAGAGGCCATCGCCATCGTCGGCGCCAAGAAAAACTTGCGGTTGCTTCTTGCCGGTGGCCTGCCCGATCCGCGCGCATCGGGTCTCGCCGCCAAGACCGTCGCCGGCGGCATGCTGGTGCAAAGCCGCGACAATGCCGTGGTCGACGACATGGACTTAAAACCGGTAACCAAGCGCGCGCCGAGCAATGCCGAATTGCGCGATTTGCGCTTCGCCTTCCGCGTCGCCAAGCATGTCAAATCCAACACCATCGTCTATGCCAAGGATCTCGCCACCGTCGGCATCGGCGCCGGCCAGATGAGCCGCGTCGATGCCGCGCGCATCGCCGCGCGCAAGGCGGAGGACGCGGCGAAGGAAGCCGGCCTCAAGGCGCCTTTGACCAAAGGCTCGGTGGTGGCCTCCGATGCCTTCTTCCCGTTCGCCGACGGCCTGCTCGTCGCCATCGAAGCCGGCGCCACCGCAGTGATCCAGCCCGGCGGCTCGGTGCGCGACGACGAGGTGATCAAAGCCGCCGACGACCACGGCATCGCCATGGTATTTACTGGCACGCGCCATTTTCGGCATTAGGCACGATTGGTTCGTAACCTTCCGAGTGGCGCCGTCACATCGGCTTGTAGCCGCGCTCCATGTCGACGTCGATCAGCATCGCCTTGTTGTCCTTGATCGCCTTGGCGATGAGGTCGGTCGCATCGTGCACCGTCGCGGCGCGCGCGCCGTCGATGCCGAGCGAGCGGGCGAGGCCGACGAAATCGATCGCCGGATCGTTGAGCTCCATGCCGACGAAGGTATCGGCCTGCTCGGCGAGCCCCCGCAGCATGACCAGGCGCTGTTTCAAGATGCGATAACTGGTGTTGTTGAAGATCACCCAGACGATCGGCAGCCGGTACCGCGCCGCGGTCCACAATCCCTGCACCGTGTACATGGCGCTGCCGTCGCCAATGAGCGCGACCACCGGCCGTTCCGGCAGTGCCAGCTTGACGCCGATCGCCGCCGGCAGGCCCCAGCCGATGCCGCCGCCGCGCAGGCCGAAATAGCTTTGTTCGTCGTCGCTCTCGATCAGCGCGCGGATGCCCGGCGCTGAGGACAGGATCTCCTCGATTACCACCGCATCCTTCGGCAGCATCGAACCGATGGCTTCGAGCAAAGCGAGCGGCTGCACCGGCGTCTTGCCGGCAAGCGCGCGAGCCTTAGCGCGGATTGCCTCGCGGTCTTTTTTAATTGCCTCGGTAAGCGATTTCAGCCGCGCCGCCGCTGCGCTCTTGGCGCTCGCGCTCATGCGCGCGCCGACGGCCGCCGTGATGTCGGGCAGCGTCGCCTTGGGATCGCCGAGGATCGCGACCTGCGCCGGATAGTTCTTGCCGATCTGCCACGGATCGGTGTCGAGATGGATGAGCGGCAGCCCCGGCGGCCATGGATCGACGGCCGACGGCAGCGACCAGGTGAACAGATCGCCGCCGACGGAAAATACCAGGTCGTGCTTATCGAGCACGTCGCGCACGCCGGCCTGCGAGCGGGTCATCATGCCGCGATAGAGCGGGTGCGACGCCGGAAACGACGCGCTGTTCGGGATGAACTCGACATAGACCGGCGCGGCGATGGCTTCCGCCAGCGCGACGAGCTCCTTATGGGCGCGGCTCTGCGCCACCGCATCGCCGGCGATGATGACGGGCCGCTCCGCCTTGGCGAGGAGTTCGGCGGCCGCGGCGATAGCGTCGGCGTCGCCGCGAACGCGCGGGGCGACCCGCGTCGGTTCCAAGAGATCGATATCGGCGTCGTTCTTCAAAATGTCGCCGGGCAGCGACAGGAACACCGGACCGGTCGGCGGCGCCAGCGCGGTCTTTACCGCGCGATGCACATAGCGCGGCAAGTCCTCGGGGCGATGCACCTCCGCGGCCCATTTGACGAACGGCCGCGCCAGCGTTGGCAGGTCGGCGGTCAAGACCGGCTCGGTGACCAGATATTCCGTATCCTGCTGGCCGGCGGTGACCAGCACCGACGAATTCGCCTTCATGGCGTCGTACAGCATGCCCATGGCGTTGCCGAGCCCGGGCGCGACGTGCAGATTGAGCACCGCGAGTTCGCCCGAGGCCTGCGCATAGCCGTCCGCCATCGCCATCAGCGCCGCCTCCTGCAGGCCGAGGATGTAAC
>JBAQAB010000023.1:0-4403 GCA_049285535.1 Xanthobacteraceae bacterium
CGCTCTATGTGGTCAATCAGGGTCCGGTCTATTCCGGCCCGGGCATCATGACGCCGTATCAGACTTATTCGCCGGAGACGGCCTACGCGGCCGCGACGGACTATCCCTACGTGCCGGGCTCCGGTTACGGTTACGGCTACGGCGCCGTGCCGCCCAACGCGCCGTATTATCGGCATCCCTACTTTCGTCCGCGCTTTGCCTATCGCACGCCGATGGTGATGCATCCCTATATGCATCCGCGCTATTACGGCGCCCCGCGCTGGCGGCGCTATCCGTGATGCGGGCCGGCGTCAGATAAAAGCAAGAGACTGCCAAGAGACTGCGAAGGCCTGCAATCTTGCAGGCCTTCGTGCTTTAAGCCGTCGCGCGATCCGCGATGTAGAGCGCAAGCGCCGCGGCGTTCGACACATTGAGGCTTTTGATCGCGCCGGGCAGATTAAGCCGCGCCAAGAGATCGCATGTCGCTCCCGTCAATTGCCGCAAGCCCTTGCCCTCGGCGCCGAGCACCAAGGCAAGCGGCCTGCGCAATTCCACCGCGGCAAGATCATTGGGTGCACCGCCATCCAAACCGACAACGACAAAGCCGCGCTCCTTCAGCTCAGCGAGCGCGCGCGCCAGATTTTGCACGATCGCGATCGGTACCAGCTCGAGCGCGCCGGACGCCGATTTGGCGAGGACGCCGGTCGCCTCCGGGCTGTGGCGCGCGGTGGTGATGACGGCCGCCACCGCAAACGCCGCGGCCGTGCGTAAAATCGCGCCGACATTATGCGGGTCGGTGATCTGATCGAACACCAGCACGATGCCGTCCGCCGGCAAATCCTCGATGGCGGGCGAGGGCAGGGGATCGGCCTCGGCAAGCAGGCCGTTATGCACGGCGTCGGGCGTCAACAGCGCCGCAATCGCGTCCGGCCGCACCACCTCCGGCGGCAACGGCGGCGCGATGCCCTCGTCGGCCAAACGCCGCACCGCGTTCTCGGTGGCGAGCAGCCGCCGAAAATGCCGCGCTGGATTGGCGAGCGCCGCGGTGACGGTGTGCCAGCCGTAAAGGACGACGGCATCATCCGGCCCGCCGTGATGCCCCTCCCGCCGACCCTGCGGCGCACCCCCGCGACGATGCCCCCCGGATTGCCGGGATTTCGGCTGCCAGGATTTCGATGGCCGGGATTTCGACGGCCGGGATTTCAACTGCCATGGCCTCTCGCGCATCGCGGGGTTCTGTCACGCGGTCAGGACCTTGGCAATTCAAGCCTTTTCGGTTGACTAGCCGGTGCGGTCCAACCATATAGCGCCGGCGCCTGTTGCGCCCGCAAAGCCGTTGCGCGGGCGATCTTTTCTGGGAGAGTGTCCCGAGTGGCAAAGGGGGCGGACTGTAAATCCGCTGGCTTACGCCTTCGTAGGTTCGAGTCCTACCTCTCCCACCATCCGCCTTCGCTTCGCTACGGCGTGATTGCTTTTACCGCGGCAGGGCAAGCGAAGGCGGATGCCACGCCGTAGCGAAGCGAAGGCGGCTCTATCTAAAGTCGGCATCGGGCAGATCGTTTGCGAAAAAACACTTTTGAAATCCCTGACCGGCACGGTCTTCCTTGTTGGTTCGGCGGCTGAATTGTTCACGAGCTAAACAGGGCGATTTACAACCGCAATGTCGCTTGCTCCGGTGGATAGGTAATTTGCGTTCCTTCCACGCGCGCGAAAGGCGTCAGCTTATGCAAGCGGTAGCTGCTCTCCGATAAAATCTCGATCGCCGGAATGTCGCGCACACCGAGCGCATCAGCGACCAGCGAGCGGTGGCAACGCCACGGCACCGCTTCGGCGCACATGATGGCCGTACGTTGCTGGCGGCTCGTCTGAACGAGCGTTGCGAGCCCCTCCGCGAACGGCTCGGTTTGCATGTAATCGGCGTAACCGCGAAAGCTTGTGTTGCGCCAGCCGGTGTTGGTGGAGTCCTTGCGCGCATGCCGCAAACCACCGAGCGCGGGTATCGCAACGTATTCAATACTCTTCGCCTTAAGCGCATCGCCGAGCGTATCGCCGTTGAATTGCGGGTTGTGCCGTGAACGCGGGACCGTGCGGATGTCGGCGACGCATGCGACGCCATAGTTTTGCAGAAGTGCGATAAAATCTCCGATCGGCAAGGTCGAATGCCCAACCGTGAAAATGGCACCTTGGGACCAAACCGCTTGCTGCGGCGGTGGCTGTTTGCTCACGGCACTTCGTCCATGCGGTTGGGCTGCGGTTTTGCATATCTAAAGGCGCTTATCTCCTCGTCCTTTTCGAGTATCGGCGGCGGGAGACCCGCCGCAAATAACCGAATGACCCTTTCCAATGGGCCGATTTTCTCTTTAAGCGGCCGCACTGCGGCTTCAATAGTCATGTTGCGCTCCGACAGTATCTCATCGACACCCGTTCCTTGACGACTTGTCGGCTAGAATAGCCGGCGGACAAGGTGAATAAATCGTCGCAAAACCGCCCGCAATTTTAGCGGCAATACGCGGCCACAGAGCGGCGAATAAACCTTATTTTTAGCGTGTTATTTAAACTGATCTTAGACCCTCCCCGCTAGGTTGGCGCGATACGGCGGGATACAGGGCCCGTCGGCGAAAACAAAATTTGACTTTGGGAAAGGCGTCACAATGAAAGCCGTCGCTAAGACGGTCGAGCCCGCCGATCGTGAGGCGCGTTTCGACCATATCCGGCCGCACTACCTCGAGGCGCTGACCTTGGTCGAGCGCCTGCATCGGCGTCTGCTCGACGTCATCAAGGACGAGTTCGACCGCCGCGGCCGCGCCGACATCAATTCGGTGCAGGCGCTGCTCCTCTATAATATCGGCGACAAGGAGCTGACCGCGGGCGAATTGCGCACGCGCGGCTATTACCTCGGCTCCAACGTGTCCTACAACCTCAAGAAGCTCGTCGAGATGGGCTTCCTCGATCACCAGCGCTCGCGGGTCGACCGCCGTTCGGTGCGCATCAAGCTCACCGACAAAGGCCGCGAAGTGCGCGACACCGTCGATGCGCTCTACCAGAAGCATGTGCGCACCGTCGAGCAGGTCGGCGGCATCAATGCCGATGAGTTCAGCGTGCTCAACAAGGCGCTGCACCGGCTCGAGCGGTTCTGGACCGATCAGATTCTCTATCGGCTGTAAGAGTCATAGCGACCTGGAGCCCGGTCCCCCTGCGGGGTCGTGTTCCGACGTCTTTCGCCAGCTTCTTGCGTTGTACTGGCGTGACTGAGCCCCCCGGCGTAAATGCCGGGGCTTTTTTATGCGGCGGTCACATCAAGCCGCGAAGCCAAGTCAGCACGGCAAACGGCGTGAAATACTGCAGCAGCACGGCTGCGCCGCCAAACACCGCAATGTAAGTGACGGCACCGCGCAGAATTCGCTGCGCCAACGGCGGGTAGGGCGGCTCGTTGTTCGCCGGCCAGGCGAACTCTTCCTCCCATAGCGCTTGCGGGCAGTCGGCCGGCCTTATGCGCTCGAGCGGCAGCCAGGCACGGTAGGCCGCAATGCCGCGCTCGCGCGCAATCGAATCTCGCAGCCAGAGGAAATTGCTCCATCCGGCGAGGTCCACCAGCCATCTCACAATGACACGCAGCAAAGAAAAAATCAGCAGGCAGACCATATAGACGTAGGCAATCATCACGCCGACCTGCAGGACCGGATCGGTCAGGATTCCGATCCGAAAATATTCCGAGCAAAGTTGAACCGTGGCGTTGACCAAGGCCTTTAGGCCATCCGCGACCGGCTGCAGCACCGGATAGTCGTACGAGTAGTGATCCAGCAGCAGAATGATGAGGACAACGACTGCGAGCTGGAACAGGCGAGAATTCGCGATACGGCCGATCGGAGCCGCGAGCAATCTGATCGCACCCATGGTCGCTCCTTGGCCGCGCGTCACACCTATGGCCGCAGCCTAGGTAACGCCGCGATCCCGATTACGTGTCGGCGCGGCCGCAATTCTGCTTACCTAACCCTTCAATCGCCGAACTAGCCTCCTAAGCCTTTTCGTCCGCGGAGGCTTCGTGCTATCAAGCGGCGGGGCGGCTTTGTGCACTGGGATTTTTGGGTTCCTGGCCGAATTCAGCCGCAATGCTCTCGCAAAAACGCCAGCCATGACTAAGCTGCACGATCGCGCGTCCGCGCACTATAACCGCCGCGCTTTTCTGCACCGCTTTGCCGGCGCGGCGACGCTCGCCGCCGGCGGCCTCATAGCCTCGCGCGGGAACGCCGAACCGCTGGATGATCTACTCGGCGACACCGATCGAGGCGATTTCGGGCAGGCTTTCGACCAGGCCTCGCGTACCATTCACATGCCCAAGGCGACCGCGCCGACGCTGTCGCCGTCGACCGCGCAATTCACCGAGACCGCGATCAAGGCCTATGACGACATTGTCGCGCGCGGCG
>JBAQAB010000024.1:0-6282 GCA_049285535.1 Xanthobacteraceae bacterium
ATCGACTTCCTGCTCGACAAGCTGCGCAACACCAAGAACAATTCTGAATTCTTCGACTCGATGAATACGTAAGCAGCGGCCGGCCGATGAGCGCGCCGATCAGCCCGAATGCTGGGCCAGTATTTGACGTGCGGAAATCAGTTCAGGGCAATCGGCTTCGGCCGTAAATGCGCCGACCGCTTCCTTAAGGGGCGACAAGTACTCGTTACCGGCGCGCGTCAGGCTGATGGCCGCACGCAGCCGAAACAGCAGCGCGCTTTGTTGCTTGGCGAAGGCAATGGCCGATTGAAATTCCCGGACGGCTTCGTCGATCCGCGACGAATCGAGACGAAGCAGACATTCGCCGCGCAGGCGATGAAGCTCAGGGAGATAGACGCCGACGCCGGGCTCGGTGAATGTCGGCAGAATAGCGTCAAGCGGCTCGAGCGCATGCGCCGCCTCTCCGGTCGAGAGCCGGGCGGCGGCCAGCAGGCCGGCATAGAGTTGGGGTATCGAGCCCATCCTCATAACGCGCGCGAATTCCAATTCCATGGCCTGGAGCCCAGCTGCAGATTCGCCTTCGCGTAACTTCGCCCAACCGGATATGAATGCGCTGACCGCGCGCTGGGGTGGCAGATCGAACTTTTCTCCGACCTCGAGGAGCTGCACGGCCAAATGCCGGACGGCGGCGAGATCATCCATGATTGTTTGGATCTGAATGGCGGCGGTCAGCGCAAAGGCCAGGCTCGTTGGCTGGTTGAGCTGCCGAGCGAGCGCAAGTCCGCGTTCGATCGATTTGGCTGCTTCTTTGTTACGGCCAAGCTGCGCGAGCGACAATCCGACGTTGGTGTTGGCACAAACACCGGGATCGTGGCCGCCGAATTCGGCGCCGAGCCGATTATGCCGAGCAGGATCGTAGTGCTTGATCCCCTCAAGACCGTCGGCCAAAGCATTCAAAACGTCGCCGCGAAAGAATGAGGTCGACCAGCGGCAATGGATGGCTTCAAGAATCAACTCATCGTTCCCTGATCGTTGCGCGAGCGCGACCAGCTCTTCGGCCCGGTCGCGCGCAACGGACGTTCGGCGCTGCAGATTGGCGCAAAGCCACATTCCCCACAGCGCCTTGAACACCGCGGCATCGTCATCCAACCTTTTCGCGGTCTCGTAGGCGCGCTGATAATTCAGTTCCGCTTCGGGGTTTTGCATGCCCTTATAGACGAACACCGCCGGACCTCGTTTGAGCAGGATGGCGAGTTCGCGTTGATCGCGGTCGCGCCCCGGCGGCATGCGGTCGGTTTCAATGAGCGCGGCATCGAAATGAGCGACTGCCTCCGCATAGGCCGAATGGGCAACAGCCCGGTCGCCGGCGCGCTCGGAATAGAGGCAAGCGGGCCCTGGCAGATCGGCGCGGCTGAAGTGGTGCGCGAGAATTTCCGGCTCCGCGGCGGCAAGTGCGGGAAAGCGCTCTTCGAGTATGCGCGCGATGCGCTCGTGGAGGTCGCGGCGGCGGGCGCGCAGCAAGCTGTCATAAGCGACGTCGCGGGTAAGTGCGTGTTTGAAACTGTAGGTCGGCTCGATCGCGCGACTTTGCGGAAAGACGAGGCTCGCCTCGGTCAGACGCGCCAGCGCCAAATCGAGTTCGCCCGGACCGGCTGGAGCAACGGCCGCCAAAAGGGCGTGCGCAAATTGTCGGCCGATGGTGGCGGCGATTTGTGCGACTTCCTTGGCCGGACCGAGCCGGTCAAGCCGCGCCATCAGCGAATCCTGCAAAGTGGCCGGAACGGCGAGTCGATTCGGTGTTTGCGATTCGGAGACCGCTCTCGTCAGTTCTTCAACAAACAAGGGCACACCGTCGGTCTTCGCGAGAATCTCTTCCACTAAATCCGCCGTCATCGATTGCGCTGCGGCAATACCGGCGACAATCTCGGCGCATTGTGTCTTGCCGAGTCGGCTCAGCGCGAGCGAGGCAACATGATCCCGCCCCGCCCAGGGTGATGCGAATTCCGGCCGTGCCGTGACGATGGCGAGGACACGAGCCGATTCGATCGAATCGATGAGATGCGTCAGCAATTCTTGCGTCGTCGGATCGATCCAATGCGCGTCCTCCAGGACGAGAAGCACCGGTTCGCTCGCGCAAAGTCCCATAAGATGATCGACCAGCGCTGAGATTGTCGCACTCTTGCGCTGCGCCGGCGTGAGATCGACCGCCGCGTAGCGGCCGTCGGACGGTAACGAGAGCAAATCGGCGAGCAAGGGAGCGGTAGGAATCGCCGGGCTTCCGGTCCGGGCAAGGAAGGCATCGAGCTTGTCGAGTTTTTGCGCAACTGAATCTTCAAGCGCAAAACCGGCGGCATGCTCGATCTGGCGCATCGCCGGATAGAACGCCGTATTGCTGTGATACGGCGAGCATTGCAGCACAACGCGCCGATGCGATTCGGCGCCGAGGCGCTCGAACAACGCCTCGACCAACCGCGACTTGCCCATTCCGGCTTCGGCGGTGAGGACGATCGCTTGTCCCTCGCCCTGCTGCGCCAGATGCCAGCGATCGAGCAACAAGCCCATTTCCTGGGTCCGGCCGACGAAAGGGCTGAGACCGACGGCGCGCGCCGCCGCAAAGCGGCTGGCGACTGGCGCCTCTTTTAAGACGCGCCAGGCCGGGATCGGCTTGGCAAATCCCTTGAGCTCATGCTCGCCCAGACTTTGGTAGTCGAAGCCGCGGGCAAGCAGGCGGCAGGTGGCCTCGCTGATCACTACGGTATTGGGTTCAGCCAATGTTTGCAGACGGGCGGCGAGGTTCGGTGTTTCTCCGACGATCGATTCTTCGCGCGCGGCGCCGCTGCCGACAATGTCGCCGACCACGACAACGCCGGTTGCGATGCCGATCCGGGTCTGCAGTGGAACGCCACCCGACCGCTCGATCTGCCGCACCGTGTCGACGATCGCGAGCGCGGCGCGGACGGAGCGTTCGGCCGCGTCTTCATGCGCTTGCGGATAACCGAAATAGGCAAGGACGCCGTCGCCCATGAATTTGGCGATATAACCGTCGAAGCGGGCAACAGCGCCGGCACAGGCATCCTGATAACGTTTGATCAGGCGGCTCAAATCCTCGGGATCGAGCGCGGTGGCAAGTGCTGTTGAGCCGACGAGGTCGCTGAACAGCACCGTGACCTGTCGACGCTCGGCTTCGGGTGCCGGCGCAGTCGGAGCGGGATTTACCGGCTGCCGTTCCGGATTGCCGGGGGCGATCCTAGAGTTGTCGCGCAGCGTGGCGATGGCCTTGAGAAGCTTCCGCCGCTGACCGAGCGAAATCCCGAGCTTCTCAAAATCTTGTTCGGTCAAGTCCGGAAGGATGTCGAGATCGACGTCGTTGTCGGCCAACACGCCGGCCAATGGCTCCAGTCCGAATTGCGCGAGCCACTGCGACAGGTCAGCCATTGAGGACCCGTTCAATGCGATGGCACGCCGCGGTTCTGCTCAGTTTGGGTTGGCAGAAAATGGTGTCGCTTCGGGATCGGCGCGCTTCGTGTCGAGCGCCAAGTCGGGGTCGACAAAACACATCCCGCCTTTGCCGACGGCCGTTTGACAGTCGGACGCGGTCGTATAGCCGCACTGGACCACAGCGTCTTTGTGGCTGGCATAGCCGCACCACTGGTCGGCCCGCGCGCCGCTTGCCGAAAGTACGGTCAGGGCTACCGCCAAGATGATCCCGTTTCGCATGAGTGGGTCTCCTTTGCCGTGCCCCGGCCTGCATTAAGCACAAAACACTCACGAATGGATGGCAGCGTCAAGAATGTCGCACCGCATCGATGGCGGCATTGAGGCCGGCGGGATCGCTCAGCGGGAGCGAACATGTCTCACCGACACAAACGAATGCCTGCGGCTCTGGCGCAGCAGCGATCTTGTCTCGCGCTGGGTGAGATGGTGGGAGCGTGCCGGCGGCCGCGGCATGCAGCACGACGCGGTCGAGTGGCGGTAGCCGGCGGGCAGCGTCGAGCAAAGCCTCGGCGCCTGACCCCTCCCCGGTCACCACGATTTGGGCGGCTCGCTGCCGGAAGTCGATGGCATTAAGGAGCGCCATGTGCATGTAAAGATTTTCAACGGCCTGTGGGGCAAGGGCGGCAATCAAGCGATCGGCCTTCTGCAGCCATCGATCGTCTCCCGCCAACAGCGCGAGGCGGACCAGATTTTGCGCCGCGACCGCATTGTGATTGGGGGTCGCTTCGTCGGTCGTCGCGGCGGGGCGGATCACAAGTCCTTCCGCGTCGGCGGCGGTGAGATAGTAGGTTCCGGTCGCAGCATCGGCGTAATCGCGATCGAGCGCGCGTTGCCACTCAAGCGCCCGATCGAGATAGGACTGCCGTCCGGTCGCCTCATAGAGCGCCAGCGCGGCGCGGATCATGGCAGCGAAATCGGAGGCGAGGCCGGGGAATTTGAGCTTGCCGTCTCGCCAGGAATGGCCGAGCCGATCGCCGCGGGTCATCGCCTGTGCGATGAAATCGAAGGCACGTTGAGCCAACCCGATCCAGGACGGCTGTTCGAGTAATAGCCCCGCATTGACCAGCGCGGCGATCATCAGCCCGTTCCAGTCAGCGAGCACTTTATCGTCGAGGCCGGGACGCACGCGTTCCGCACGCACCGCGAGGAGCTTTTCACGCAAAGCCGCCAGTCGCGCCTCGTCAGTCGCGCTGCGCGGTTGCGGCTTCAGCCGGTTGAGGATGGTGTGGCCTTCGAAATTGCCGGCGGGCGTGACGTCATAGTGATGTGCGAAAAACTCGCCGTCTTCGAGACCGAGCTGCCGGATGACCTCGGCATAGGACCAGACATAGAATTTGCCCTCCTCGCCTTCGGAGTCGGCGTCGAGCGAGGCGGAGAATGCGCCCTCGCCCGTCGTGATTTCGCGCTGAAGCCATGCGACGGTTTCTTCGGCGCGCTGCCGATAAAGCGCGTTGCCGCCGCGCTGATACGCGATCGCCAAGAGTTCGAGAAGCTGCGCATTGTCGTAGAGCATTTTTTCGAAATGCGGCACCAGCCAGCGCTCGTCGACCGAATAGCGGGAGAAGCCGCCGCCGAGATGATCGTAAATGCCGCCCTCGCAAATGTGGTGCAGCGTGATGTCGATGGCCGCGAAGTAACGCGCTTCGCCGGTGCGCAGCCCGGTGCGCCATAGTAGTTCGAGTAATGCCGTTTGCGGGAATTTCGGCGCGCCGCGGGTGCCGCCGTTGACCGGGTCGATAATGCCGCCGATCTGGCGGGCGGCATTGTCGAGTTCGGCTCGACCGAACGTGGCGGCGCCGGCGGGGTGGGCGGCGGCCGTCAGCCGTTCCATCAAGGCGGCGCGGTTCTGTTCGATCTTCTGCGGCTCATCGCGGAACAGCCGTGCGATCTCGCGGAGCACGTCGACGAAAGCCGGCTTACCGTAGCGCGAGCTGTTGGGAAAATACGTGCCGCCCCAGATCGGTTCGCCATCAGGAGTGAGGAACATAGTGAGCGGCCAGCCGCCGTGCTCACCGAGGTGATGCAGCGCCGCCATATAGATCTGGTCGATATCCGGCCGCTCTTCGCGATCGACTTTGATATTGACGAAGAGCTCGTTCATCACCTCTGCGGTGGCGCTGTCCTCAAAACTCTCGTGCGCCATCACGTGGCACCAGTGGCAGGCCGCATAGCCCACCGACAGCAAGATCGGCCTGTGGCTCTGCTTCGCCTCCGCCAGCGCTTCGGGTCCCCATGGCCACCAATCGACCGGGTTGGTCTTGTGCTGAAGCAGATAGGGGCTTGTCTCGTTAGCGAGACGATTCCGATAGGCTGTCGATCCTGGCGCCGGCGTCGACTTGGGTGCATTTGACATGGGCGCACCGTAGCAAGTAGCCCGCACGGGGCGAAGCGCTGAAGCGCAATGGACGGCAACGCACGATATGCCGGATCGGTCCACCATCTTTGCCCTGTCATCCGGCCGGCCGCCCGCCGCCATCGCGGTGGTGCGGTTATCGGGCCCGAATGTGCGCATTGCCTTGCAAAAGTTGACGGGGCGTCTGCCGGAGCCGCGCAAGGCGACACTGGTGCGGGTGCGCGATCCGGAAAGCGGGGAAGTGATCGACGAGGCACTCGCTCTCTGGTTTCCGGCGCCGCACAGCGAAACGGGCGAGGATGTCGCGGAGCTGCAGCTGCACGGCGGCCATGCCGTTGTCGCCGGAGTGCTCGATGCCTTAGGCACTATTGAGGGCTGCCGGCTCGCGGAGCCAGGTGAATTCACCCGGCGCGCTTTCGAGAATGGGCGGCTTGATCTGACGGCGGTCGAGGGGC
>JBAQAB010000025.1:0-11629 GCA_049285535.1 Xanthobacteraceae bacterium
GCCCTGGGGTGTACCAATACCAAGCATGGATTTCTCGAACGCCCTAGAGCGGTTACTGCCAATCGAATATTGGTCACAGTTATCCGCCAAGCAAGAACATTCCGGCGACTACCTTGGCGCTTGCGACGCCGCACTACTCGGACTCGAGCAACATCCAACGTGCCGCGACCTGCAATATCGCGCCATTCTCAATCTCTCGCGCACCGGCGCCAATAAGCGGGCACAACAATTGTGGAGTCACTATCGCCTGCAGCCGAACTTCGATCGCCCATCGCTCGACGGTCAATTCGAAGAGAACATTGCGGCGCTTGGCGCGCGGCTTGATCGCGAAGCGGCCTACGCGGCCGACGCCGCGCATCGTCCTGCCAGGTTGAAAAAAGCGGCCGAACACTACCAAGCCATCTATCGCCGCACCGCGAGTACTTTTCTCGGTATCAATGCCGCAGTCCTCCACGAAATGAGCGGCGATTCTGCCCGCGCTCAGGAAATCGCCGCGGCAATCGTTGGCGTATGCGCGAAATCGAACCCGCAATCGCAGGACGACGCCTATCAATTGGCGGCCGACCGCGCCGCGGCAGGTCTGCTGCTTAACGACCTCGACGACACCCGGGACGCGATCGAGGAAGCCGCCGCGCTGTCGTCGAGCGCCGCGGCGATCGCATCAACGCGCAAGCAGCTCATCCAAATCTGCAATCACAAGCGGCTGGATAGTTCCATCGTTGCACCCCTGCGAAATCGCGCGGTCATTCACTATACCGGCCACATCATCGCTCCCGAGGGCGCCGCCGGCCGATTTCCGGCACAGGCCGAGGCGCGCGTCGCCGCTGACATTCGTGCTGAGCTTGCGCGTCGCGACGTTGGCTACGGCTACGGATCGTTAGCCTGTGGCGCTGACACGCTGATCGCCGAAGCTCTGCTCGAACGCGGGGCCGAGCTCGACGTCGTCCTTCCCTTCGAAACTCAAACGTTTGTCAAGAAGTCCGTGGCCGTCGGCGGCGTGAACTGGCCCGAACGGTTCGAAAACTGCTTGAAGCGAGTCAGGCTCATCCACGCCACCGAAGGAGAATATGTCGGCGACCCCGAAGTTTTCGCCTATGCGTCGCGGCTGGCCATGGGCTTGACGATTCTGCGCGCCCAGCAGCTCTCATCGGAGCCGATCCAGCTCGCCGTATGGGACGGCCAGGAAACAGCAGAAAAAGCCGGTAGCTTCGCTGACATTCAAGTGTGGCAACGCCAGGGCCTGAAAACCGTCACCATCGGCAGCGACGGCAATCTCGGCGCGAACGGGGTAAAACACGCCGAGCCGGAAAGCGGCTCCCATACGCTACCGGGCCGCAAAGTGCGCGCCATCATGTTCGGCGACTTTCACGGCTTCAGCCGACTTTCGGACCGGCAACTGCTGACGTTTTACAGCCAAGTGATGCAGTCTGTCGCGGCGGCGCTGGACACATTTCCCGGCGACATTGCCGCACGCAACACCTGGGGCGACGGGCTGTTTGTCGTCTTCGAGGATCTTGGCGCCGCCGCACGCTGCGCCATGCAAATCCAAACGATCTTGGCGGGGCTCGATTTCCCCTCGCTCGGCCTGCCGGCAAGCCTCGGCTTGCGGCTCGGCCTCGACGCCGGCGCGGTATTCGAAGTTCACGACCCTATTCTCAAATCGCTGACGTTCACCGGCACCCATATCAACCGCACGGCGCGGCTGGAACCGAACACGCCACCGGGAGAGGTCTATGTCACGGAAGCGTTCGCGGCGCTGTTCACGCTTATCGAGGACGAAGAACTGATCTGTGAATATGTCGGGCTGATGCAGGCGGCGAAAAACTATGGACGGCTGCGAACTTATCTGCTGCGACGACGCGCTTATGCGTGATGCCCCAAATCCACGACTAGTCGAAAACCGGCACTGCCGGCGGATTATTCCACTCCGCGGTAACATCGTAGCTCCAGATCCATGCCATCGAATTGACGGCATCGACGTTCGCGGGTGCAGCCCCTTCCGCTTTTTGATTGTAATTGTGTTTCGCACCTACGATCGCTGTGGAGCGGCGCTGGACTTCGTGCACGCGCGGAATACGGACCCGGCGAAAATTACGCAGCGCTTCAACCGGATCGTCGGGCTCAGCCGCCAACCAACGGGCGATAACATACGCATCTTCGAACGATTGGCTGGCGCCCTGGCCGGCATTCGGCAGCATCGCATGCGCGGCGTCGCCGATGAGCGCAATGCGGCCGCGTCCCCAATCATCGGTCAAGGGACGCGTGAACAAGCCCCATTTCGAGCATTGCGTGACGCGGCTCAATAGCGTCGCGAGCAGCGGCTCGGCATTCGGGAAGCTCGCGCGCATGTCGTCGGGTTTGCCTGGAATCGACCAGCCTTCATCGACCCAGGCATCGGTGTCCTCCTGGGTGACGATATTCACGACCTCGCGGCCGCGCAGATAATAAGCGAAGAAGTGGCGGCCCGGTCCGAGCCACTGCACGTGTCCCGACGGCTCCAGCACTTCCGGCGGAACGTCGCTGCCGGGAAGCAGCGCGCGCCACACCATTTGACCCGTATACGTCGGATTGTCGTCGCCGTAGAGCGCATGGCGAACCAGCGAATGAATACCGTCGGCGCCGATCACAAGGTCGGCCTCGCGCCTCGCGCCGTTGGCGAAGGTCAACGTGACGCTCGCTGCGCGCTCCCCGATGCCAATCAGCTTATGATCGAGATGAATCCTTGTTGGATCGATCCCGCTCGCCAAGGCCTGCAGAAGATCGGCGCGATGGAAGCTATGAATGCCGGCGCCGAAACGGTTCGCTGCCGCCCTCTGGTCGCGATAATCGAGCCGCGCGCCGCTGTTCATGTCGCGGGTGAGGACGCCGGGCGCGATGTTGGCGACGGCTGCGATCCGCTCGCCAAGCCCAATTGCACGCAACGCCAGGATGGCTTGCGGACTGACGTTGATCCCGGCGCCAACCTCGCCGAGTTGCGGCGACTTCTCGAAGACCTCCGCCGCGATGCCAAGGCGAGCGAGGGCTATCGCGGTCGCCAACGCGGCGAGGCCGCCGCCGACGATGGCAATACGAATTTGGCTCATCGACCGCTCACGGGTAGCGGCGCAGGGGAATGTTACCCGACGGGCTTTAGTCCCTTCGCATATTGTTTGAAGCGGCGGACGTAAATATCGGCGCCACCGGCGATCATTTTGATGGCCGCGTCGTCGAGGGTGCGGATGGCGCGGGCCGGCGCGCCGACGATCAGCGAATTATCGGGAAAGGTTTTGCCCTCGGTGACCAGCGCGCCGGCCCCGACCAGGCAGTTGTCACCGATCTTGGCGCCGTTGAGCACGATCGCCCCCATGCCGATCAGGCTGTTGGCGCCGACGATGCAGCCGTGGAGAATGACATTGTGACCGATCACGCAATTCGGCCCGATAGTCATCGGAAAGCCCGGATCGGTGTGCAGCGTGGCATTGTCCTGAACCTGCGAGCGCTCGCCGAGTTCGATCCATTCATTGTCGCCGCGCAGTACAGCACCGAACCAGACGCTGGTGTCGAGCTTGAGCCGCACCTTGCCGATCAGGGTCGCGGTGGGCGCAATCCAATAACGGCCCTGTTCCGGCAGATCGGGCCGGTTGCCGTCGAGTTCATAGATCATACCAATGGAATATCAGACGCCAAGCAGCGCTTGAAGTCCGAGCACCACGACGGTTCCGGACATCAGGCTCCACAGTCCCGCGATCACGGTGGCGAGCATGACGATCTCGGCGCGGCGGCCTTCAATGCGGCGGCCGCGGATGGTGTTGCGCATGATGATGTAAGGCGCAGAGAACATCAGCAGCGGAATGGCGGCAAAGCGCGCCGGAACCGGACCGACTTCCAGAAGCCGGAAGCTCGGCAGGTGCCGGCTGAACAGCGAATAGCCGCTGGCGCACAATCCCGCCACGGCAAAGCCCATGGCAAGCGAGAAAAAGGATTCGATCGTTTCTGGCGATATCGATGGCAGCATGGACATTCCCGGCACTCTTCTCTCCGCGAAGCCATTGCAGAGGGCGCGGCGGCCCGCTACGAAATGATTAAAGAAAGGTTAATGCACGTCAATTCCGGCTTTTGCGCGAACCGCTTATCCCCATGACCGTCATTGCGCGCACATTGGCACTGCCTGCAGCGCTCATCGCATTCGCCCTGGCTTCGCCGCTGCAGGCGCGGCCGCTCGCCATCGTGGCGATTGGGGCCAGCAACACGACCGGTTTCGGCGTCGGTGAGCAAAACGCCTATCCCTCGGTCCTGCAGGCGTTGTTACGCAAGAAGGGCATTGCGGCCAACGTCATCAATGCCGGCGTCAATGGCGACGTCACCGCCGGTATGCTGCGGCGGATCGACAGCGCCGTGCCCAAGGGCACCGACATCGTGATCTTGCAGCCGGGCGGCAACGACCTTCGCTTCTTCGGCACCAAGGCGGCGCGCGCCGCCAATGTCGCGGCCATGGCGCAGCGCATGCGCGCCCGCGGCATTCGCGTCATTATCTACGATCCGGACCCGGTGCCGGCAGATTTCTACCAGTGGGACCACATTCACTTTAACGCCGCAGCCCACGCCAAAATCGCGGCGGGGCTTGCTGCGCAGATCGAAGCGTCGCTTAAGCCGCAAGCGGCGGCGCAACCGGCGCCGGCCAAGCCATAAAGTCGCAGTCATTGCGGCCGACCGGCCGGCTCCCTGTCCTCTTTGCCGCTTGGGCCCGTGCGATACTAAGATTGATTCGCGCGGACTGAACGAAATCGATGACGGCGCACACGGTTCTCCGGCACAAGAGGCGGACGCACGGCATTTTCACGCTGTCTTTTGCAGTTATTGTCGTTTTAGTTGCTGCGGCAGCGGCCTTCGTCTCCTACGTGCTGTGGCCAACCTGGCCTAGCGGATCGACGGCGCTCGATGCACCCGCGATTCCGATCTCGGTGGCTGACGAGCTGTTCGACGTGCCGCCGGCAGCGATCCGCGAAGCGGTGCAACGTCATCCCGGCCAACAGGATCGTATCGATCTTGCCTTTGAATGGCCGTCGCTCGAGCCGCCCCGCGCCAACGACAAACCTGCGGATAAGACCGTGCTCGATGCGGCGCAGGCCGCGGCGGCGGCCGCCGCACCTGAGAACAAGCGGCTGTTCGTGAGCATCGCCGGGCTTGGCAGCGAATTGCCGCCGCTCGATCGGCTGCGCACCATCTATCCGCGCTATGCCGAGACCAAGGCGAGCGCAGGCCCCGACGGCCTGGCTATTCTGCCGTTTCGCACCGGCACACCTTATGACGGCCAAGACCTGGTCTATTTCGGCACCAATCCCGAGCAATTCTTCGCCTTATGCACGCGTCCGGGCCAGATCGTGCCTGGAACGTGCATTCACCAACGAGTGCTTGGTGCCGCCGAGGTGACGTTTCGCTTTCCGCGCGATTGGTTTGGCGACTGGCGTACGATCGCCGGCGGTTTCGACCGGCTTCTCACTCAGTTGCATCCGCAGTGAATTTGCGGGCCCGGCAGCAGGCAAAAAGTCCTGTGATCGCAGCCCCTTCAGGCCAAATCCATATCCAAAATCGGCATTTCGAGAATATAGGCTCCTGGCCGCTTTTCATCGTCGACGAATAGAACGCCGATGAATTCCTCGCCCAGGTAGGTTTCGAGCGAGTCCCGTTTCTTCGCGCGCGGCACGACGCGGATGGCCGCATTGTCGAATTTTCGCTTGAGATAGGCGTCCAGGCGCTTGATCCGATCGATGTCGGCGACTTCGCCCAAATCTATTTCCATGCGGAAATTGTAAGAGAGATCTTCGTCTTCGTCGTCCTGGTTAAGATCGCCCAGCCGTTCTTCGCCGATATAAACCTCGGCCGCATCCGCTTTCGCTGGCTGCGGCACCACGCGAAGGCGCGCGTTGCCGAACAGCTTCTTCAAATAGGCGTCGAGCTTCCTGACTGCCTGAATGTCCACACCACTCTCCTTAACCGGGATTCCAAGTTTAGAACCTAATCGGCTTTGATGGAATCAAAACCGGGCTCTGGTTTTTGATCGCGCATGATCTTGTCGGAAAACCGGCATTCGCCCCGCGGACCAAGTTCGAAGGCAAGCTCCGTGCTCCCGGATACCTCAAATCTCGTCCTGAAACATCTGATCCATCGTGCGCGCGGGTTCGGGGCAACCGGCGACGCCGATCACTTTCGCCGGTACGCCGGCAACCGTCACATTGTTGGGAACCGGTTTGACCACCACCGAGCCGGCGGCAATGCGCGCGCAATGCCCGACTTCGATATTCCCCAGGATTTTGGCGCCGGCGCCGATCATCACGCCGTAGCGGATTTTCGGATGACGGTCTTCATGCTCCTTGCCGGTGCCGCCGAGCGTCACGTCGTGGAGGAGCGAGACGTCGTCTTCGATCACTGCGGTCTCGCCGACCACGAGCCCGGTGGCATGATCGAGGAAGATGCCGCGCCCGATCCGAGCCGCCGGATGGATATCGCACTGAAATACCGCCGACGACCGGCTCTGCAGGTAGAGCGCAAAATCGCGGCGGCTCTTCTGCCACAGCCAATGCGCCAGCCGATAGGTCTGGATGGCATGAAAACCCTTGTAATAGAGCACCGGCTCGATCAGGCGGTGGGTCGCCGGATCGCGGTCGACCGTCGCCATCAGGTCGGCACGGAAAGCTTCGCCGATCGCAGGGCTGTCATCGATCGCATCCGCATAGGCCTGCCGGATCAATTCCGCCGAGACGGCGGAATGATCAAGGCGCCCGGCCAGCCGGTGCGCGACCGCGCCTTCGAGCGTGTCATGATGCAGGACGGTCGAATAGATGAAGGTCGTGAGCTCAGGCTCGCGCCGCACGATTTCTTCGGCTTCGCGGCGGATGCGTGCCCAGACCGGATCGACCGTGTCGAGCGCCGGTTTCGCCTGATACTGCGCCATCGGTGTGTCTCCCCGGAAAAGCGGCGTGACCTTCTATCATATTGGGCGAGCGATGGGTCAAAACCAAGGGGCGCGGTTTCTCAGCCAAAAGCCGAGCGATATCAGGCCAATGGGCTAGTTCATTGACCGATTAGTCAGGAATTCGAGAACCGCCGACTTAAACACCCGATCGCCGACCGCCAACATATGGTCGTGGCCGGGAATGGTCAGGGCCTGCGCGCCGGGGATGAGGGTTGCGAGTTCCTGCGGCGAACCGGCGATCGAATCATCACCGCCGACCGCGACCAGGACCGGCACCTTGATACGCGCGACTTCGTCGCGACTGAGCGACTGGCGTGAGCCGCGCAAGCAAGCGGCCAGCGCGCGCAGATCGGATTTGGTCTGTTCGGCAAAAGCGCGGAACATATAGGCCGTCGGATCGGACACGTCCGCGAGCGACGGCGCTTCGAGCGCATCGGCAATGGTATCGGGTAGACCGACACCCTCCACCAGCCGGATGCCAAGGCCGCCGAACACCGCCGAGCGGACCCGATCGGGGTGCGACAGCGCCAGGAAAGCTGTGATGCGCGCGCCCATGGAATAACCAAAGACGTCGGCGCGCGGCAGACCGAGATGGTCGAGCAACGCCCGCACATCCTCGGCCATAATCGCGCTGTGATAGGCGGCCGGATCGTAGAGCTTGGTCGAAGCGCCATGGCCGCGATCATCGAGCGCGATCACGCGGCGGCCGGCGCGCGTCAGCGTGCTCACCCAGCCCGGGCCGACCCAGTTGATTTCCTTGTTCGAGGCGAAGCCGTGGACGAGCACAATCGGCTCACCCGCGCCTTCATCGAGAAAGGCAATTTCTACCCCGTCGTGAGAAAAGCTCGGCATGGGCCGACCATAATCACGGCCGCACCGGAAGCGCCAGTATGCGCGATTCCGCCTCGCGCAGGCGGCGTGCCTTGTTGCGAAGCAAGACGCGCTGCGTCATGCGCTCCGCGGCGGTTTTGCACGAGGCACAGAAGCCGATAAGCGCAAACGCGGCCCAGATCAGCCACATCGCGAGATCGAAAGTCGTCGCCGTGAGCACGATGGCGGCGCGGCCGAGGAGTTTTATGATCGCGCGCGTCTTGCCGCCCTTGGCGGCGGAAAGCCGGGCCAGCCGCGACACATCCTGCGGCTCTTCGGCAACCGCGAGACTGTCCATCGCCGCCTGCGGTCCGGCCTTGGCCTCGATGCGTCCGGTATTTTCGGCAAAGTCGACGAGGCCGCCGGCCTCCTCGACTTTCACCGCCTCGCGCGCGGCCCGCACCGCCAAGACAGGATTGAGCCGGCCGCTGCGGCGCGCCGCCTTGACCAGCGAAAGGCCAATGCGCTCCGGCGCGGTGAAGCCGGCGGTGGCGTAGGTTGCGGCGGTGATGGCGATGCCGACGCCGGCGAGACCGAAAATCCACGGGTCGTAGTGCTCACCCATCAGATAGTGCGTACCCTCGCGGGCCGCATCGCGGATGTCGCCGAACACAAAGAGATCGCCGAAAGCGGTGCCCGCGAGACTCGCCAGGTCGGTGGTCTCCCCGCTCCACAGTCCATGGACAAATCGGCCTGCGGTGTTGCTGGCGGACGATTGTTGCACGCCAGCGTCCTTCACCTTGGCCGCCAAGGCCGGATCGACGGCGACGCCGCGATCGGCCGCGAGCGCGACAAAGCTTTGCGCAAGGCCGATATCGCCCGAGGCCAATGCAGCGCCGATTTCGCGCTCCGCCACATCCCGCTTGAAGCTGCGGTCGAGCGCCTGATTGCTGATCCGGACCGGATCGTCGGCTGCCGCGAGACGGTTTCGCGCGGCAACGCCTTCGCGAATAAGCGGTAGCGCAACCAGGGCAAAAACGACCGCGCAGACGAACGCACAAGCCGGATGCCGCGCCAACCGAAGGAATCGCCGCTCGCCCATCGTTTAGTGCCTTGGCCCTGCGCGGGTTACTCTCGAATCCGCGCGGTATATGTCGGCGATTTGCGGCTTTTTCACAACAAATCGGGATCCCAATCCCTTTGCTGGAAATCAAGTCGGCGGCCCGCTATGGTGCGGTGCGACTTCGTAAGCCGGATGGCATGCCCATGACGGATAGGATTGTTCCGCATTTCCACAACGATCTCGGCGTCCCGGTGATTACCATCGGCGCCAGGGAATTCATGTGCGTCGGCGCGCTGCCGCCCTTCGACCATCCACACGTCTATTGCGACATGGGCGGCGATGCCGAATACGTCTGCCCGTATTGCTCGACGCTGTACCGCCACGATCCGGCGCTCGCGCCCAATAAAGCGCGGCCCGCGGAATGTGCCTTGAGCGAAGATTTTGTCTGAACCTCTGCCGTGACGGCCTCGCGCAGCGTCATCGTCGCTGGCGCCGGCATCGGCGGACTTACGGCCGCGCTGGCGCTGGCGCGCAACGGCTTTCGCGTCACCGTACTGGAACAAACCGAACGGCTTTCGGAAACCGGCGCCGGGATCCAGCTTTCACCGAATGCCGCGCGCTGCCTGATCGATCTCGGCGTCGGCGAGCAGCTGCGGCCGCATGTAACCGTGCCCATGGCGTTGCGGGTCTTGGCCGGGCACAGTGGTCGCGAAATCGTCCGCATGCCGCTCGGCGGGGCGGCAGAGCGCTATGGCGCGCCATACTGGATCATCCATCGCGGCGATCTCCAGGCCGCGCTCGTTGCCGCGGTGGCGCAAGAGCGTGACGTTTCACTCAAGCTCGGCATGCGCGTGGAGGATTTTGCCACCCATTCGCATGGCGTCACTGTGTCGGCAAACGGTCCTGCCGGCGTCTGGCACGAGCGTGGTCATGCGCTCATTGCCGCCGATGGTCTGTGGTCCGAGTCGCGCGCCAGGCTTGGCTTCAAGGACCCGCCGCGCTTTGCCGGCCGCACCGCGTGGCGGGCGCTCATTCCGGCAAGCGAAGTGCCGGCGGAATTGCGCGAACCGCTGATCCATCTCTGGCTCGGGCGCGATGCGCATCTCGTGCACTATCCGGTGAAGGCCGGCGACCTGATTAACGTCGTCGTCATCACGACAGATAACTGGAACGCTCCGGGCTGGAGCGCGCCGGCAAGCCGGATCGATCTATTGCCGCGGCTTCCGGCCGAGCGCTGGGCGCCGCAGGCGCGAGCGCTGGTTCGCGAGCCTGAAACCTGGCTGAAATGGGCGCTCTACAATCATTCGCCGCTATCGAGCTTTTGCTATGGGGCCGCGGCACTGATCGGGGACGCCGCCCATCCGATGTTGCCCTTCCTCGCCCAAGGCGCCGCCATGGCAATCGAAGATGCGGTGGTCGCGGCGCACTGCCTCGCCCGCATGCCGGACGATGCCGCAGGCGCGCTGCAATCCTATTCCGCGCTGCGGCGGACGCGGACTCGCAGGGTGCAGCGGCTCGCGGCGAGAAACGGCGCGCGCTACCACTTGAGCGCCCTGCCCGCTATGCTGCGCAATACCGCGATGCACGCGATGGGCGGCGGGTGGTTGTTGCGCCATTATGATTGGCTATACGACTGGCGGCCGCCCACGGCCTTGTCGCGAAACTGAGCGCCACGATGCCAGCCACCGAGCCGCTGTTTTCCACCACGATCGCCGGCAGTCTGCCGAAGCCCGCTTGGCTTGCCGTACCGAACAAGCTGTGGGCGCCGTGGCGGCTCGAAGGCGAAGAACTCGCAACCGCCAAGGACGACGCCACGCTATTGGCGATCAAGCTGCAGGAGGACGCCGGCATCGACATCGTCGGCGACGGCGAGCAGTCGCGCCAGCATTTCGTCCACGGCTTCCTCGAAGCGGTCGACGGCATCGACTTCGACAAGCGCGTCGAGATGGGCATCCGCAACGATCGTTACAAAGCGACGTGCCCGACCGTGGTCGGGCCGCTGCGGCTGCGTTCACGCGTGCATGCTCGCGAGGCGCGGCTGGCGCGCGCCCACACCAGGAAAAAAATCAAATTCACTTTGCCCGGGCCGATGACCATCGTCGACACCATCGCCGACGCGCATTACGGCGACCGGGTGAAGATGGCTTTCGCCTTTGCCGACATCCTCAACGAGGAGGCGCGCGGACTTGCGGCTGACGGCGTCGACGTCATCCAGTACGATGAGCCGGCGTTCAATGTCTATATGGATGCTGCCGCAACATGGGGCATTGAGGCGCTGCATCGCGCTATCGACGGCGTTACCTGCAAAACCGCGGTGCACATCTGCTACGGCTACGGCATTCCCGCCAATATCGAGTGGAAGGCGACGCTCGGCGCCGAATGGCGGCAATACGAAAAATTCTTCCCCGCATTGGCGAACAGCCGCATCGATCAGGTGTCGCTCGAATGCATCCATTCGCACGTGCCAATGAGCGTCATGAAGTTGCTGGCCGGCAAAGATGTGCTGATCGGCGTCATCGACGTCGCCACCGACAAGATCGAGACGCCGGAGGAAGTCGCCGAGGTGATCGCGAAAGCGGCAGAGTACGTTCCTGCGCAAAAAATCATCGCCTGCACCAATTGCGGCATGGCGCCGATGCGCCGCGAAATCGCCGCAATGAAACTGGAAGCACTCGCTCGGGGCGCGGCGCTCGCGCGACAAAGATTCGGCTGATCCTTCCGTAAGCGCTGACAATTCCACACAACGTCCGATCTGAACGCTGCCGCAGCCATCGGTAGCATTTTGTTAAACTTTGGCCGGTTGG
>JBAQAB010000026.1:0-4313 GCA_049285535.1 Xanthobacteraceae bacterium
CCGGCGCCGGCACCGGCAAGACCCGCGTGCTCACCGTGCGCATCGCCCACATCCTCAGCCTCGGCCGCGCCCGGCCCGGCGAAATCCTCGCCGTCACCTTCACCAACAAGGCGGCGCGCGAGATGAAGCACCGCGTCGGCGAGATCGTCGGCCAGGTGGTCGAGGGCATGCCGTGGCTCGGCACCTTCCATTCCATCGGCGTGAAGATTTTGCGCCGCCATGCCGAGCTGGTCGGGCTGAAAAGCGATTTCACCATTCTCGACGTCGACGACCAGGTCCGGCTTTTGAAGCAACTGCTCGAAGCCGAGCACATCGACGAGAAGCGCTGGCCGGCGCGCGTGCTGGCCTCGCTGATCGACGGCTGGAAGAACCGTGGGCTCACGCCCGAGCAGGTTCCGTCCGGCGAAGCCGCGGTGTTTGCCAACGGTAAGGGCCTAAAACTCTACAAGGCCTTTCAGGAACGGCTGAAAATCCTCAACGCCGCCGACTTCGGCGATCTGCTGCTGGAATGCATCCGGCTGTTTCGCGAGCACCCCGACGTGCTCCGGCAATATCAGGGCCGCTTCAAATACATCCTGGTCGACGAATATCAGGACACCAACGTCGCGCAGTATTTGTGGCTAAGGTTGTTGGCGCAGCGGACGAGCACGCAAATCACTTCTCCCCGCGCGCGGGGAGAAGTCGACGCGCGAAGCGCGGCGGATGAGGGGGCGCCGGAGCTGCCAGAGCTTGTGGGCCCGCGCTCCGAGCGCCCGGCTACGCCCCCTCACCATAGCGATGCTTCGCATCGCGTTCTTTCTGAAGATGACGGCGGCCAGAGGCCGCCTATGCCTCTCCCCGTAAACGGGGAGAGGGAGACCGCTCCGGCAAGCGCCGCCAAAAACATCTGCTGCGTCGGCGACGACGACCAGTCGATCTACGGCTGGCGCGGCGCCGAGGTCGACAATATTTTGCGCTTCGAGCACGACTTTCCCGGCGCCACCGTCATCCGCCTCGAGCGCAATTACCGCTCCACCGGCCACATCCTCGCCGCCGCCTCGCATCTGATCGCGCATAACGAAGGCCGCCTCGGCAAGACGCTGCGCACCGACGACGTGCTGGGCGAGAAGGTCACCGTCACCGGCTCCTGGGATTCGGAAGAAGAAGCCCGCGCCATCGGCGAGGAGATCGAGCAGCTGCAGCGCGACGGCCGCCTGCTCAACCAGGTCGCCATATTGGTGCGCGCCTCGTTCCAAATGCGCGAATTCGAAGACCGCTTCGTCACGCTCGGCCTGCCGTATCGCGTCATCGGCGGCCCGCGTTTCTACGAGCGCGCCGAAATCCGCGACGCCCTGGCCTATCTGCGCGTGGTCAATTCGCCGGCCGACGATCTCGCCTTCGAGCGCATCGTCAATGTGCCGAAGCGCGGCCTCGGCGACGCCACGGTGCAGATGCTGCACGATCACGCCAGGAAGCGCCGCATACCGCTGACCGAAGCCGTGCGCGCCATGATCTTAACCGACGAGCTCAAGCCGAAGCCGCGCGGCAGCTTGCGCGCGCTCATCGAGGCCATCGACCGCTGGCGCAAGCAGCGCGACGTGCTGCCGCACAACGAGCTCGCCGAGATCATTTTGGACGAAAGCGGCTACACCGAGATGTGGCAGAAGGACCGCTCCGCCGACGCCGCCGGTCGCCTGGAGAACCTCAAGGAGCTGGTGCGCTCCATGGAGGAGTTCGAGAACCTGCAGGGTTTCCTCGAGCACATCTCGCTGGTGATGGACAACGAGAAGGGCGCCGAGGCCGACGCCGTCAACATCATGACGATGCACTCGGCCAAGGGCCTGGAATTCGACACCGTGTTTCTGCCCGGCTGGGAGGAGGGCCTGTTCCCGCACCAGCGCTCGCTCGACGACCAGGGTCGCGCCGGGCTGGAGGAGGAGCGCCGCCTCGCCCATGTCGGCCTCACCCGGGCGAGGAAGCGCGCCAAGATCTATTTCGCCACCAACCGCCGCATGCACGGGCTGTGGCAGACCAACATCCCGTCGCGTTTTTTGGACGAATTGCCCGAACCCAATGTCGAAGTCACCGAAGCGCAGGGCTCGGGATTTGGCGGCTTCGGTGGCTATGGCGGCTACGGCTCATCGCGCTTCGACGCCGCTACCTCGTTCGGCTCCAGCTACAACACCCCCGGCTGGCAGCGCGCGCAAGGCAACAGAAACGCGAAGAAGGCAGAGAACAGCGACGGCTTCGGCGAACCGGACACCGATTACGACGCCGGCGGCGACCACGCATTCCCTCTCCCGCGTGCGGGGGAGGGCCGATCGAGCAACGCTCGATCGGGTGGGGGTTCACGGAATCCCAGCGCCAGCGACGAAGACACCTCCTCACCCTCGCCCTGGCGCGCCCGCGACGAGCGCGTCCCCCGCCCGCGCCTGCCGCTCACCATCGAAGGCGAGCTGGTCGCCAAATCCACCGGTACCGTCTCATCGTTCACGCTCGGCGACCGCGTTTTCCACCAGAAATTCGGTAACGGCAACGTCACTGCCATCGACGGCAACAAGCTGACGATCCAGTTCGATCGCGCCGGGGAGAAGCGGGTGGTGGATAGTTTTGTGGAGCGGGTGTGAGCTGCGGCCAATTGGATGCTAGTATGTATCGCACTAATCAACCCAATCTTCCCTGTTATTCCGAATGAGCCCTTCTCGAAGGTCCGACGTTAAATTTGAGGCGGCAGAGCGGCTCGTGCCATTAAATCTAGGGCACGACAATCAATTCTCGCAATTAGTCGAAGTGGTCGAGCCGAGTCGATATCGAACCGAGCTTATTCTTAGTTCACGCAATAAATTGATAGCGTGATCTTATATCGCGAAGACAGTCTACCGATCGATCGTTTTGCTGTTTATGAGGTGCCGATACCGGACACGTTTCAAGCAACAAGAGGTCGGCGAGTAATAAAGATCGCATTGGCCTTTGACCCGCCGGTTCGCCATACAAGATTTGATTACGCCGGGGTCACAATGAGCTTTTCTCTCATACGCGGTACTCCGGCAGAGGATGTACTGAAACATTTTCGAAGATGGCAAAAATCCGAAGGTCCTGCGTTTCGAGTTAATGATCGTTTCAAATGTCCGATGGTTCCGGGACCCCAAAGACGTGAACGTGGTACGTTACAGTGTGCCACCTTTACTGCAGAGAGGAATATCGCTGGTTACGGCGATCGCTATTATTTGGCCGTTCAATGCGAGGGGGGATGGGCAACGGATTTGATTCAGCAACAGCGGTTCGCTGTGGCCGTTGAATTACAACATGAGGCTGACATTCTGCTTTATGAACGCGTGCGCGTACGTGTTCGAGTATAGCCACTTTCAACGAACGTGAGTGTGCCTCGGCCCATCACCCTCACATAGACGCCAACGCCTGCCCCGTAAAGCAGGAAAGTTATCGCGTCGCCGAGCGCTATGCGGGGAGGGAGTGGCGCTGAAAGTCTTCGTCGTCAGCAGCGCGCTGATCGCTGCGGCCGCCGCTCCCTCACAACCTCACCACCACCGCCGCTGATAATAATAGGACTGGCCGCCGCGGGATTGTCCGTACTGCGGCTGCGCATAGCCGCCTGCACCGAACCCGCCGTAGCCATAGCCGCTGTCATCCTGACCGGCGCGCGCGATGTCCGTGCTCGGCGAAGGCATCCGCGTGATGAAGCCGCCCTGCGGCTGATTGCTGAGCACCGCGACGAATTCGGTGCGGTAATTGGTTTCGCTCGACAGCGGCTCGTCCGAGATGATGATCGAGGACAGCGGCACTGCGGTGGGTGCGATGTTGTCGAGCACGGCTTGCGGGAAGGTGATGCGGTCGAGCGCGTCCTTGGCGCTGTCGCCGTTGTCGATCGAGACTTCGGTCCAGCGCAAGCCGCCGTCGTCCCGCGCCACCGCGGTGAAGACGTGCGTGCCGAGCGGCTTGTCGGAATCCTTGATGGTGACCGGGTACTCCTGGCTGAAGTCGTACAGCTCGCCGCCGTCCGGCCATTTCTTGTGCGTGTCGCGCCGCACATAAAGCTTCTGCGTCGCGCGGCTGATGAAGATCGCGACAGGCTCGCTCGCGAGCCTGGCATCGGTTGCGGCCTTGGCGGTATCGCTCCGCTTGACATCGGCGGCCTTGAAGGCGGCTTGCGCGGCCGCGGCGGCATCCCGCTTCGCTTTCAGGTCGGCCTTGGCGGCGTCGAGCTGCGTGTGGAGCGCCGTGGCTTTGGCCGCGGCCTGCTGCTCCGCGTCCTGCGCTGCGGCCTTTCTGTCGTCGGTCATTTTTGGGTCGGCATTGGCGGAAGCGAACGCCTTGTC
>JBAQAB010000027.1:0-6768 GCA_049285535.1 Xanthobacteraceae bacterium
GCGAAGGCCAGCGTCGCGGCGGGTATGGTGAATTCGATCAGGCCGTCGGCGTCCTTGAGGAGCGCCGCGACATCGCTTGCGACCTTGATGCCGTTTCGGCCGAGGCCGGCAAGCTCGCCGGCATCGCGGCCGATCACGGCCGAATCCGGCGCGTCGGCGGCGCCGGCCAGCGCCAAGCCCTTGGTTGCCGCCACGGCATGAATCAGCGTGCGCCCCATGCGCCCACCGGCGCCGGCGATCACCACCCGCATGTCGGAATTGGCCGCGGCCATTGAACTCTCCCGTGCGCCGGGTATAGCGCGGCAAGCGGGAAAATGCGACCGGCCCAGGCTTTTACGGCTGCGGGCCGTCGTAGCCTTCGATGATGACGATATCGATGACCGAGTGCGGCTGCCGCACTTTGATATTGGCCTGATATTCCGGGGAGTGATAGCAGGCGAGCGCCGCGGCATAATCGGGAAATTCGATGACGACATTGCGCGACCGGGCGCTGCCTTCGGGCGCCTCGTACTTGCCGTCCCGCACCACGAAACGGCCGCCGAATTTCTTGAAGATCGCGGGATTGGCGGCGGCGTAGGGCTTGTAGCCGTCGTCGTTGTGCACATCGACGCGCCCGATCCAGTAGCCTTTTGCCATTGCCGGTTCTCCTTCGGTTATCCGGAAATCTTGCTTTTCGGAAATCAGAATTTAGGGCCGTCGTAGCCCTCGACGATCACGAGATCGACATCGGCATTGCCCCGGCGCAATTTTTTCACCGGGACATAGTCCGGCGAGCGATAGCAGGCCATTGCCGCGTCGAAGCTCGGGAATTCCACGACAGCGGTGCGTCCGCGAACCTTGCCCTCCGGCACGTCCCGGGCGCCGCCGCGCACCAGAAAGCGTGTGCCGAACTTGGCGAGATGCGAGAGCAGCGCAGGCGGATAGGCCTGGTACGCCTCGGCGTCGGTCACATCGAGATGGACAATCCAGTAGCCCTTTTTCACGGCGGGCCCGGCTGCTGCCGGCGCCGCCGGCTGCGGGTCGTCAAAACCCTCGGCAATGACAAAATCGCATTGCGAATGCGGCAGGCGCAGGACCCGCGCGCGCTGATATTCGTCCGAGCGGTAGCAGGCAAGCGCCGCGGCATAATCCGGGAATTCGCGGATCACGCAGCGCGAGCGAACGCGGCCTTCGACCACTTCGCTGCGGCCGCCACGCGCCAACGCAACGCCTTTGTACTTCTCGTGCGCCGGCGGCGTCGCCGCCATGTAGGCCTTGTAGCCGTCCATGTCGCTAACATCGATCTGCGGCAGCCAATAGCCCTTGGGCATGACGCTCCCCGTTATTAGGGAGACTGTCATGCAAGCACCGACAGATCAAAAACTTTTAGTGTTGGTCTAGGCTTTCAAGCGATCTGTTAGCGCCTTGCGGATGTCCGCAAAAATCGCTTGGACCGCCTCCCCCTTGTCGGGCGCATTTAGAATTGGTCTGCCCACCACGAGGTAATCGGCTCCAGCCTTAATCGAATTGTACGGTGTCGCCACCCGCCTCTGATCGTTGGGAGGCGAGCCAGGTGGTCGGATACCGGGAGTCACAACCCGTAGGTCACGGCCACGCTTGAAGGCGACATCCTTTACTAGGCTAGCCTCAAGCCCAGAAGAAATAACACCATCCGCGCCCGCCTCTAGCGCGACCACAACCCGATGCGAAACAAACTGATCGACACTAAGTGGAATATTCATGTCCCGAAGGTCTTGCTGATCTAACGTCGTCAGAAAGGTCACCGCGAAAATCTTAAGTTTTTGGCGACTAACTTTCACCGCAGCTTCGACAATTTTGCGATCTCCGTGGACGGTAAGAAAGTCGACGTCCATCCGGGCTATATTCTCGACCGTTCGTTCGATAGTGTTGGCGATATCGAAAATCTTGGAATCCAGAAAGACCTTCTTCTTCTGCGCGACTAGGCTCTTCGTAAATGAAATTGTGTCCGAAGCATTAGCGCTCGCGTACTGTAGCTGCAGACCAATTTTGTAAAACGATACTGAATCTCCCAACTCTTCAACGATCGCTTCAGCCTGTTGGACGGACTCGACGTCAAGGGCAACGATCAGGCGGTCCTGCAACGAAATTTCACTATTGGGCGACGCTGAAAACGCAGCCAAATGCTGGTGGACGTTCATGGCTTTTGGTGCCTTTAGCACCCGCATGCTAGATCCCCCGGGGCGATGCATTGGGTATCTGTGTGAATCAACTACCATATCTAGTCAAGAGTCCCTGCATACATTATGCGGGGTCGACATGACCTTTCGCACAGAATAACCGTCAAAATCCCTAACCCATGGCGGCCGCCAATTCCACCAGCCGGCGCGCCGTCGTCTTTAACGACGCAGCCAGCGCTTCATCCTTCAGATTGTCACGCTCGTCAAACGCCTGCTCGGCGCGCGGCACCGACACCTGCTCGGGAATGACCAAGGCGCCACAGCCCAGTTCCAGAATTTGCCGCAGCGCCATCATCGAACGCACGCCGCCGCTTGAACTCGCCGTCGCCGACCCGATGGCAAAAACACGATTTTTGAAGGCGGCATAAGTCGGCTCCGACCCCTCGCGCACGCGCGACACCCAGTCGATGGCGTTCTTTAGAAGCGGCGTCACCGAGGCTGAGTATTCGGGGCTGGTGATGAAAACGCCCCGATGCGCCATCAGCATGGCCTTGAGCCGCGGCGCCGAGGCCGGCATGCCGGACGAGGCCGCGAGATCGGCGTCAAACAGCGGCAGCGGATAATCTTCGAGCGAGATGCGCGTCACCTCGCCTTCGGCGAGCACCAGCTCCTTGGCCGCCAGCGCAGCAAGCCGCGCATTGTGCGAGCCGGTGCGCAGCGAGCCGGGGATGATCAGGATTTTGGGGGGAGCCATTGCGATTTAAATTTTCGATCGCCGAACGATGGCACTTTCCGCTCGTTCCCGCGCAAGCGGGAATCCAGTGCTGGGTCCCCGCTTACGCGGGGATGAGCGGAGCAAAGAGGCTACGCCTTCCGATAGACCCACACGCGCGCCGGCGGAATATTCATCCAGATGCGCTCGGAGGCTTCCGCGGTGAAGCCGCCGAAGCGCCGCGGCACCGGCGAAGCGACCGAATAAGTGAATTGCACGAAGGGCGCGCCGGGCACCATCAGGTCGAAGGCGTCGCGAATGAGCCGCAACCGCATCTTGATCGGCTTGGTGATCAGCGGCAGGCCCGACACCACGGCAGCGGCGGGCTGAATGAGCAGCGTCTCAAGCAGCCGGCGCAGACTATAGGCATCGCCCTGCACCAAGGTGGCTTCGGGATAGCGGTTGCGCAGGATGCGGCAGAACGTCGGGTCGAATTCGACCAGTACGAGCCGGGAAGGATCGACGCCGGCCTCGACCAGCGCTTCCGTGACCGGCCCGGTGCCCGGGCCCAGCTCGACCACCGGCCCGGTTGAGTTCGGATCGACATAGCGCGCCATTGCGCGGGCCAGGATCTTGCCCGACGGCGTCACTGCGCCGACCGTCAACGGCCGCTCGATCCAGGAGCGCAGGAAGCGCACTTCGTCATCGAGCCGGATGCCCTTCCGGAGCTCGAATTGCTTGATCTGCTGCTCGATCTTCTTGCCGATGCCGTCGCGCTTCTCTTCGAACAGCCGGATCTGGCGCTCGATCTTGCGCTCGATAATGTTCTTCCTGACTTCCAGGAGGCGAAACTGCCGCCCGATCTTCTTCTCGAATTTTTGCAGGGCCGGCAGTGGCATGAGGGTCACACAAAAAACCTTGTACAAGCCTTTGCACGCGACAAATCTATGTCGCTTTTAAAACATTCAGGCGGGAAAAACCATATCAATTCAGGCGGAGCCGGTGCGGGCGCCGAGCCCGTCGAGGAACTCCTTGACCTTGCCGAGAAAGCCTGTGGATTCGGGATGGGTTTCGTTCGACGACAGCCGGTCGAATTCGGCCAACAGCTCGCGCTGCTTCTTGGTGAGCTTCTGCGGCGTCTCGACCACGACTTGCACATACATGTCGCCGGATTGCCGCGCGCGTAAGACGGGCATGCCCTTGCCTTGCAGGCGGAACCGCCGGCCGGACTGCGTGCCTTCCGGGATTTTCACCTTGGTCTTGCCGCCGTCGATGGTCGGCACTTCGAATTCGCCGCCCATCGCCGCGGCGACCATGGACACCGGCACGCGGCAATAAAGATCGGCGCCTTCGCGCTGAAAGAACGGATGCGCGCCGATCGACAGGAAAATGTAGAGATCGCCGGGCGGCCCGCCGCGCACGCCGGCCTCGCCCTCGCCGGCGAGCCGGATACGGGTACCGTCCTCGACGCCGGCCGGGATATTCACCGCCAGCGTGCGCTCGCGGGTGACACGGCCGGAGCCGGCGCATGAGGCGCAGGGACTGTCGATCGACTGGCCGCGGCCGCCGCAATTCGGACAGGTGCGTTCCAGCGTGAAGAAGCCTTGGGCGTGGCGCACGCGGCCCTGGCCGCCGCACATCGGGCAGGTCTTCGGCTTGGTGCCGGCCTTGGCGCCGGAGCCGGAGCACGCCTCGCAGGTCACCGACGTCGGAATGCGGATTTGCGCATTCTTGCCGGCGTAAGCTTCGTTGAGACTGATCTCCATGTTGTAGCGCAGATCGGCGCCGCGCTCGCGGCCGCCGGAGCTGCGGCCGCGCGCGCCAGCCATGCCGAAAATGCCCTCGAACAGATCGGAAAAGGTGGTGCCGAAATCGGCGCCGAAGCCAGGCCCCGAGCCACCCACGCCGTGCTCGAAGGCGGCGTGGCCGAAACGGTCGTAAGCCGCGCGCTTGTCCGGGTCTTTGAGGACCTCGTAGGCTTCGTTGATTTCCTTGAAGCGGTGCTCGGCTTCCTTGTCGCCGGGATTGCGATCCGGATGGCAGACCATGGCCTGCTTGCGGAAGGCAGCCTTGATGTCGCCGTCGCTCGCAGTGCGTTCGATCGAGAGAGATTCGTAGTAGCAGCGCTTGGCCATCAGTCCTTACCCCAAGAACCGACAGAAGAACCGCTGGATGATGTCCGATTCTTGATGAACGAGCACCCCCGTTTTGCATCCGGGGGTGCCATTCTGACAGGCCGCAACGGCATTAAGCGCCTCGCTGCATCAAGCCGATTTTTTGTTCTTCTTGTCGTCGTCGACTTCGGTGAACTCGGCATCCACGACGTCTTCCTTCTTGGCCTCGCCGCCGCCGCCGGCATCGCCGCCGCCCGGCTGCTGCTCGCTGGCCTGCTTGTACATCGCCTCGCCGAGCTTCATCGAAGCCTGCTGCAGCGTGTTGGCCTTCGCCGCGATGGCGTCGGCATCGGTGCCCTTCAAGGCTTCCTTCAGATCCGCCATGGCGTTCTCGATGGCGCGGCGTTCGGTCTCGCCGACCTTCGCGCCATGCTCGGCCAAGGTCCTTTCGGTGGCGTGCAGCAGAGCCTCGGCGTGGTTCTTCGCCTCGACTTGGGCTTTGCGCTTCTTGTCTTCCTCGGCATGAGCCTCGGCGTCCTTGACCATCTTGTCGATGTCGCCTTCGGACAGACCGCCGGAAGCCTGGATGCGGATCTGCTGCTCCTTGCCGGTGCCTTTGTCCTTGGCCGACACGTTGACGATGCCGTTGGCGTCGATGTCGAAAGTGACCTCGATCTGCGGCACGCCGCGCGGCGCCGGCGGAATGCCGATGAGATCGAACTGGCCGAGGATCTTATTGTCGGCCGCCATCTCGCGCTCGCCCTGGAACACGCGGATCGTCACCGCGGTCTGGCCGTCCTCGGCCGTGGAGAATACCTGGCTCTTCTTGGTCGGGATCGTGGTGTTGCGGTCGATCAGCCGGGTGAACACGCCGCCCAGCGTCTCGATGCCGAGCGACAGCGGCGTCACGTCGAGCAACAGCACGTCCTTGACGTCGCCTTGCAGCACGCCGGCCTGGATCGCAGCGCCCACCGCGACGACTTCGTCGGGATTGACGCCTTTATGCGGCTCCTTGCCGAACAGCTGCTTGACGACCTCCTGGACCTTCGGCATGCGCGTCATGCCGCCGACCAGAACGACCTCGTTGATCTCGGCCGCCGACAAGCCGGCGTCTTTCATCGCCTGCTTGCACGGCTGGATCGTCTTTTGAATGAGTTCGTCGACCAGCGCCTCGAACTTGGCGCGGGTGAGCTTCATGGTCAGATGCTTCGGCCCCGAGGCGTCCGCCGTGATGAACGGCAGATTGATCTCGGTCTGCGTCGTCGAAGACAGCTCGATCTTGGCCTTTTCGGCGGATTCCTTGAGCCGTTGCAGCGCCAGCTTGTCGCGGCGCAGATCGATGCCCTGCTCCTTCTGGAATTCGTCGGCCAGATAGTTGACCAGCCGCATGTCGAAATCTTCGCCGCCGAGGAAGGTGTCGCCGTTGGTCGACTTCACCTCGAACACGCCGTCGCCGATTTCGAGAATGGAAATATCGAAGGTGCCGCCGCCGAGGTCATAGACCGCGATGGTGCCGGTCTTGCTCTTGTCGAGACCGTAAGCGAGCGCTGCCGCGGTCGGCTCGTTGATGATGCGCAACACTTCGAGGCCGGCGATCTTGCCGGCGTCCTTGGTGGCCTGGCGCTGTGCGTCGTTGAAATAAGCCGGAACGGTGATGACGGCCTGATCGACCTTGGCGCCGAGATAGGCCTCCGCCGTCTCCTTCATCTTTTGCAGGATGAACGCGGAAATCTGCGACGGCGAATAGCTCTTGCCCTCGATCTCGACCCAGGCATCGCCGTTACTGGCGCGCGAAATCTTGTAG
>JBAQAB010000028.1:0-8481 GCA_049285535.1 Xanthobacteraceae bacterium
AGGTCATCCGCAATACGTCGCTGCTCGGCGCCGAGGATCGCGCCGCGATCGCCGATTACATTTTCACGCTACCGCCGGTGCAAGGCCCGACGCCGCCGCCGAAGAAGCGAGAGTGAAAGCGGGCGGGGTGGGGGCCGGCGCCGTTCGTAGGCGCCAGATGCGCTACGTTCCCGCTCCGAACGCTTTGAAGGTGATGAGGGTGCGGGTGTCGGCGATGCCCGGAATCGACTGCACCTTCTCGGCGACGAAATGGCCGATATCGGTCGACGGCTCGAGGTAAAATTTCACCAAGAGGTCGAAGTCGCCGGCGGTGGAGTATATCTCCGAGGCGATCTCGGCGTCGGCGAGCTTATTGGCGACCTCGTAGGATTTGCCGAGCTGGCATTTGATCTGCACGAAAAAGGGAATCATACGCGCCTCCGGGAGCCTCGTCGCAAGCTTATACCAAACCGCGAGGACTGCACGAGCCGGGGCGGAGGGTGTAACGTCCGCCGGATAACAGGGGTTTTGTGATGCCGGTCGATCTCCGCCTCAACGCCATCGTCGATCCCGAGCGCGCCGGCGGGCACGATCTCGCCGATCTGGCGCGGCTTTGCGCCCAGGGCGGCGCCACGCTCGTCCAGTTGCGCGACAAGGTCAGCGAGACGCGCACCATGGTCGAGGAGGCGAGGGCGATCAAAGCGGCGCTGGCGCCGTTTCGCGTGCCGTTCGTCGTCAACGATCGCATCGACGTCGCTCTCGCCGCCAAGGCCGACGGCGTGCATCTCGGGCCCGACGACATGGCGATCGAGGACGCCCGCGCGCTCGTTGGCCGGGGTGCTATCGTTGGCCTGTCGATCAAATCGGTTGCGGAAGCAGATGCCGCGCCGCTCGATCTGATCGACTATGTCGGCTCCGGCGGCGTTTATGTCACGCTATCGAAGCAGCAGAAGAATCCGCCGATCGGTCCGCAAGGTCTGGGGCGCATTATCGCCGCGCTGCATCGCCGAGCGCCGAAACTGCCGGTGGTCGGCATCGCCGGCATCGACGCCAGCAATGCCGCCGAGGTGATCGGCGTGGGCGCTGACGGCGTTGCCGTTATCTCGGCACTGTCGCAGTCGCCAGATCCCGCCGGCGCGGCGCGCAGCTTGCGCGATATCGTCGACGCCATGCTGGCGAAGCGGGGCGCCTGATGGGTGTTCCCGTCGCCGTGACCATCGCCGGCTCGGATTCCGGCGGCGGTGCCGGCATCCAGGCGGATTTGAAAACTTTTGCCGCGTTCGGCGTCTATGGCGCGACCGTCATCACCGCGCTGACGGCGCAGAACACCAAAGGCGTCTTCGCCGTCCACGAGGTGCCGGCAGATTTCATCGCGGCGCAGATCGATGCGGTGTTTTCCGATTTGGATGTCGCTGCGGTGAAAATCGGCATGCTCGGCAATACGGCGGCGATCGAGGCTGTTGCAGCGGGACTGGTCCGGCATGGCGCCCGCAACGTGGTGCTCGATCCGGTGATGGCGGCGACGTCCGGCGAGAGACTGTTGCGCGCGGATGCGCTTGACGCGCTGCTTAAACTTATTCCGCGCGCGAGCGTCGTGACGCCCAACCTCCCCGAAGCGGCGGCGCTGCTCGGCTTAGCCGCAGCGCGGGACGACAGCGAGATGCTGGGGCAGGGGCAGAAGCTTCTGGAGCTCGGCGCCGCCGCCGTTCTGATCAAAGGCGGTCATGGCAGCGGCCCGGACAGTGTCGATCTCCTGGTCGAGACCGCTGGCTCCACGCGCTTTAGCGCGCCGCGCCTCCGGACGGAGAACAGCCACGGCACCGGCTGCACGCTGGCGTCGGCGATTGCCGCAGGCCTTGCCAAGGGCCTTTTGCTCGGCGAAGCCGTAAGCGAGGCCAAGACCTACGTCACGCGGGCAATCGCCGCGGCGGACCGGCTCGATATCGGTTCAGGCCGCGGCCCGCTGCATCATTTCTTCAAGTGGTGGTAGACGCGATTACGCCGCCGGCGCGCCGGGCTGCTTGAGCGGGTGCGCGCGGGCGAAGGCGTCGATTTTCGACAGTTCGTCGACGATACGGGTAAAGTTCGGAAACGGCGCGGTGTCGACGTTGAAGAATTTCGCCCCGGCCGCCTGGCTGGCGAGGCAGATGTCGGCCATAGTGACGGCGTCGCCGTGGCAATAGCGGCCGGTGGCCTTGTCTTTGAGATGTGTCTCGAGCGCGGTGATCGCCGCAGTGTGCCAGTGCCGGCACCATTTGGCGACGGCGGCTTCGTCGAAATTGAATTCGTGCGCCAGATATTCGCGCACCCGCGGCACGATCAGTGGATGCGAGTCGCAGGCGACGAGCTGGCTCAAGCCGCGCACCCGGGCCTGGCCGCGCGGATCGCGCGGCAACAGCGGCGGGTTGGGATGCGTCTCGTCGAGATATTCGATAATGGCGAGCGATTCGAACAAGGCCGGCCCGTCGCCGTCGATCAGCGCCGGGATCGCCATCATCGGGTTGACCGTGCGGTAGGCGGCTTCGCGCTGCTCGCCCTTCATGAGATTGACCTGGATTATCTCATCGGGCGTGATGCTTTTGAGATTGAGCGCGATACGCACGCGATAAGTCGCGAGCGAGCGCCAGAATGAGAACAATTTCACCGTATCCTCCCTTTTCCGCTGGGCGCAGCTTTTTGCCGGGCACTATTTCTTCGTCCCGCCTGGATCGGCCTTGAGCCCCGCAGCCGTAATGCCGGCAACCGCGATGATCTCGTCGTTATCGCCGGTATCGCCGGAAATGCCGACCGCGCCGGCGACTTGACCACCCGCGTCGCGCATCAGCACGCCGCCGGGGTTCGGCACCATGCGCCCGCCGCTCGCCGCGACAATGGCCGTGAGGAAATTCGGGTTTTGCGCCGCTCGCTCCATCATGGTGCGCGAGCCCCAGCCCATGCCGAGCGCGCCATAGGCTTTGCCGACGGCGATCTCATAGCGAATGATGCCCGAGCCATCCTCGCGTTTGGCGCAGACGACATGGCCGCCCGGATCGAGCACCACCACGGTCTGCGGCATTTGCTTGAGCTCGCGCGCCTTGTTCAGCGCGGTGTCGACGATGGTGGAGGCTTGCGCAAGCGTAACGGCTGACATGATGGCTCCGGTTTGTTTGCTTGAAAGTCTTACTGCTGACCGCGGCCCGCCCAATAGGCCGACACCGTGGAGATTTCGGCGCCGCCCGAGCGGTGGCGCTTGGTTTCCTCGTAACAGGCGAGCGTCTTGTCAACGAGCGGCAGCTCGATGCCTTGCGATTTGGCCTCCGCCAGCATCGCCCGCATGTCCTTGATGCCGCCGTCCACATTGAACGTTACTGGACCGGGGTCGCCGCCTTTGAGCATCGCGGCGATGCCAGGCGCCCGCACTTTGGCGATGGTGGCGGCGCCGGAGGTGTCGCTCAAGAGATCCATCAGCCGTTCCGGAGGGACCGGCAGCGCGTGCGTCAGCGCCAGCGCTTCACCGAGCGCCTGCCAATAGACCATCAGCGGCAGATTGACCGCGAATTTGAGCACCGCGCCCGAGCCGACCGGCCCGGCATGTTCGAGCCGGCGGCACAGTTGCTCGAGAATGGGCCGTGCCCGTGCGACGTCGGCGGCGTCGCCGCCGACAAGTCCGATGAGCTTGCCTTGCCGCGCCGGTCCGGTCGAGCCGCCGACCGGACATTCGACGAAGGCGGCGCCCTTGCCGCGCACCGCCTCGGCCAGCGTCACTTCGGTTGCCGGCAATACCGTACTCATGTCGATGAACAGCTTTCCGGCAACATCGCCACTGAGCAGTCCCGACGGACCCTTATAGACCGCGTCGAGTGCCGCCGCGTCGGTCAGGCTCGAGATGATAACATCCGCGCGTTGCAGTAATTCCGCGGGCGTCGCGGCAACCGTCGCACCGGCAATCGCCTTGGCCTTGTCCGGCGTGCGATTCCAGACCGCGACCTCGTGTCCGACCTCGATCAGCCGCGCCGCGATGGCCGCGCCCATTTTGCCGGTCCCGGCGACTCCGATGCGCATCAACAATCTCCTTCCGGCTTCCGTCCAGCCGCGGACGATAGGCGATCGGCGCGCGGCGAGAAAGCGGCTTGCGCAGGCTTGGAGCGGGTGTCATAGCGTCGCGTCGTTTGGGAACAGGGAGCGGGCAAGGGATGACTTCGGGAAACAAAGGTGTCGTCGGCATCATCGGCCTCGGCATCATGGGCGGCGCATTTGCGGAAAATCTGATCGCCGCCGGCTGGCGCGTCATCGGCTATGACATTGCTCCGGCGCGGCGGAAGGCGCTAGCGCGCGCCGGCGTCGAGATCGCCGCCGATGCCGTCGAGGTCGCACGCCAGGCAAAGACCGTCATCACCAGTCTACCCAAGCCGGAAGCGCTTGCGGCGACGGCTGCCGCGATCGCCAAAGCCCGTCTGCCGCGACGCGTCATCGTCGAGGCCTCGACGTTTACCATCGACGATAAGGCCCGCGCCCAGGCGGCGCTGCAAAAGGCCGGTCACCTGCTGCTGGATTGTCCGGTGAGCGGCACCGGCGCCCAGGCCAAGGTCAAGGACCTCGTCGTCTATGCTTCGGGCGGCTCGGCCGAGATCAAGCAGCTGCGCCCGATGTTCGCCGCCTTCGGCCGCGGCGTGTTCGACCTCGGCGAATTCGGCAATGGCAGCCGCATGAAATACGTGGCCAACCTCCTGGTCGCCATCCACAACGTGGCGAGCGCCGAGGCCATGGTGCTCGGTATCAAGGCCGGCCTGCCGCCGCAGCTCATCTTCGATTTGATCAAGATCGGCGCCGGCAATTCGCGCATTTTCGAGCTGCGTGCGCCGATGATGGTAAAGGACCGCTACGACAATCCGACCATGAAGATCTCGGTGTGGCAGAAAGACATGGACGTGATCGGCAGCTACGCGCGCAAGATCAAAGTGCCGACGCCGATGTTCGATGCCTCGAGCAAGATCTATGAGAAGGCGCTCAAAGCTGGCCACGGCGCCGAAGACACCGCCGCGGTCTGCGCCGTGTTGGAAAAGATGGCGGGAGTGAAACGCAAGAGGGGATCGACGAAATAGCGTTGCCGCTTTTTGCGTTGGACCGTCATTTTACATCATGCCCGGCCACCCGGGTTCGGCCTTTGGGCCGGCCCAACTGCAGGCTTGTGCCGGGCATCCACGTCTTTAATCTCATGCGTCGCAAAAGACGTGGATGGCCGGGACGATCCCGGCCGTGGCGGCTACGCGTAAATCCTCGGAGGAAAACGCATGTCATCGCTGGAAGGCGAAGCCCGCATGGCGGCGGTCGCAGGCGATCGCAGGACGCTCGAAGAGCGCAGCGAAACCCGCGACGGCATGCGCATCGACTGGAACGTGCCGATCGCCATGGACGACGGCCTTGTTCTTCGCGCCGACGTGTTCCGGCCCATCGCCGAAGGCCGCTATCCGGTGATCTTGACCTACGGCCCCTATGCCAAGGGGCTTGCCTTCCAGGACGGCTATCCGAGCGCCTGGCAGCGCATGGCGGAACAGCATCCGGATGTCGCCGCCGGCTCCAGCAATCTCTACCAAAGCTGGGAAGTCGCCGATCCGGAGAAATGGGTGCTGCACAAGTACGCCTGCGTGCGCGTCGATTCGCGCGGCGCCGGCTGCTCGCCGGGCTTCATCGATCCGTTCGCGCCGCGCGAGACCAAGGATTATTACGACTGCATCGAATGGGCCGGCTCACAGCCGTGGTCGAACGGCAAGGTCGGACTGAACGGCATTTCCTATTACGGCATCAACCAGTGGCACGTCGCGTCGCGCGAGCCGCCGCATCTGTCGGCCATGTGCATCTGGGAAGGCGCCGCCGACTGGTATCGCGACATGACGCACCACGGCGGCATTCTCTCCACGTTTTGGGAGAATTGGTACGACATGCAGGTCAAGACCGTGCAGTACGGCGCCGGCGAGCGCGGCAAGCGAAGCCGCGTGCATGGCGAGCTGGTGTGCGGGCCGGACGTTCTCTCCGACGAAGAGCTCGCCAAGAACCGCAGCAATTTCGGCGCCGACATCGCCGCGCATCCGTTCGACGACGATTATCACCATGTCCGCTCGCCGGTGTGGCCGAAGGTGAAAGTGCCGTTCCTGACGGCCGCCAATTGGGGCGGGCAGGGGCTGCATACGCGCGGCAATTTCGAGGGCTTCGTGCGCGCCGCGTCCAAGCAAAAATGGCTCGAAGTCCATGGCATCGAGCACTGGACGCATTTCTACACCGACTATGGCCGCAATCTGCAGCTGCGCTTCTTCGATTATTTCCTGCACGGCAAGAAGAACGGCTGGGACAAGCAGCCGCCGGTGCAGCTCCAGATCCGCCACGTCGACCGCTTCGTCGAGCGTGGGGAGAAGGAGTGGCCGCTCAAGCGCACCAGATGGACGAAGTTCCATCTCGACCCGGTGAGCGGCTCGCTCGGCGCCAAGGCAGCCAAGAAGAAGTCCGTGCTCCGCTTCGACGCGATGGGCGACGGCGTCACCTTTCTCATGCCGCCGCTGGCGCATGAGACGGAAATCACCGGGCCCTCCGCCGTAAAACTTTTCGTCTCGTCTTCGACCAACGATGCCGACATTTTCGTCGTGCTGCGCGTGTTCTCGCCGGACTTCAAGGAGGTGGTGTTCCAGGGCGCCATCGATCCGCACACGCCGGTCGGCCAGGGCTGGCTGCGCGCCTCGCATCGCCAGCTCGACAAGAAGCTGTCAAAGCCATATCGCCCCTACCACGCGCATACGAAGAAACAGCCGCTCAAGCCGGGTGAAGTCGTTGCGCTCGATATCGAGATATGGCCGACCTCGATTGTCGTGCCGGCCGGCCACCGCGTCGCGCTCACCATCCGCGGCAAGGATTACGTCTATCCGGGGCCGAGCGGCGGACGGCTGTCGAACTTCAAGAATGAGCTTACCGGCTGCGGTCCGTTCCTGCATGACGACCCGCGCGATCGCCCGCCGCAGATTTTCGGCGGCGTCACCGGTCTGCATTTTGGCGGCGCGGCGCGGCCCTATCTGCTGTTGCCCGTCATTCCGCCGAAAAGGAAATAATCGTATAAGCGGCGGGTGGGAAACCGTCGGTCCAGTCGGAAGCCATGATCGACACATTCGACCGCGGCAAGGGAGGACTTCGCCGGAATTGGACGCTGATCTGGTCTGTTTGCGCGACTATCCGCCGCTGCCGAAATATTGAAAAAAGCCTGACAATAGCGGGCCTTGCAGGCCAGATGGGCTTCGCGCAGCAGCTGCGAAATGATAACGTGAAAGCTACGGCCTAAGGTTAAGTGTGCAGGAGATGCACTGAGATCGCAGGCGCCTTGGACGAGCACAGGCGCCAAAGGGAGGATACGAATGTCTCGGAAGCTTGGATCTCGCAAAGTCAGCCGCCGCGCGGTTTTGGCTGGCACCGCCGTGGGGGCGGCCGCCGCACTGACCCGCTTTCCAGCGCCCGCCATCGCTCAGGCCAAGCCGTTCAAGCTCGGCCTTCTCACCGTGAAGACCGGCCCGCTTGCGCAGGGCGGTATTCAGATGGAACAGGGCGTCATCACCTACCTGAAGGAGACGAATTACACGATCGGCGGCCGCAAGGTCGATTTCGTCTCCGCCGATACCGGCGGCAACCCAGCTGGCGCAAAGACCAAGGCGCAAGAGCTCGTCGAGCGCGACAATGTCGACGTCATCCTCGGGCCGCTCGCCGCCTTCGAGCTCTACGCCATCAACGAATATGTCCAGCAGCAGAAAATGCCGGTCCTCAGTCTGGCGGCGGCGGACAATCTTACCCAGCGCACGCCGAATCCGTATCTGCTGCGCGCCTCGGCGACCTCGTCGCAGGCGATGCAGCCGATGGGGCATTACGCGGCCACCGAGCTCAAACTCAAGCGCGCGTTTTGCATCGTCGAGGATTTCGCCTTCGGCTACGAGCAGATCGGCGGCTTCCAGGCCGCGTTCCAGAAAGACGGCGGTTGCGTCGTCAACAAGCTCTGGCCGCCGCTGGTGACGCCCGACTACACGCCCTATGTGGCGCAGATCAGCGATTGCGACGTGGTCTGCCAGGGCTTTGCCGGCTCGAACCCGCTTCGCTTCATGAAGGCCTATGCCAGCGCCGGCTTGAAGTATCCGGTGGTGACGGGCGAGACCGGCGCCGACGATGCGCTGCTCAAGAGCTACGGCGACGAGGCGATCGGCCTCGTCAGCTGCTGTCCCTACACGCTCGAGGTCGAAACCGACGCCAACAAGCGTTTCATCGACGGCATGCTGAAAAATTACAGCGCGGTGCCCGGCCAGTATGCCGCGCTGCTCTATGTCAACTGCCAGGTGGTCGATGCGGCCCTCAAAGCCACCGGCGGCGAATCGAGCAACAGGGAAAAGTTCATGGCGGCGCTTAAAGCAGTGAGCCTGACCGACACGCCGCGCGGACCGCTGAAGTTCGATCACCTCAACAACGTGGTCGGCACCTTCTATATCCGCCGTGTCGGGACGG
>JBAQAB010000029.1:0-4989 GCA_049285535.1 Xanthobacteraceae bacterium
GTGGAATAATCCGGGATAATGCGGTGGATATCTGGTCGTGTCCTTTTTTGAGCCGCGCCCTCCGTCGAGCCTGTGAATTCCCGGCATAATGTCACAAACTTTCGATTCATCAGTGCAGTTATCCGAACCGCGGTTGGCGCCAGACACCATGATTGCGGTGCTGGAAACCGACGAACAATCGGCGCGGCGGATTGCCGGTCTGTTTTCCGAAAGTTTTGGGGATGATGTCGCCGTCAGCCTGGCAGACGTCGGGCCGGGCATCTGGCGGGTGACACTCTATTTCCATCGCCCGGTCGACGAGGCGACGGTACGCGATCAGGCGGCGATCGCCGGCGCGCCCGCGGCGGCCGCGCTCCGTTTCGAACGCATTGCCACGAAGGATTGGGTCGCCGAAAGCCTCGTCGGGTTGAAGCCGGTCGCGGCCGGCCGCTTCATCGTCCACGGGGCGCACGACCGCGCCGGCATCGCGCCGAACCGCATCGGTATCGAGATCGAAGCCGCGCTCGCCTTCGGCACCGGCCATCACGGCACCACGCGTGGCTGCCTCTTGGCACTCGACCGGATCTGCAAATCGCTGGGCTGCGCCAAGGCCGCGCCGCGCATTCTCGATCTCGGCACCGGTTCGGGCGTGCTGGCCATCGCCGCCGCTCGCGCCTTGCACCGGCGCGTGCTGGCAACCGACATCGACGCAGCGGCCGTGCATGTGGCGCACGCCAATGCCAGGCTCAACCGCGTCGGGCCGCTGGTCACGCTTGCCACAGCGGCCGGCGTCACCGCACCGGCGATCCGCGCCCAGGTCCCGTTCGATCTGGTGTTCGCCAATATCCTCCTGGAGCCGCTGCAGCGCTTGGCCGTGCCGCTCGCCAAGGTCGTCGCGCCCGGCGGCCGCGTCGTGCTATCCGGTCTTCTGACTGCCCAAGCCAACGCCGCGCTCGCCGCCTATCACGCGTTCCGGCTCGAACGGCGGATCGTGCTCGACGGCTGGACGGCCCTGGTGCTCAAGCGCGGCAGATAAGCCGCCCGCGCCGTTGCCCGATGTCAGCGGTGACCCTAAATTGCTCCGCATGTTCGAGGCGCATTTCCAGTCGTTTGACGATCGCGGCGCGCGCGGCGACAGCGTGCCGCGGCTGGCTGCATTGCGGGTAGAGCTGAAGCGGCGCGGCCTCGATGGTTTTATCGTGCCGCGCGCCGACCGCTACCAGAACGAATATGTGCCGCCCTGCGCCGAGCGACTCGGCTGGCTCACCGGCTTTACCGGCTCAGCGGGCGTCGCCATCGTGCTCGCCGACCGTGCCGTCCTTTTCGTCGACGGCCGCTATACGGTGCAGGCGCGCGATGAAGTGGACGCGGCCGCTTTCGCGATCGAACATCTGGTCGAGCATCCGCCGATGGCATGGATCGAGGAGAATCTGCCGGCCGAAGCCAAGCTCGGTTATTCGCCGTGGCTGCACACCGTCGACGGCGCCGAGCGTCTCGGCGAAGCCTGCGAGGCAGCGGGCGGCAGCCTCGTTGCCGTCGCCGACAATCCGATCGATGCGTGTTGGCAGGATCGGCCGCCGCCGCCGCTCGGCGCGGTGGCGCTGCACGAGTTGCGCTATGCCGGCGAGGACGCTACTGCGAAACTCGCACGGGTGCGAGCAGACATACAGAAACTCAAGGCCGACGCGCTGGTGGTGTCCGATCCACAAGCCGTTTGCTGGCTGTTCAACATCCGCGGCAGCGATGTGCCGCACACGCCGGTGACGCTCGCCTTTGCGCTGGTGCCGAAGGAGGGCCGCCCGTCGCTCTACATCGACGGCCGCAAGCTCGGCAACGACGTCCGGCATCGCCTCGAAGAACTGGCCGCAATCCGCGCCCCCGAAAATTTTGAGGGCGATCTTGCTGCACTCGGCAAAGCGCATAGCGCGGTACGGCTCGATCCGGCCGCCTGTCCGGAGGCGATCGCGCGGCTCGTGATCGAGGCCGGCGGCAAGGTAATGCGCGGCAGCGATCCGATTGCGCCGATGAAGGCGGTCAAGAACGCCGCCGAGATCGCGGGCGCCCGCGCCGCGCAACTGCGCGACGGCGTCGCGGTGACACGCTTCCTCGCCTGGTTCGATCGCGTAGCACCACACGGCAAGCTGAGCGAAATCGAAGCGGTCGAGGCTTTGGAAAGTTTCCGCCGCGACACCGGCCTGCTCAAGGACGTCTCGTTCCCGACCATCGCCGGCGCCGGCCCTGACGGCGCCATTGTGCATTACCGCGTCACGCGCAACAGCAACCGGCGCATCGCCCCGGGCGAACTGTTTCTTGTCGATTCGGGGGGCCAATACGAAGACGGCACCACCGACATCACACGCACCATCGCTGTCGGCACGCCAAGCGCCGAGATGCGCCGGAATTTCACTTTGGTGCTCAAGGGCCACATCGCGATCGCGCGCGCGGTCTTCCCGGACGGTACCAATGGCGCGCAGCTCGACAGTTTGGCGCGGCAGTTTTTGTGGCGAGCCGGCCTCGATTTCGATCACGGCACCGGCCACGGCGTCGGCAGCTATCTCTCGGTGCACGAAGGGCCGGCGCGCATTTCCAAGCTCGGCGCCGCGCCGCTCAAGCGCGGCATGATCATGTCCAACGAACCGGGCTATTACCGCGCCGGCGCCTACGGCATCCGCATCGAGAACCTGGTTCTGGTCGTGGAAGCTCCGCCCGTTGCCGACGCGGAGAAACCGCTCAACGCGTTCGAGACCCTGACGCTGGCGCCGATCGACGTGCGGCTGATCGAGCCGCGCTTGCTTGCGCCCGAGGAGATTGCGTGGCTCGCCGCCTATCACGCGCGCGTGCGCGAGACGCTGACGCCGCTGGTCGATGCGGCGACCCGCGACTGGCTGTTGACGGCGACGACGCTGCTGACGCTCGATTAATGTTTTCTTTGCAATGAAATGGGGAAGCTCAGCGAATGAGCTTCGCCCATTCGTCTTCGGTCAGCACCGTCACACCGTGCTTCTTGGCTTCGGCGAGCTTCGATCCGGCGCCCGGCCCGGCGACGACGTAATCGGTTTTCTTCGATACCGAGCCAGACACCTTGGCGCCAAGCCGTTCCGCCGAGGCCTTGGCCTCGTCGCGCGTCATCTTTTCCAGCGAGCCGGTGAACACCACGGTCTTGCCGGCCACTGGCGAATCGCTGCGTGGCTTTTCGGCGTCGCGAATGCGCACTTCTCCGGCGAGGCGTTCGACGCGGCGGCGATTGTGCGCCTCGCCGAAATAATCGCGCAGGCTCTCGATCACCGTGTCGCCGATCTGATCGAGCGCGTCCATCTCCTGTTTGGTTTCGTCGTCGTCCTTAATAAGCTTGAGGCAAGCGGCGTGAAATGTGTCCCAGCTGCCGTAACCGCGTGCCAGTGCCACCGCGGTGGTCTCGCCGACATGGCGAATGCCGAGCGCGTAAATAAAGCGCTCCAGCGAAATGTCGCGCCGCGCTTCGATGGCATTGAACAGGTTGCGCACCGAGACTTCGCCGAAGCCTTCGACGTCTTCGAGACGGATCTTCTTGTTGCGCTCTTCCAGCGTGAAAATATCGGCCGGCTCCTTGACCCATTCCTTTTCGTAAAACAGCTCGATCTGCTTCTCGCCGAGCCCGTCGATATCGAAAGCGCGGCGGGAAACGAAATGTTCGAGGTGCCCGACCGCCTGGTAAGGGCAGGCAAATTCGCCGGTGCAGTGAACGCGCGCACCTTCGGCGCCGCCGGCGATGACTTCGCGCACCACGTCGGTGTGCAGCGGACACGGGCACTTTGTCGGGAATTCGTAAGGCTTGGCCCCGCGCGGACGCTTGTCCTCGACAACGCCGAGCACTTGCGGGATGACGTCACCGGCGCGCTGGATCTGCACGGTATCGCCCTTGCGCACGTCGAGCCGTGCGATCTCGCCGGCATTGTGCAGCGTCGCATTCTGCACCACGACGCCGCCGACGGTCACCGGCTCGAGCTTGGCGACAGGTGTGAGAAAGCCGGTGCGGCCGACCTGGATCTCGATGTCCTTGACGACGGTGGTGGCTTTTTCGGCCGGGAATTTATGTGCGATCGCCCAGCGCGGCGACCGCGATACGAAGCCGAGCCGCTCCTGCCAGTCGAGGCGGTCGACCTTGTAGACGACGCCGTCGATATCGTAGTCGAGGCTGTCACGTCGCGCTTCGATGTCGCGGTGGAACTGCAATAGTTCGTCGACCGAGCGGCACATCTTGGTCAGCGGGTTGGTTTTAAAACCGCAATGCTCGAACCATTTGATCATGCCGGATTGCGTGTCCGCCGGCATGTCGCTCATCTCGCCCCAGGCGTAAGCGAAGAAACCGAGCGGCCGCGACGCGGTGATCGTTGGGTCAAGTTGGCGCAAAGATCCGGCCGCGGTGTTGCGCGGATTGACATAGAGCTGCTTACCGGCTTCCGCTTGCTTGCGGTTAAGGTCGAGGAACGCGGCCTTTGTCATGTAGACTTCGCCGCGCACCTCGCATACCGCCGGAATGCCTCGTCCCTTGAGCCGGTGCGGAATGTCCTTAAGCGTCTTCACATTGGCGGTGACGTCCTCGCCTTCGGTGCCGTCGCCGCGCGTCGCACCGGTGACCAGCGCGCCGTCCTCATAACGCAGCGACATCGACAAGCCGTCGATCTTCGGCTCGGCGGAGAATGTAATCTTCTCGTCCTCCGGCAGACGCAGAAAGCGGCGAATGCGGCCGACAAAATCGACGACGTCTTCCTCGGCAAAGGCATTGTCGAGGGAGAGCATCGGCACCGCGTGGCGGACCTTGGCGAATCGCGCCGAGGGCGCCGCGCCGACCCGCTGCGTCAGGCTTTCCAGCGTGCGCAGTTGTGGAAAGCGCGCCTCGATCGCGTTGTAACGCTGGCGTAGTGCGTCATAGGCCGCATCCGAAACGGTCGGCGCATCCTCCTGATAATAGCGGCGGTCATGCTCGGCTATCTGGGCCTGCAGCCGCGCGTGATCGGCCTTGGCCTGTTT
>JBAQAB010000030.1:0-2350 GCA_049285535.1 Xanthobacteraceae bacterium
GCGCTTCGAGGCTCTTCATGCGCGCGGCTTCCTGGTTGTTGAGCAAGGTCTGCGCCAAGAAGACCGCGAGCAGTCCGAACAGGACTGCGAAGCCGATCATGACGAGGGTACTGGTACGCAACTTCGTCCCCTGATGACGCCTAATTTCGTTGCACGGAATTCGTTGAGCGAATTTCGTCGTTGTGCGCGAGGATTATTGGTCGTTGGCTAGTATGGAATTAGTGAAGTTACTTAGGCTTCTCCCCCTATGCTAAAAATTGCTTGAAACGGTATTCTTTACAGTGCGTATCGCGCCGGGCTCGAAGTGAAGAGATATCCTTTACGAAATTTGAGCGACGCCGGTCGCCGCGGCTCGGATGCATCTCGCAAGCCCCGCCGCGCTTGGCGTTTTGTACGCGCAACGATTCATTGATGATGCCGCGCTGCGCACCGGCGGATTTTACGAATTACGGTAGGACGCCGTTAAGCACGCGCGGCGAGAGCGACGGCAGCAGTCGCAAGATGCGCGATCAGACCTGCACGAAGCCGCGCGGCACAGCGTGAATTTTCTCGATACCGGCCGCGGTGATGAGAACCATTTCACCGGTTTGCACGCCGGCCGTGCCGTCGGGCGTCACGACATTGGGCTGGATGACGACGGTCATTCCGACGCGAAACGGTTCATCGGGGATATGCGCGCTCGGCCGGCTCTGCGAACCGAGAATCGGCGGCAGGTACCCGCCGCCATAGCCATGCAGTAAATCGTCAATGATGGTGAAGCCGGCTTGCTCGATGACGCCCGCGGCGTCGATGATCGCGCGCGGCAGGGCGCCGTCCTTGAGCACGGCGGCGACCGCATCGAAGGCGGCATCGGCAACCGCGTGCAGCTCGCGATAGAGCGGCGGCGGCTCGGCGCCGACGGCGAAACTGCGCAGCACTTGGCCGGGATGCTCCCAGAACGCGGTGGCGATCTCGGCGACCACGACGTCGCCGCGCGCAACGTCGCGGTTGGCGACAAATTGCGCCGGCACGGCAAGCCGCGGCGCCGCCATCGGCGTCACGCCGAAGAAGTGAATGACATTGCTGCCGCCGAGCGCCACATAGGACCGCTCGACCAGATCGGCGAGATCGCGCTCGCTCAAGCCCGGGCGGAGGCCGTCGCGTAGCGCTATCATGCCGCGATCGGTCAGGGCGGCGCCGATGCGCAGCCAATCGAGCTCCTCGGCGGACTTGATTTGGCGCAGCCGCGTATAGCGGCGGTTGAGATTTGCCGGCGCGCGAGCCGCGCCGCAAGCTTTTCGTGCTGCTCGAAGGTCATGGGGCCGATTACACCGACACGGCCGGCGCGCGCCCCGCGATGCTCCAGCACGGCGATCGCGCCGGCGATGCACGAGCCGCTGCCCCATTCGACTTCGGCCGGCGCCGCGAGCCGCCGCGCCAGCGGCACGTGATTGACGTGCTGCACGAACAAGGCGTCGGGCTGGCCGGGCGTGAAGACGCCGATCGCTTCGGCGGTCACCGGCCAGCCGGTCAGCCACTGCACCGCCGAGCCGAAGCGGTTGGCGCCGCAATAGACCAAATGGTCGAGCCCAGTCTCGCCGAGCAGGCGCTCGATGGCGGCGCGCCGCCCCGCCATCTCGGCGTCGGAAAAGCGCGGATATTCGGCCTCGTGGATCGCCCGCAGGCGCGGCGGCAGATCGAGATCGCCTGACTTGACCAACAGCTATTACTCCTGTCATGCCCCGCGAAGGCGGGGCATTCAGTAATCCCTGGCATGTGCCATCTTGTCGAGGCCCCGCTCTACTGGATCATCCGCCGGCGCGGATGATGACAAGCATGACCGAGCGGGAGCGCCAAAGCTTATGCCGACCTCATTGATCGATTCCGCCGTCTTCCGCGACATCTTCACCACCGAGCCGATGCGGCGGGTTTTCTCCGATGAAAACCGTGTGCAGAAATATCTCGACTTCGAGGCCGCGTTGGCGCGGGCGCAAGCCCGCCTCGGCATCATCCCCAAGGAGGCCGCCGAGGAGATCTGCCGGCATTGCCATGTCGCCGAGATCGATTTCGCCAAGCTGAAAACACAGACCGAGCGCATCGGCTATCCGGTGCTGCCGGTGGTGCAGCAGCTCGTCGCGCTTTGCCGCGACGGGCTCGGCGAGTGGTGTCATTGGGGCGCCACCACACAGGACATCACCGACACCGCAACAGTGATGCAAATCCGCGAGGCGCTCACGCTGATCGAAGGCGACCTCGAGCGCATTGCCGACGCGCTGGCCGCGCTGGCGCGCAAATATCGCGACACGCCGATGGCCGGACGCAGCAATCTGCAGCAGGCGGTGCCGATCACCTTCGGCTACAAGATGGCGAC
>JBAQAB010000031.1:0-3571 GCA_049285535.1 Xanthobacteraceae bacterium
ATACCCCCTATCCTATATAGCATACCCCCTACCCTATTGAAGGAAGACGGTCAACCGTGTCCCACACCAAACGCGAGAAAATGAAGCTGCTCAATCGGGTCCGCCGCGTCCGCGGCCAGGTTGAGGCAATCGAGCGCGCGCTCGAGGACGAACAGAGCTGCGCCACAATATTGCATCAGATCGTCACGGCACGCGGCGCCATGTCGAGCCTGATGACCGAGGTGATCGAAGACCACATCCGCCTCCACGTCGTCGATCCGACCAAGGACACCGAACGCAGCCGCGGCGCCGACGAGTTGATCGAGGCGGTGCAGGCTTACCTGAAGTAGGCGCATGGAGCGAAGTGAGGAAGCGACGATGGCAGACACGCTGCCGGACGTTCACAATCACGTATTCCTTGGCGAAGGCCACGAGCAGAACGAGCGCTGCACCTGGATGGTGATCGCGCTGTGCAGTTTCATGATGGTCGCCGAGATCGCCGGCGGCCTATTGTTCGGCTCGATCGCGCTGGTCGCCGACGGCCTGCACATGTCGACCCATGCCAGCGCGCTCTTGCTGACCGCGCTGGCTTACCGCTACGCGCGCCACCATGTCGACGACGAACGCTTTTCCTTCGGGACCGGCAAGCTCGGCGATCTCGCCGGCTTTACCAGCGCCATCGTGCTGGCCATGATCGCGCTGCTGATTGCCTACGAGGCCATCAGCCGCTTGTTCTGGCCGGTGCCGATCCACTTCGGCGAGGCGATTCCGATCGCCGCCCTGGGCCTGACCGTCAATGTGGCCAGCGTGCTGCTGTTAAGCGGCGGCAACCATCATCATGACCATCAACACGGCCACGAGCACGGCCATGAGCACGATCACGACACCCATCATCACAGCCACCAAGCCAGCGACCACGAGCACGCGCACCATACCGCGCACCGCGACAACAATATGCGCGCGGCTATCGTCCATGTGTTCGCCGATGCCGCGGTCTCGGTGCTGGTGATCGCCGGTCTAACGCTGGCGCTGCTGCTTGGCTGGCGCTGGATGGACCCGGTGGTCGGCCTGATCGGCGCCGTCGTCATCGCCGCCTGGGCCTATACGCTGATCCGCGACACCGGCGCCATTCTGCTCGATATGAATCCGGATCGGCAGATGACCGACCGCATGCGCGCCGTTATCGAGACCGACGGCGATCGCTTGATCGACTTTCATCTGTGGCGGCTCGGCCCGGGCCACCTCGGCGCCATCCTCTGCGTCGCCACGTTTCAACCGCAGCGCAATCCTGCTTACTATCAGTCGCTGCTCACCCGGTTCCGCGCGCTGTCGCACGTCACCGTCGAAGTGCAGCATCACTAAATCGCTAGCCACCGGTCGCGGCGGTGTGCCGCCGCAACCGATGATCCCCCGCGGCAAAGACCTGCACCGGAACCAGTCGACAATGGCCTCTAATGGGCTAAACTCCCGGCGCTAAAAATTAAAAAAAGGGAGGAACCATGAGTGGCTTCGTATCCGTCTACGCCTTTTGGACGATATGGCTGTTCGTCCATCTCATCCTCGCCGTCGGACTACTCGGCGCCTTGACGCACCAGGCGATGGCCGTGGCGCTACCGGCCCGTCAGCCGTCGGGGGGAATCGTGACGCGCTTTCGTTCGGTATCCGCCGCTGGCTATGCCACCGCGGTCTGCGTACTTTGGGTCCTTACCTTTCTGGTCGGATCGTTCATCTATACCAAATACCGGACCTACATCCGCATTCCCCTCGAGGAGGGACATTATTACAAGACCGGCGGCTTTTTCGATTTCAAGGAAAACGTCGCGACGCTCGGTCTCGTCTTGCTGCCGGCCTATTGGTATTTCTGGAAGAACGTCGAGAACCCGGAATACGACAATGCACGCAAGGGCGTGACCTTGGTGCTCGCCGTGATGTGCTGGTTCCTCTTCATCGTTGGCCACGTGCTCAACAACACCCGGGGATTTGGATCATGAGCCTGAGCAAAACGACAACGTCCGGCATTGCGCCATGGTCATCGTCGCTGGCGCATTCGAGGAAATTCAAGGCATTCGCCACGACGTTCTCCATCTCCGGTCCCGTCGCGTATTGTGTGGTCGAGTTTTTCAACTGGCCGCTTGTCACCTATTGGCCGGCGACCAACCGTCTGGTCTGGGGCTACGAGGGGATGACCAAGGGCGAGGGCCCGAACATGCTTTGGTATGGCTGGACGGTGACGACCGTCCTGATAGCGGCCGCGCTCGGCATCGTCGCCATGCTGCTTCCCGAGCGCGTCACCAACAAAATCCCGCTCGCCTTAGTCTGGATCTTCCCGATCCTGGCGATTCCCTACGTGATCTATGCGCTGATGCCGTGGTGGACTCTGGCGATGCGGCATTGAGATGCTGTGATGGCGTTGTCCAAGCTTGATTTGGTGCTCGCCGTGGTCATCGCGGCCGGTTTGCTTGCCATCGAGCGCGAACATCGCATCGTCATCGGAACGCCGGCGGCCGCTGAGGCTGGACCGCCGATCGCCTCGGTTTGCCCCAGCACCGACGATGTTCCTATCGGGGCTGCGTGCATGACGTTTATCGGCGGCGGCATGGCGGCGCATATGCGCTCGTCAGACGCCCCACCGACGCCCTCCGACCAGGGCGAGCAAAAGATCGATTCATCGGCGCCTCCCTGCCCCGCGAGCAACGAAACCGCGCCCTATAGCGCCCGCTGCCTCAGATTCCTCTCCGGCTGGTTCTGGCGGGTTGATTCCCAAATCAGCGATTGATGAGCTATCGGAAGGCTGACGCCTACTGCGCGATCGGGAAGCGATAGTTAAGCCCAGCTCGCACCAAATTATCCTGCACGCGGCCTGTCACCGTAACGAAAGGCGGCGGCGGACCGGCCCCGACTTGCGCCACGGGAATGCTGCCGGTGTCGAGGTAAAGGTATTCGACGCGCGCGCTGAGATTGTCGGTGAGAGCCATTTCGAGGCCGCCGCCGGCGGTCCACGCGCCCGTCGTGTTCGACGTGCTGGCGGAACCGATGGCACCCACATTGACGGTGGAAAGAACTTGGGTGGCCGCGCCGCCTGCGGTTGCGTAGACGAGGACGCGGTCGAACGCATAGCCGATCCGGCCGCGCAACGTTCCGATCCATGGAATTTGGTTCGTGCCGGACACACTGCCGGCCGTGATCGACTTGGTCGCCATCGAGCCGTCGAAATCGGCCTCAAATCCGAACACCACGCCGCCGATTTGGTAGTTGTAGCCGATCTGCGCGCCGCCAATGCCGCCCGGCATGGCCGCGCTGCCCGACCCGCTGCCGTCGGAGGGGGTTTCACTCATCGTGGCCGATGAATAGCCGGCGTTGAGCCCGATGTAGAGACCGGTCCAATCATAGTATGCGGGCGTTGACGTTGGCGGCGGCGACAGGTCGGCTGCCCACGCGGGCTTGGTGACTGCCAAAACGCCAACCACTGTGATGATGATCTTCCTTCGCAATGACATGACCGACCTCATATCTTCTTCGAAATGCCGATGAAGTAACCGCGGCGCGGGCCGTATTGCGGCGCGAACACGCCGATGCCGGTGCCGCTGCGGAT
>JBAQAB010000032.1:0-10068 GCA_049285535.1 Xanthobacteraceae bacterium
CTTGTTCTCCACGACGAAACTACCGTGCAGCGCGCGCTGCAGCACGTCGGCTTCATACCTGGCGAGAAAGTCGTTCGAAGCACCGGGGGGAAACGGCACGACAATAGTTACAGGCCGGTTGGGATAATCGTCAGCGGCGTGGGCGAGCGCGCAGAGCAGAGCGGCCGCCAGGCAGGTTGCCAGCGCTATGCCGGCTGCTCTGAGAGTAGGTGCCTTCATTCTGGTCTCCCGTGTCGTGGAGAACTTTATACCGAAATGACGTGTCCCCAAAGGCGCAGGGATGTTAGAGATGGAACGGAGATCGGAAGGGCGCGGGGCGCGGTGTCGAGCTTTTGGGACAAACTTCAGCCGGCGGCGCGCGGTGAGGCCGTAGCGCGGGCCAGCGATGTCAACTATCGGCTGCTGGTGCCGCTGCTTTTGAACGTCGCGATCATCCAGGCGGTCTATGCCATCGTCCGGGTCACGACGTCGTATCGTGCGATCGAGCTCAAGCTGCCGGTGGTGTGGCTCGGCATCATCTCGGCGACCTTCGCGATCCTGCCGATTATCTTTGCTGTTCAAGTGGGCCGCTTCTTGGATCGCGGCAAGGACGCCCAAGCCGCGTGGCTCGGCGCGAGCCTGCTCGTTCTCGCCTGCGCCGGTTTTCGCTTCGCCGCCGGATCGTTGCTGACGCTCCTGTTGATGACGGCGCTGCTCGGCATTTCGCACATCCTCATCATGGCAAGCCAGCAGATGCTGTGCGTCCGCTGCACCGGGCCGCGCGGCCGCGATGCCGCCTTCGGCAATTACGTCATCGCCAGTGCGGTCGGGCAGGGGCTCGGCCCTTATCTGGTCGCATGGGTCGGCGGATCGGCGACGCTGCCGCCGACCGGCCGCTTGTTCATGATCGGGCTGATCGTGTCCTTCGCATCTTTGGCGACCGCGGCCGCCATCCGGCCGGCGCCCGATCACCTGACACGGCAGAAGAGCAAGGAGGTCGTGCCGCTGCGCATCTTGCTGCGCCAGCGCGGGCTGATGGCGTACCTCGTCGCCAGCGTCATCACCATGGCGGCGCAAGATCTGGTCACGATCTATCTGCCGCTCCTCGGCGCCGAAAAGAACATCAACGTGCGCGACATTGGCAGCTTGCTAACGGTCCGTTCAGTCGCCGCGCTCGTCTCACGGATGGGCTATGTGCGGATCATCGCTCTCGTCGGGCGCCGTCCGTTGACGCTCGCCAGCATGGTAGGGGCCGCGATCGGCTTTGCCTGTCTCGCTTTGCCGGTGAAACTTCCGGCGTTGTTCGCAGCGATGACGTTGACCGGCGTTGCGCTGGGGATCGCGACGACGTTGAGCCTCACCAATGTCGTTGATCTCGCTTCGCCGGCGTCGATGGGCACCGTGATGTCACTGCGCAACACCGGCAACCGGATCGGCCAGATGGCGGTGCCGTTCGCCGCCAGCCTGATCGCCGCCGCCAGCGGGGTCGGCGGCATTTTCGTGATCATCGCCCTCAGCCTCGCTGTTTCGGGCGCGGCCGTGCATTTCAGCGCGGAGGACCGCTAACGCCGGCGCGTTTTTACCAGTGCCGGTGCCAGCCCCCGTAATAACCGCCATGCCGCCAATACGGCCCTGGACCGTAATAGCCATACGGGGGAGGCCCGTAATAGGGCGGCGGATATAACGGCGGCGGCGGTGGCGGATAACCCGGCGGATAGGGCCTGGGCGGCGGCGCGCCGAGGCTCGTCGCGATGATGTAGCCGCTCTGACCCTGAAACGTGACCTGACACCAAGCGCCGCTACAGCCAGCAACGGCGACCGGCGCGCCGGCGGGAATCGTAATCACGATCGGATAATTGGTGCCCGGTCCCTGCCGCAGATTGACGTTGATATTGACGGCGGCAGGCGGCCCACCAGGCGGCTGTCTGCCGGCTTGCGGCGGCGGTCCGGGCGGTCCTCCAGGTGGAGGCGCCCCAGGCGGCGGACCGGACTGATCCGGCGTCGATTGTGCCCCGGGCGGCGGCGGTGGCGGCGGAGCTGACTGTGTTGGGCCTGGCTGATCCGGGGGCGGCGGCGCGGGCGCGGGCTGCGCCGAGACGGCTTGCGCCGTGAGCACGGCAAGTATCGCGCTACCGGCTGCGATCTGCGTCAGTGTCATGGGCAATCTTTCGCGGTTCAAAGCTCTGTTTTTCAAGATTCCGCACTCCGAAATCGCGCCCCGATACACTTTAACGCCTTTACCCAGTGCACTTTCAAGATCATTCGCGGCGCCATCACGGCGGCAGCTTCTGCAATTCCGGGAACGGCGTATAAGCCACGCCGGCGCAGAGGTTTTTTGCGGCGTCGGTTTGATCTTTCGGCACGTCGTTGAAGTGATCGAACCGCCCGACCAGAAAGACCGCCGCAAGCTCTTTGCTGCCTGCGTAGTCGGTGCTGTTCTTCTTCGGATTGAACCTGACGCAGGCCACGTAGCGGCTCTCGCTGCCGGCCTGTTTTAGAACCGGCGGGGAAACCGAGGCGTCGCGAATACCGGTTGGATCGTTTAGATAGACGTGCATGGCGGCGAGAATGTCGGCTTTGTAATTCGCCGGATAAACGTTGACGCCGCTGTCCTCGTCGCTGCTCGCCGTGAGCGGGTTGTGGCTGCAGCCGCCGAGCCAAAGCGCCACGCCGAGAACGAGGCTTGTGCGCCGCGCCGCATTGCCGTTCATCGCATCTTTGCCCGCTCGCCGCCGGCCCTTGGCGGGGTGTAATCCCAAATCGCGCGGCGCGCTACCACGCCCTCACCCGCTTATTCCGCGGCCACATGGGCGTGCGTCTGCACCGGCATATTGACGAGCTGCAGCGGCGAAGCGGTCTCTTCCAGCATGCCCCAGCTCTTGAGCCAGGCATAAGTGCGCTGCAATTCGTCGAGCGGTATCGGCGCCGGATCGCAGACGACGAGCCGGCTGTCGCGCAAATCCTCGACATTGAGCGCCGCGATCTCCGGATCCTTCCTGGCGTAATAGTCGATGAAGTAGTGCATATAAGCTTTCTTGTCCGCATTGATGCGCCGCACCGCCTCGCGCACCGCGCGATTGAATGCGGCGTAGGTTTCGCCATCGACGCGGTCGGAGGCAACTTCGGTGCCGTGGAAGAACGCCGCGCAGATGATGCGGCAACCCTTTTTCTCGGCGAGCGTGACATGCGGCTCGGTCAGCGTGGTGGCCTCGATCTCGCCTTTCATCAGCGCATCGAGGCGGTAGCGCGATCCGTTCGGTGCGCGGCATAGCCGAATCATCTCACGCGGGACAAAACCGTCCAGCATATGAAGCGCGATGTAATGGGTGCCGAAATAGAACGGCACGCCGATGGTGCGATTGGCGAGCTGCTGCGGCGTATAAACCGGCGAGTCGGGCCGCACCACGATGGCGGCATAAGCGACGATGCCGCGGCGGCCGAGTTGTCGGCTGCCTTGGCCGGTGTCCTGGACGCGGCAGTAATTGCCCCATTCGCACGCGTTATACATGTCGGCCTTGCCCTGTTCGAAAAGCTTCCCGTGACTGGCGAACGGATCGACGCCCTTCGGCGTCGTCACGCCGGTCTCGACCTTCTTCTCGACGCCGGCCTCGCGGTCGGCCCACTCGATCACAAGACCCTCCTTCGCGAACAGACCTTCGTCGTAGGCGACCAATTCCGGCAGTCCCTGGAACGGCGCCGTGGTTTCGAGGATGAGCTTTTTCATGCCTTGCTCCATAACGCGCATCGCGTGTGGTTCGATGACCGAGCCGCCCGCATAACACGTGTTATTTACCGTAGCATGCCGATGGCGGGCCGATAGTCTCACATGATGGGACATTCCGCTCAAATTTCATTGACTAGTTTTGACGCGGGCCGCAGGTCTTTTCCGTTGTGGAAAAATTGGCAATGGATGGCGAACAGTTCGACTTTGTCGTTGTCGGCGCCGGCTCGGCGGGTTGCGTCCTCGCCAACCGGCTGAGCGCCGACCCTCGCAACAGCGTCGCGCTCATCGAGGCCGGTCCGCGTGACCGCAGCTTCTGGATACATCTTCCCATCGGCTACGGCCGCACGATGTGGGATCCCAAGGTCAACTGGAAATTCTATACCGAACCCGAGCCGCAGATGGATGGCCGGCGGATTTACTGGCCGCGCGGCCGCGTGCTGGGCGGCTCGAGCTCGATCAATGGGCTGATCGTCATCCGCGGTCAGCCGCAGGATTACGACCACTGGGCAGATCTTGGCAATCGCGGCTGGTCGTGGCGCGATGTGCTGCCCTATTTCATCAAGCTGGAGCACAACGACGATCTGGCCGGCGACCAGCTGCACGGCTCGAGCGGTCCGTTGCAGGTCACGAGCATTCACGAGCGGCACGAGCTGATCGAGGCATTCATCGCTGCCGCTAATCGCCAAGGCATTCCCCGCACTTCGGATTTCAACGGCCGCGAACAAGAAGGTGCCGGCTACTTCCAATTGACCACGCACAACGGCTGGCGCAATTCGTCCGCCGACGCCTATCTGCGCCCCGTCGCCAAGCGCGGTAATCTGCGAATTCTCACCGATACTCAGGTTGGGCAAGTTCTGTTTGCCGGACGTCGCGCGGTCGGCGTGACCTGCCGCAGCGAAGGTTCGATCCGCACCATAACCGCCAGGCGCGGAGTCGTTCTTGCCGCCGGCGCCATCCAGTCGCCACAGCTTCTGATGCTGTCGGGAATCGGTCCCGCCGAAGAGCTGCAGCGTCACGGCATTGCCGTGAAGCTCAACCGGCCGGCGGTCGGCCAGAATCTCCAGGACCATCTGCAATTCCGGTTGATCTACCGGATCACCAAACCGATCACGACCAACGACGCGCTGCGCTCGCTGTGGGGCCGGTTCAAGCTCGGCAGCGACTGGCTGCTGCATCGGCGCGGCGCGCTTGCGGTCGGCATCAATCAAGGCGGCTTATTCGCGCGGCTGCAACAGCAAGCCAAGACGCCAGATATCCAGTTTCACGTGGCGACGCTCAGCGCCGACATGGCCGGCGGCAAAGTTCACGACTTTTCCGGCATGACATTGTCGGTCTGCCAATTGCGACCGCAGAGTCGCGGCTCCATCGGGCTGGCCTCGGCCGATCCGTTCGATCGTCCCCGTATCCACGCCAATTATCTCGCGGCGGAAAGCGACTGTCACTTTGCAGTGGACAGCATCGCTTTTGCACGCAAGCTCGCAGCGACCCCGCCGCTGTCCGATTACATCGCCGCCGAGGTGACGCCCGGTCCGAACGTGCAGAGCGACGACGACATTTTAGGGTTTGCGCGGGCCAGCGGCGCGACGATCTTTCATCCGGCCGGGACCTGCCGCATGGGATCGGACGCAGACGCGGTCGTCGATCCGCAGTTGCGCGTGCGCGGCGCCGATCGACTCTGGGTGGCCGACTGTTCGATCATGCCGACGCTGGTGTCGGGCAACACCAGCGTGCCGGCAATGATGATCGCCGAAAAGGCGGCCGACTTGATCACGCGAGACTGCAAACAACAAATCGTCGGGAGTGAACCATGGCAAGCAGAGCAATCTCGGATCGTACTCCCGGACGCGTTGTCGCCGCCAGTCTGACCGGCTCTACGGCGCCGGAGGCGCGTAGCGCCGCCTTCCTCAAGCACGCGGCGCGGCGTCTCGAGACGTTGCTCGCGCGGCTGAGCAAATTTCAGCGCTGCGGTCGCAGCCGCTGAATCTGCAACTGCGCCAGAAACGGCACCAGCGGATGGGCGCCCATTTTCACTATTAGAGGCAGATCGAGCTTGATCAGCGCCTCGCGTTGCTCCGGCGTCAATTGGAAACGGTCGGCGAATGCGCCGGCGTCGCTCACGAATTGCGCTCGCAGCTCCGCGTCATGGGCGAGGCCGTGCAGCGCGGAGGTAAGCTCCACCAATTCCGGCTTGATCGACGGATAGTGCGCGGCATGGGGCTGTTCGCCGTTGCCGCCGATCCAGGCCAGCGACGCATAATTATGGTGCCAGCTCGGGTCCATCGACACCACGTCGGGCTTGCGCTCGCCCAAGGCGCCTGCGGCGCAGGCCCAGCAGCGCAATTCGATATTGCCGGTCTCGTCGAGCTCGGTCTCGTCAAATCCGATCAACGACTTCAGATTGCCGGCGGCGAGCTTTTCCAGGACGCGCTTATCCCAGGCCAATTCCGGATTGGAATAGCGGTCGGTGCCGGGGAAGTGCGACATGCCGCCCGACGATAGGATCACGGTTTTCAAGCCGAGCGCGGTGACGGTGCGCGCCACGGCTTGGCCGAATTGGTAGCAGCGCTCCATGGTCGGCTGCGGCGGCAGGTAGGCGTTCACATAGATCGGCAGCACCGGACCGGTATGGCCGAGATGGGTCAGCGGAATGCCGATGGCATAATCGATCTTCGCGGTCGAGGTGAAGGCGGGATCGAAATTTTGCCGATAAAGCTGGCGCACCAGTTCGAAACCGATTTCGCTGGGGATCTTCCAGTGGAATTTCCGGCCGGCAAACTCGCCGGTCGCCTCGCCGCCGACATGGATGGTGAACGGCGGCGCGGTGGTGTGAAAAAACTGCTCGGCATGGTCGTTGGAGAATATGATCCAGAGATCGGGACCGAGCGCACGCAGCCGCTTGCCGACACCGGCGGCGACTTCGCGGACATGCGCCACCAGTGCCTTATCCTCGGTATCGGGCATGGTAAAGAACTGCGGCGCGTGCGGCAGCATGGCGCCGCCGATCACGGTGGACATCATCGGCGCTTTCTCCTTTGCCGATAAAGCTATCGCGCGCGCGGAAGAACAACAAGCACGGCGCTGCCCTGCCATGCGCGGCAGCGCTTCACATACGGCGGTGAAGTCAGTACGGTTCGCCGCTCATTGCTGCGAAAGCGGCAATCCACTTCGCCTTACAAAAGGTGGCTTTCCGCTTTCGCGGGGATGAGCAGTCCGGGCTTGGAGGAACGATGGCCGACGTGCCGGTGACGATCGCCTGCGGCAATTACGACCGCGCCCGCGCGCTCCGGGACGGAACCGTGAATGTCGAAGGTTGCGATGTCACTTTCCTGCCGCTCTATCCGGAAGAGATTTTCCACCGCGCCTTCAAGTTCCAGGAATTCGACGTCTCGGAACTGTCGTTCTCGAGCTACATCCGCACGGTCGCCGCGGGCACCTCGGCCTATATCGGCATCCCGGCTTTCGTGTCGCGAATCTTCCGCCATTCCGGCATCTATATCCGCAACGGCGCCGGCATCGAGAAACCGCAGGATCTGCGCGGTAAGCGCATCGGCGTGCCGGAATATCAGATCACGGCGGTGGTCTGGATGCGCGGGTTGATGCAGCACGAATACGGCCTCGCGCCGTCCGAAATTCATTGGCGCAGCGGCGGCCAGGAACAGCCGGGCCGCCACGAGCGCACGCCGCTCAAAGCCATTCCCGGCCTCGATTTGCAACCGATCGGCGACGATCGCACGCTGGTCGGCATGCTCAAGGCCGGCGAGCTTGACGCGCTGTTCGCGGCGCGGGCGCCGTCCTCGTTCCTTGCCGGCGCCCCACATATCGCACGGCTATTTCCCAATACGCGGGCGGCCGAGCAAGCTTATTACAAGAAGACGCGGCTGTTTCCGATCATGCACCTTGTCGGCATCCGCAAAACGCTTGCCGAGAAATATCCGTGGCTGGCGACCAGCGTTTACAAGGCGTTCTGTGAAGCCAAGGCGCGCGCCATGATCGATCTGCGCGACGTCAATGCGCTGATGGTGACCTTGCCGTGGCTGGAAGCCGAGACAAACGAGACCGGCGCCATCATGGGCGAAGATTTCTGGAAATACGGAGTTGCGGAAAATGTGCCCGAGATCGAGGCGCTGACCCAGTACATTTACGAGCAGGGTCTCGCCGACCGTAGAGTGAAGGTCGAGGAGTTATTTCATCCATCGACGTTCGACATAGCCAAGGTGTGAATCGAATCATGGCCGACAATGAGAAGCGCGTGATTGTTGTGGGTGCCGGACCAGTCGGCGCCATCATGACGCTCGCTCTGATCCGCAAAGGCATCCCAGTGCTGCTCATCGAAGCAGAGCCTGAGCCGGTCGAGGATCAGCGTGCCGCAACGATCCATGCACCGACGCTGGAGATGCTGGCCGATCTCGGTCTCAAACAGCAGGCCTTCGCCGAGGATGCGACGGGCGGATTTCAGGCACCGCTGTTTCAATTTCGCGAGCGCGCCACCAGCGAATTAGTCGCCACGTTCGATATCCGCCTGCTTGAAGGCGAGGTGCCGTATCCATTTGTGCTGCAATGGGAGCAATACAAGCTCGTCCGCGCCGTCATGCCGTTGCTCGCGGCGAGCGAACTCGCCGAGGTGCGGTTTGCTACCAAGCTTATCGGCCTGACCCAGCACGCGGATTATGTCGACGTCACCGTTGAGACAGACGGCGGAATCGAAAGGCTGCGCAGCGCCTATGTGATCGGCACCGATGGCGGCCGCAGTACGGTGCGCCGGCTTGCCGAGATCGACTTCGAGGGTTTCACCTGGGAAGAACGCTTCATCAAGATCGCCACCAGTTTCGATTTCGTCTCAGCTGGCACCGGCTATTGCACGCGCAATTATTTCTCCGATCCCGACGAATGGCTCAATCTGTTCAAGGTCAAGGGCAACGGTCCGCCCGGCTACTGGCGGGGCATCATGCCGGTGCCGGCCAATGAATCCGATGAGCAGGCCGTCAGCATGGAAGGGATCCAGCGCCGGCTGCACGGCATCTACGACAAGAGCGGCGACTTCGACATTCCCTATTATGCGCTCTACACCGTGCATCAGCGCGTGGCGGCCACGTTCAACAAAGGCCGCGTGTTGCTCGCTGGCGACGCCGCCCATGTCAACAATCCGATCGGCGGTATGGGCATGAACGGCGGCATCCACGACGCCGTCAATCTGGCGGACAAGCTTGCCGATGTCTGGTTTGGCCGCGCCGATCCGAGCGTATTCGACCGTTATACGCGGCAACGCCGCAAGGCGCAGACCGATTTCGTGCAGGCGCAGTCGATCCAGAACAAAAAGACGCTCGGGGAAAAAGATCCGGCCACGCGCCGCAAGCATCTGGACGAATTGCGACGCACCTCGGAAGACGTGGCGCGGCATAAAGCGTTCCTCTATCGCTCGTCGCTGATCGATAGTCTAAACGCGGCGAATGCGGTGGAGTGAGCTACGGCAAGAACTTCCCCCACTTCGCCTCGATCTCGCGCGCCTCCTCGGCCGAAAGTGCCGAGGTCGGCGGAAATTTTTCGATCCAGGCGAACGGCCGGCAGGCCTCGATGATGGCTTTCGAATGCGAGGTGACGCCGCGCTCCTTGTCCTGCGGCGGAATGCGCGGATCGAGCGCCGAGCTCCAGGCATTGCGCAGGATGTCGATGCCTTCGGCCGGCTCGCAACGGGTCGCCACCGCCCACATCACGTCAGCGAGGTTGGATGGATCAACGTCGTCGTCCACCACCACGACGAGGCGCGCCATGTAGCTGTGCGCCGCCGCGACCAAGGCGGCGCGCTTGGCGTGACCGTCATAGCGCTGGCGTAGCGCCACGACCGTCATCAGCTGTGAAACGTGCTGCCAGACGCCGGCGATATCGGTCACGCCGGCGGCTTCGAGATTGCTCCAGATCGTGGCGGCGCGAAACGGCAGGCCAAAATGAAAACGCGGCGGTTTCATCGGCGGCGAGCCGAGCAGGATCGGATCGTTGCGGTGGTGGATCGCCGTGACCTCCATCACCGGACCGGGACGCGCCGCGGCGGCGTAATAGCCGGTGAACTCGCCAAACGGTCCTTCCGGCAGACTTGTCTCATTCATCGGCAACAGCCGGCCTTCGAACACGATCTCGGCGTGGGCCGGGATCGGCAGTCCGGTTTGCAGTCCGGCAAAAACCTCGATCGGCGCGCCTTTGATCGAGCCGGCAAATTCGTATTCCGAACGGCCGTCGGGCAGATATTCGAAGCCGGCAATGAACAGCGCCGGTTCCTCGCCATGCACAACCGCGAGCGGACAGCTCTCGCCGCGGTCCCAATATTTCCTGGCGATGATCGCACCGTGGCGGCCGCCGTGATCGAATTGCAC
>JBAQAB010000033.1:0-5236 GCA_049285535.1 Xanthobacteraceae bacterium
GTGCGGACCAAAGACGGCGAGGTGCTGGCCAAGGAGCTCAAGCGCAGGACGGCCAAAACGATCGAGCTGAAATCGCTCAACGCCCTGCATCCCGATCGCACAGTGGCGACGATCGACGTGCTGTGGATTGCCAGGATTTTGTGGGCGAGCCAGTAATCAGGCTGAGCGTGCCAATGCGCCGTCGATCATATCGACGGTATTTTTGATGCCGTAGGCCGCAACGAAAGAGCCGAAGCGCGGACCGCGCTCTTGGCCAAGCAGCACCTGATAGAGCATGTTGAACCAGTCGAGCGAAACTCCGGGCTGGCCATCCTTGCCCTTCTTCTTGGCGTCGAGGAATGGCTCGCGTCGTCCGACCTCGTAGACCACGTCTTGAATCGCTTCAGCGGTAGCATCTGCGGGCAATTGCGACAAGGCATCGCGCAGATCGATCAACGCGGCACGTTCAGGCGGGCTCGGCTCGCGATACTTTTTCGCCGGCGCGACAAAATCGCGATAGTAATTGATTGCGTAGTCGACAAGCGCCGCCAGCCGCGGATGGCTTTGTTGCGTCACGCCCGGCCGATAGCGGCCGATAAAGCCCCACAGCGTCTCGGCATTGGCAGCGTTCGACGCGGTGACCAGCGACAGCAGCATGGCGAAGGGCACCGGATTATCCGGCTGCGGCGGCGCGCCGCCATGGATATGCCAGACCGGATTGCCGAGCTGCTCCTTGAGCCCCTGACGCGGATAGGCGTCGAGAAATTGCATGTAATCGTCGACATGGCGCGGGATGACGTCGAAGTAGAGCCGCTTCGCCGCCTTCGGCTCGCGATACATGAACAGCGACAGGCTCTCCGGGCTGGCGTAACGTAGCCATTCGTCGATGGTCAGCCCATTGCCCTTCGATTTTGAGATCTTCTGTCCATTCTCGTCGAGGAAAAGCTCGTAGTTGAACCCTTCGGGCGGCGCGCCACCGAGCGCTCGGCAGATTTCGCTCGACAGCTTGACCGAGTCGATCAAATCCTTGCCGGCCATTTCGTAGTCGACGCCGAGCGCCACCCAGCGCATGGCCCAGTCCGGCTTCCATTGCAGCTTGCAGCGCCCGCCGGTGACAGGCGTCGTGACGCGCTCGCCGGCGTTTTCATAGGTAATGGTTCCCGCCGCGGCATCGTGCGCGACGACCGGCACCTGCAAGACGACCCCGGTCTTTTCGTCGATCGGCAAAAACGGCGAATAGGTTTGCGCGCGCTCTTCGCGCAACGACGGCAGCATGACCTCCATCACTTCTTCGAAATGCCGCAAGACGTTCAGAAGCGCCTCGTCAAAGCGTCCCGACGTGTAACAGGCGGTCGAGGACAGGAACTCGTAGTCGAAGCCGAACTGGTCGAGGAAGGCGCGCAGCCGCGCATTGTTGTGCGCGGCGAAACTCGAATGCGTGCCGAACGGATCGGGCACCTGGGTGAGCGGCTTGCCGAGATGTTGCGCCACCATTTCTTTGTTGGGCACATTGTCGGGAACCTTGCGCAACCCATCCATGTCGTCGGAGAACGCAATCAGCCGGGTTTTGATCTTATCATCGGTAAGTACGCGAAATGCGTGACGCACCATCGATGTGCGCGCGACTTCGCCGAACGTGCCGATATGCGGCAGCCCCGACGGTCCATAGCCGGTCTCGAATATCACCTCGTCCTTGGGCTTGCGCTTGAGCCGCGCGACGATCTTGCGCGCTTCCTCGAACGGCCAAGCGTGCGAAAGCCCTGCGACTTCGCGCAGCGCGGTAGTGGCGATTTCTCCATTCGTCATCAGATTTTGCTTTCGTCGCAGGTCATGCGCGCCCTCGCGGCAGGTCCGCGAGGCAAATGCCTCAAAACGGACTGATCGGAAAATAGCGCAGCCACAGATCGGTGTAGCTGCCGTTTTCCCACTGCCGGAATAACGCCCAGTTCAAGGCTTGCCGCAACAGATCGTTGCCACGCTTGACGGCAATACCGACACCCTCGCCGAAAAAACGGTTTTCCAGATACGGCCCGCCGCGGAACGCGCAGCAGCCGGCCGAATCGGTGCCGTTGAGCCAGAGCGCCAAAGAAATGCCGTCGCCAAACAAGAGGTCGACCTCCTTATTACGCAACGCCGCGTGCGCCGCCTCGTCATTGGCGTAGGGCTTCACCTCGGCTTCCGTGAACATTTCCTTCAGAAACGCCTCGTGCGCCGTGCCGGCGACCACCGCAATCTTTTTGCCCTCGACCAGCTCCGGCTGCACATCGCGGATCGGGCTATCGACCCGGGCCACGAAACGCGCCGGCGTGCGATAGTATGGATCGGTGAAATCGGCGCGCTGACGCGCCTCGGCGGTAGGCGCAATCGAGGCAATCACGGCATCGCCTTGATTGGCGTTGAGCGCATCCAGCAAGAGATCGAAGCGGCGCGCCTGGATGGTGCAGGCGGTTTTGATCTCTTCGCACAAGAGCCGCGCCAGGTCGACGTTGAACCCGGCCGGGTTACCGTCCGCGCCGGCATAGTCGAACGGCGGATAATCGAGGTCGGTGAGGAAGCGGATCGATTGGATGCGCGACAGGTCGGGACGCTCCGGCCGCCGGCGCGGGTCCCAGAATCCGGGCACCGCGGCGGCGCCCCGGGGCAAGGCCACGCCGTCCTGCGCCCAGGCCGGTCGCGCGCCGGGACCGCCACCGAGCGCCGCGCAAAGCATCGCCAATAGGGCGAGCGGCGCGGTAACTCGCGCGAAGTGCCTTGATATTGCTATTCCAGGTGGCATAGGCCACGATTGTATCGGCTGCATGTATCGGCCCGCTTAGCGGTCGCTTGGGGAAAAGTCGAGGCAGGCGGCGCCGGACGTTGCGTTGGGGGCCAACCGTGGTGGTCGGTGGCGGTGGGAGAGCGGCCGTTCGCCGCGCCAAAACAGGAATTTGGCTCACGGACGTAGCGTCACGGACCACCCTGCCGCACCGTGGCCGCCATGAAAATGTTGCGAGCCGACCGAGCGGTTGCCCGGAGCTCGGATGCGTCCGCCATCTGCTGCCGCGTCGGATTTTGGCCACCGCTGAGCGGCGCGCCAAGTCGATCGGCGTCGGCGCAGAGCGGGTGCTGATCTGCGCCGACGCCATGACCGAGGAAGCCTACCTGATAGCGCTGGCGAACTCTCTCGGCACCTCCTTTGAGCGTTTCGACGAAATTTCGCGCAATGACTGCCTGGTTGATGACGATCAACTCGTGCAGGCTGCGGCGGCCGGACTGCTGCCGGTCCGCGAGGGGCGCCGATTGGTCTGGATCGTCGCACCCCGCGGTGGCACCGCTCGCCGGCTTGCCGATCCTCGCCAGCAACGTCCGGCGTGGCTGCAATCGTTCCGCCTGACCTCGGCGGATCGGCTCCGCCAGTTCGTTCTGCAGCATAGTCAGCGGGCCCTCGGCCGTCGGGCGGCCGACAGCCTGCGCCTGAACCAGCCACTGTTCTCAAATGCGCCGCCGGAGCGCGGTAGACCGGCTTTCCAGACCATCGCCGCGGTGGCGATCGCATTCATCTTCTTCACTCTCGCGCCCCTGCCCGTGATCGAGGGATTGAGCGGTGTATGCTGCGTCCTGTTTTTGGCGGCGGCGATCCTGCGGCTGTTGAGTGCTTGCTTCACCGAAACGGCAGGGGAAACGCCCGCATATCGCGACGACCGCGAATTGCCGATCTACACCGTCATCTGCGCGCTTTATCGGGAGGCGGCGGTCGTCGAGCAGCTCGTCGGCGCCATCCGCGCCCTTGATTACCCCGGTATTATGGCGCAAACGCCACAAGCTCAAATGGAAGACGGTTCTGGGCGATCCTTTTTATTTTAGTTGTCGCTCTTTATTTTATTTTCGGTGCTGCACAAAACGCTGTTGCCGCCCTGGGTGAGGGAGACAAATGTGCCCTCGGCAGCCAAGTTTCTGAGCCGGAATTTGATGATGCATCGACGCCTAAATTCATCGTCGAACGTAATGTCGCCATACGAATAGATAGCCCCTGTACCGTTGGTATAAGATGTAACCTGATCGGCTGTAAGAACGTCCTCCTCTGTAGGAACGCCTTCATCTATGACTCCTCCCGGAGGCAGCCTACTGAGAAGAGGGTTTCTTGTTGGCGGCGGCAACGGTTTGCTCTCGTCAAGGGGCATTTCCCGAACGACCGTTCGCGCGATGAAGGCGACATAATTAGATGGAGTAAGACCAAAGTTCTTTACAACAACGGTGCAGAACGCCTTTGGCTGATCTGGCTTCACAAACCTTACCGCGCATCGGGAAGTGCCAATATCGACGTAGGCGCGCAATTGCTCTTTGGCGGTATTTTCGGTGGAGTCAGCAAGTCTGTACGCTTCAAATCCAGCGAAGAGAGCGGCTCCAAGGGTCAAGAACAGAACGATCAAAGTCCCTTTCTCAACCCAGTTTGGCTTTTTGCCGTTCTCTTGGGCTGCGTGGGGATATACGTTGCGATTGTCGTTAGTGATGACTATGGAGCGGCAGCCTTTGTCGTCGGCTTGGCTCTTATCGTCATTGCCTGTGGCATGGGCATCTTTGCTTCCCCCATACTCAACCATTTAGCCCCCGATGACTCTCTTAAATCTCCTCCAATGCTACGCCGTCTAAATCTAGGGCTGCAAGTACCGCCAGAAACCACGTGGCCGGGAATGTCCCCCGTTTTAGCTTATTCGTGACGCTGGCCTCGGTTTCGGTCTTAAAACCGTGCTTTTTGAGCCGTTTTGCCAGCTCGGCATAGGTCACTTCACATTCCCCGAGCTTGTGCTTTAGGAACGCAGCCGCCCGTTCGGCCCATTCCTCTTCCGACTTGATATTCATGCAGCCATGCCCCTATCGCATGTGAGAGCCTATCACATATGATATTTTGCACTTGACTGTCAATGCCTATCGGATATGATAGCTTCATAAACGATAGGTATCCAGATGGCCCAACATTTCCTCCTTTCCGCAGCCGCCAAAAGTCTCTCGCTGGCGTCCGTTTTCACCATGAAGGACGATCAGGCGGAAACGACATTCCGCCGTATCCGTTGGGCCGATACGAACGGCGAGCCAGTCTGCCCGCATTGCGGTGGCGTTGATGCCTATGATTGCCGCCGCCTCAAAGGCGCGCCGCGGTTCCGTTGTCGGGCTTGCGGTAAAGACTTCTCGATCACGTCAGGCACACTGTTCGCCAGCCACAAGCTGCCGCTGCGCTGCTATCTCGCGGCCATCGCGATCTTTTGCAACGAGGTCAAAG
>JBAQAB010000034.1:0-1566 GCA_049285535.1 Xanthobacteraceae bacterium
GCCCGCGAGGGAAATCATTCCACCGCGCCTGCAAATGTTCGGTTTTCGGTCGGCCCAAACAAGCACGGCGCCAAGAGGTGCAAGCATGTCAGATCTCGAAATCATGTGGACGAAGGTCGATGAAGCCCCGGCGCTCGCGACCTATTCCCTGCTGCCGATCGTCGAAGCCTTCGTGGGCGCGGCGGGTGTGTCCGTAAAGTTGAAAGACATCTCGCTGGCGGGCCGCATCCTCGCCAGTGTCTCCGACAAGCTCCCACCCGCACAACGGATGAGCGACGAACTCGCCGAACTCGGCGAGCTCGCGACGAGGCCCGAAGCCAACATCATGAAGCTGCCGAACATCTCCGCCTCGATCCCGCAGCTCAAGGCCGCCATCAAGGAATTGCAAGGCAAGGGCTACGCCGTTCCAGACTATCCCGACAAGCCCGCAACGGAAGCCGAGAAGGACATCAAGTCTCGCTACGACAAGGTGTTCGGCAGTGTCGTCAACCCGGTCTTGCGCGAGGGCAATTCAGACCGCCGCGCCGCCGGCGCCGTCAAGCAATACGCCCGCAACAATCCGCACAAGATGGGCGCCTGGAGTTCCGACTCCAAATCGCATGTGGCGTACATGTCGGGCGGCGATTACTACGGCTCGGAAATCGCGATCACCGTCGCGGCGGCGACCAACGCCCGCATCGAACTTGTCGGTTCCGATGGCGCCATCACGGTGCTGAAAGCGAAAACGCCGCTTCAGGCCGGCGAGATCATCGACGCGGCGGTGATGAGCCGCAAGGCGCTGCGGGCCTTCTTCGCCGAGCAGATCGAAGCCGCCAAGAAGGAAGGCGCGCTGTTCTCACTGCACGTGAAGGCGACCATGATGAAGATCGCCGACCCCATCGTGTTCGGCCATGCCGTCTCCGTCTTCTTCGCCGATGTGATCGCCAAGCACGCCGCCACGCTAAAGCGTCTCGGCGTCAATCTGAACAATGGCTTCGGCGATCTCTTGACGAAGATCGAAACGCTGCCGGAAGCGGAGAAAAAGGCGATCAAGGACGACATCGCCGCCGAGTATGCGAAACGACCGGGCCTCGCCATGGTCAATTCCGACAAGGGGATCACGGGCCTGCATGTGCCCAGCGACGTCATCATCGACGCTTCGATGCCGGCGATGATCCGCGAGTCCGGCCGCATGTGGGGCCCCGACGGCAAGCTGCACGACGTATTAGCCGCGATCCCGGATCGCGCCTACGCGAGGCTGTTTCAGACGGTCATCGACGACTGCAAGGCCCACGGCGCGTTCGACCCCAAGACCATGGGCTCGGTGCCGAACGTGGGGTTGATGGCGCAGCAGGCCGAGGAATACGGCTCGCACGACAAGACCTTCGAAGTGCCCGCGGACGGAACGGTTCGCGTCATCGCCGATGACGGCAAGGTGCTGCTGGAGCGTCCGGTCGAGACCGGCGACATCTTCCGCATGTGCCAGCTCAAGGACGCCCCGATCCGGGACTGGGTCAAGCTCGGGGTGCGCCGCGCGCGCCTCACCGGGACGCCGGCGGTATTCTGGCTTGACGCCAAGCGCGCGCA
>JBAQAB010000035.1:0-4238 GCA_049285535.1 Xanthobacteraceae bacterium
TCCGGCGGCACGACCGGCGTCGAGATCAGCACATAAAGCTACTTGCGCAGCAATTTGCGCATCAGCTCGGCAACGCGCTCTTCAAAAATCATGGCTCAGGTCCTGGGTTTCAATTTCATAATCGAGCGGAGCGGTGCGCGCCAGCGGCCTCAAGACGCGATCAGAACAAACGCGGGTTCGCGCCCAGCCCGAGGAAATAACGGCCGATCGCCTCAAAAATCGCGAATTGCGACTGCGCCTGTTGCGATACCGCATGCATATCGCGAAAGCGGCGTTCGAACGGATTGCTGGCAAAAACCGCCGTGGCGCCGGCGGCGAGGTAGACGGTCTCGACCACTTGTCGAGCCTGCTGGCTGGCGTGGATCGAGGCCATGCGCAGCCGCACGCGCTGGTCCAGCGACACCGTTCCGCTTTGCGCCCCCTGCCAGATATCCTCCCACGCGGTGAGGAAGAATGTCCGCGCGGCGGCGAGCTGGCATTGCGCGACGCCGACCTGCGATTGCACCACCGCATTGTCGCGCAATGGCGAGGAACCGCTACCGGCCACTTTGGTGCGCGCCAGTTCGATGAAGGCATCGAGCATGGCGCGCGCGATGCCAAGCCCGATGGCGGGAAAGGTCGAGCCGAACAGCTGGTAGATGCTGAACGAATAGAGCGGGCCGCGCTCGCGCCATTCGGCCGGGTCCATCGCATGATAGGCGATGGCGCGCTGTTCCGGCACGAACTCATCGGTGAAGGCATAACTGTCGCTGCCGGTCCCTTTGAGGCCGATCACGTGCCAGACATCGTTGATCGCCGCGCGCTCACGCGGCACCACCAAGGTTTTCTGCACCGGATTGCCGTCGGCATCGCGGCGCGGCGCGCCGTTCGGCTCGACGATGAAGCAATGGGCGGCGAGCCAAGTGGCGTGCCGGCTGCCGCTGGCAAACGGCCAGACGCCGGTGACCCGGTAACCGCCCTTTTCGGCGACGGCCTTGGCATTGTTGTGAGTCGAGGCGCCCCAGGCCAGCACGCCGCGCGGGTTGTCCGTGAAAATCTCCTCGGCGGTTTGCCGCGGCATGCTCTTGGAGATCGTCGAGCAGACCGAGGTCTGGGCGATACACCACGCCGTCGAGGCATCGACCTTGGCGAGTTCTTCGATGGCTTGCACAAAGGCGACCGGGGAAATCTCCTCACCGCCGAGCGAGCGCGGCCCCAGCATGCGAAACATGCGCGCCTCGTGCAGCGCGCTGAGCAGATCCGGCGGCAATTCGCGCCCTGACTCGATGCGTGACGCCGCCGCGGCAAGGACGGGTGCCAGGGCGCGCGCATTGGCGACGCAATCCACCGTTGTCCGCTCGTCCATGGCGCTTCACTCCCGTCGGCTTGGCAGCCATTGTATCCCTGCGGCCAACGCGGTCCATCGGGGGTCGGGTGGCGCAAGTAGCGTTGAACGCCGGCGGCAGCGGCGGCGACTAAGTGTGGGCGCTAATTATGCGAACTATTATAACTATTATAATGTATTGCGATCCGAGGGTGAGATGGCTTGGTTGTGTGCTAAGACAATGCTCGCTGGGCTCATAGCCGCCGCGGCAGTTTTAGCGCCGCTTGCGGCCTTGGCCGACGACCAGAAACTTGACGCCGATTTTGCCAAGCGCATGTTCGCCGGAAGCGTTCCGAACCCGAAAGCCTATGCCTGTTTCGCGCGCCAATACGATGCCGAGCACCTGGCGCAACATCCGCTGCAGAAGGTCAGCGTGATGAAGCTCCTGATCAGTACCGAGAAGGATGCGGACTTTCCAAATCTACAGTACGCATTCCGGCTCGGCGTTAGTTTTCGCGATCGCCCCGGCAATTTCGATTCCAGCGGCAATTGCGGCCATGCACCGACGATCAAGGATCCGGACAATTCCGATATCCCGCCACCGGACCGGGTTACCAGGCCCGCCGGCATCGATTTCGAATGCGACGTCGATTGCGACGGCGGCGGCGTCAATGTCACGCTCGCCGACAGCGACAATGCGATCATCCTCACGCTCGATCACATCCGCATCTGGAAGAGCAACGCCCCCGACGCGGAGGCGGCCGGCGCATTGCAGGCCGGCGCCGACGACAAAGTGTTCCGGCTCGACCGCACCAGTCTGAACGAATGCGCTTCGCTGGTCGCCGACCGCAAGGAATTGGCGGCGATGCGCCGAAAGCGTTAGAAGCGGCCGGCTGCCATGGAGGACCCTATGCGCCGACGCAATCTGCTTCAGTTCGCGTGCGCCATCATGCCGATGGCGACCTTCGTCCAATCGGCCGGCGCGGCGGCGCCGGACGCGGCCAAGGCGGTCTATCACCTGGCCGATCTCGACAAGGTCGGATTCGTCCTTGGCAATATCCGCAATCATTTTGACGGCATGGGCGGGCCGCAGCACGTGACGATCGCGCTTGTGGTTCACGGCCCGGCGCTCAAAGCGTTTCACCTCGACGGAGTCGCGCCGGCGACCGCGCATGACGTCGAAGATTTACGCAAGGCAGGACTCGGACTGAATGCCTGCATCCACACCATGGAAGGCCAGCACGTCACCCTGAAGGATCTGCTGCCGGGCTTTGCCGTTGCCGAAAAAGGTGGCGTGGTGAAGCTCGCGGAATTGCAGGCACAGAGGTACGCGTACTTGCGGCCGTAGATTCGAAGTCGCCTCGCGTTGCCCGCTCTTCATTGGCAGACGAACTGCTCGCCGGAGCGGCCGAAGCAGAATTTCTTGCCGACATTGATGAGCTGAACGCGGCGGTTGACGCCCGACGTCGGGTGCGCCGGGTCGCGCAATTGCTCTTCGCCCATACCGACCGGCTGCAGAATGGCCGGATTGATGCCGAACGGATTCACCAGTGCGGCGACGATGGCTTCGGCGCGGCGCTGGCTCAAGCCGACATTATACATGCGGCCACCGACCGAGTCGGTGTGGCCGAGGACCAGGAAGCCGTAACCGAGCAGAATCGGATTATGCAGCGCATCGGCGATGGCACCGACGTCGCGGTAGGATTCCGGCCGGATCACCGCGGAATTAAAATTGAAGTTAATCTCGACGGTGAACTGAGCCAGGTTGGTGAGCTGCGGAAAATTTAGGGCACGTGGCGGCAGCGCTCCCGGATAGTTGCGGATATTGTCCAGCACCGCCTGCCGCATCTGGGCGGCCGTGAGGTCGAGCCCTCCATTATTGCTGACGGCCGCCAGACTGGTGGCGATCTGGCCTGAATTGAGCCGCGTATCGGCCGCGGCCACCGTAGCCGCGACCGCGAGAATCAACGCGGCGACGGCGTAGATCTGATGCCTGATCATTGCTGAGCCCTTTCCGTTCGCCAGCCGGTATCGGTGAAGGCCTGGTTGCAGGCCGGACTCATCGCGGTCGGCGCAACGCTTAGCAGGCATTCCACGAGATGCGCATCGGCATGCGATGTGCCGCACAATCTTTCGATATCGGCGTCGCAGATCTGGCCGATGTCGCGCTGCGCGGCGGCACGCCGGGCAATCGAGGCATAGACCATGAGGCGGGTCTGCTGACAGCGCGGCGAGACCACGTTCTGGTGCGCATCGAGGCAGGCTCGCAGCCGGCCGTTGCCGAGTTCGACCTTGCTGCAATATTTCGCCAGATCGCCGCGGCAAGCGGAGGCCAATTGGTCGACGGCGTCGGCATAGCTCAATGTCTGCGCCGACGCAGTGACGATGCCGCCAGAAAATAGCGACAGAGCCAGCAAGACAGACACTTTTCGTCCAGCGATCCTACCCATTCACGCCTCCCCTGCCGGCCCTTGGTCGCGCCGGGACCCCGACGGGTTCTAATTTATCGCATTCCCCGCAATTGCACAGGTGGGAGAGGTGGTATGGGGCCTAGTCCTCGCCGACCAGGTCGCGGCGGCGGCCTTCGAGTGCGGCCGAGTAGCGGCGCAGCACGTAGGCCTCGGTGAGAATGCCGACGACGCGGCGGTCGAGGTAGGAATCGACCACCGCCAGCGCCTCGGATTCGGCGCGGTCGAACGCCAGCACGGCCTCTTTCACCGCCATGCCGGGCAGCAGCATGTCGTCGGGGTGCTGCAGCAGCTCCTTGATCGACTTGTCGGCCGATTCGGCGGCATGGGCGTCCGCCACCAGAATCAGCCCGACATAGCGATCGGCGTCATCGACGGCGATCACGTAGGCGGTCGAGCTCAGCGGGAAACTCTCGCGGAATGCGTCGACGGTCGACGCCACGTTCACCGTCTGCACATCCTGGCGC
>JBAQAB010000036.1:0-5650 GCA_049285535.1 Xanthobacteraceae bacterium
GTCCGCAGCGATGCGTTGGCGCGCGTCAGATGCGCCGCGGCGGGCGGCAATTTACCGCCGTCGCGTTGCGCGGCAGCGCGGACGAAACCGCGGGCGCGCTCGACTGCGGCGGTGGCGATTCCGGTCCAGGCCGCGCTCCAAAGCAGATGCGCGACCGGCATCATGGTTTGGGCGTGGATCTTGTCATAACCCACCGGCACGATCTGCTCGCTCGAACCGGAGGCGACGAGCTTGAAACCCTCGCTGCAGGTGCCGCGCATGCCGAACGCGTCCCAGCCGACCAAGGGCTGGAGCGTGTAGTCCTGCTTGAGAAAGGTGACCAAAACCTGATCGGAACTGGCGCTGTCGGCGGCGCGGCGCGCAGTGGTGACGACGGCGTCGGCCGCCTTGCCGTAGGAGATGACGGTGGCTTGCCGTTCCAGGCCGATGCGCGAGCCATTGCGGGTAATGGGCGCGGCGCTGTTGCGCACGTCGCCGCCATTCTGTCCCTCGGTCGTCGACGATGCGAACAACAGTTGCTCGCTGCCGAGCCGGCGCAGCAAAAGCTGATACCAGGGGCTGCTGCGGCCATGACGGACCAGACAAGCGGCCTTGGTCTGGTGCATCGCATAGATCATCGCGGTCGACGCGCAGGCGCGGCCGAGCGTATAGCAGATGTCGATAATTTCCGCGGTGCTCGCGCCCTCGCCGCCAAGCTCGTGCGGCACGGCGATGCCGAGCAGGCGCTCGGCGCGCGCGGCGGCTATCGCTTCGTCAGGAAACCGCGAATCGCGATCGACCGCCGCGGCGTGTTCGGCGGCAATCGCGGCGACCCTCTTGGCGCGCGCCAGCAGATCGCCGGCGTCGGCGGTGCGCAGATTGCTCGCCGCGGCAAGAATGCCGCGCGCGGCAGTGCGCGCCGTTTGAACGTCCTGATCGACCTCTAGAACCGTTGCGGTTCGCACATTCATAAATGAACTCGCGTTGGAAGTGCCGCCTGTCGCATTCGACGCGATATCGCTGCACGACAGCTAGCGCAAAACTCACAAATCATCGCGGCTTTTATCGGGAATTAGCGCGCTTCTTTATCGTAAAGGTTACCAATCGAAAACCGGCATCGTGCTAACCATTCGGCGAGCGCCGTATGCGATGATGGTTCCATAAAGCCGCGATTTTTCGCGTTTAGGTTTGGGAAAAATTCACCGTGCTGGATCGCATGAATTCGTCGACGGCCGATCGCATCGCCGAACTGGTGCGCGAAATTCTCGCCAAGCGCGGTCTCGATCGCGCGGTGGATCACGACGCGGATTTGAGCGAGGCCGGATTGTCGTCGCTCGACACCGTCAACCTCATGCTCGCGGTCGAGGCCGAATTCGCCGTGAAAATTCCGGACCGCGACATGACGCCGGGCAATTTTCGCAGCGTCGTCCTGATCGATGCCCTAATCGGTCGCTTGCTGAAATCCTGCGCCGACGCACCGGCATCGTAATTCGCCGGTTAACGCCGGCGTAGAAAAGCCGGGATTGGGATGAGTTCCCAATCCCGGGCTTGCAGCGCAAACTACAAGACTAATTGTCGACCGATTTACTGGCGGCCTTGGTAGCCGTTCTGATTTTTCATGACCTTTTGCGTATTGGAGGCCGTGCCGGTCTTCGGTCCGCCGACTTGGTGCGTGCCGGGTCCGCCGCTCGCCGCGGCGTTACCCGCGGTCGAGCCGCTCGTTTGCGCCAGCGCGAAGGACGAAGCGCCTGCCAATAACGCAGCTGCCATCGCTAATTTGATCGTTGTTTTCATCCCTATGCTCCTCTGTTGTCACAAATCCATGATCGGGAACTTTGCCCGCAGGCACGACATATCAATGAGAACGCATTCGAAACGGCAGCGTTCCAAATATTGGGCAAATAAGCGGCAGACCGGCGCGGAACCTTTTTGCATACGCACCTAATTGCTCGACATCTTTCGACGATGTATTGTTCCGCTGCTCATTCCTTTAGCGCATTATTCTGATTCAAATCCGCAAACTGAAATTCACCATGCCCAAGACAGTGTATTACGCCAGTGTCGGCCCCCTGCTGACGCTTTACGATATCGACGTCGACGGCGCCGAATTGATAAAGCACGGCGCGGTCACGCTGCCGGCCAATATTCAATATGCCTGGCCGCATCCGTCGCGGCGCTTTTTGTATGTGGTGTCGAGCAGTGGCGGGCCCGGCATCGCCGGCGACAAGCATCATGCCAGTGCGCTTTCGATCGATCCGGCGACCGGTGCGCTGCGGCCGCATGGCGATCCGGCGGCGCTGCCGTCGCGGCCGATCCATGCGTGCGTCGACGCGAGCGGCCGGTATTTGCTGGCCGCCTACAATTCGCCAAGCGGCGTGACCGTTCATCGCCTCGAGGCCGACGGCACGATCGGCGCGCCGGTGGCGCAGCCCGGCCATCTCGACACCGGCATCTACGCTCATCAGATCCGCGTCGCGCCGGACCACCGCACCGTGATTTTGGTCACGCGCGGCAATAATGCCGGCGAGGGCAAGCCCGAGGATCCCGGCGCGATCAAGACGTTCCGCTTCAACGACGGCGTATTGAGCAATCTCGCCTCCGTCGCTCCCGGCAACGGGCTCGGCTTCGGACCGCGGCATCTCGATTTCCATCCGACCAAGCCATGGGTGTTTGTCTCGATCGAGCGGCAGAATAAGCTTTACGTCTACGCTCTCGATAGCGAGACCGGACTTTCGCGCGCGCCGCTGTTCACCAAAGAGACACTGTCCGATCCCCAGACGAAGGTGCCGCAAGGCGCCGGGCCGATCCACGTTCATCCCAGCGGCAAATTCGTCTATCTCACCAACCGCACCTTTCCGGCTTCAGGGCCCGGCGCGCGGAAGGTCGCGCCCGGCGGCGAGAACAGCGTCGCCGCTTTCGCCATCGATGAGGCGACGGGCGAGCCGAGGCTGATGCAAAACCTCGATGGCCGCGGCCTGCAATTGCGCACCTTCGGCATCGATCCGAGCGGCCGGCTTTTGGTCGTCGCCAGTATCATGGCCGCCGAGGACGGCACGCTGCCCGCCGGCATCACGGTCATGCGCATCGGCGCCGACGGTAGGCTTTCCTTTGTGCGCAAATACGATGTCGATGTCGGTAGCGTGCAGCAGTTCTGGAGCGGCATGGTCACGCTGGGTTGATTGCCACCGCGTCATTGCGAGCTTCGCGAAGCAATCCAGTTCGGCCGCGCAGTTCTGGATTGCTTCGTCGCTTCGCTCCTCGCAATGACGGAAGGAATTGGTATCATCGATGTGCCTTCTTGCTCGGCGCGGCCGATCGCCCATCTGAAGTGCAATCAATTCCTCGGGATAAGGTCATAACATCATGTCCATCCGGCCCGTGAAAAGCATCGTCACCTCGAAGCCAACCATCGAGGGCGCCGGGGTCAAGCTCAACCGCGCTTTCGGCTTCGGCAATACGAGCGAATTCGATCCGTTCCTCCTGCTCGACGATTTCCGCAACGACCGGCCCGACGATTATCGCGCGGGCTTTCCGTGGCATCCGCATCGCGGCATCGAGACCATCACTTATGTGTTGGCGGGAACCGTCGAGCATGGCGACAGCCTCGGCAACCACGGCAATCTCGAAGCCGGCGACGTGCAATGGATGACGGCTGGCCGCGGCATTCTGCATCAGGAAATGCCGCAGGGCGACGCCAAAGGCCGCATGCACGGCTTTCAGCTCTGGGCCAATCTGCCGTCGTCGCTGAAAATGACGGCGCCGCGCTATCAGGACGTCAAGGCCGCCGAGATTCCCGAGATTGTCGACGACGATGGCACTCGCGTTCGCGTCGTGTGCGGCGACTTTTGGGGCCGCCGCGGACCGATCGAAGGCGTCGCCGCCGATCCGCGTTATCTCGATGTCTCCGTGCCGCCGGGCAAGCGCAAGACGCTGCCGGTGGAAATCGAGCGGCATGCCTTTGCCTATGTGTTCGAGGGCTCCGGCGATTTCCGTGGCGCCTCGGCACCGTTCGGCGTGTTGACCGAGAAGACCGAGGGCGCCAACGAGATCCTCGTGCGCGAGCAGACCGGCAACCGGTCGCTGGTGCTGTTCGACCGCGGCGACGAGGTCACCGTGCAGGCCGGCGACCAGGGCATCCGCTTTTTCCTCGTCTCCGGCAAGCCGATCGAGGAGCCGGTCGCCTGGCACGGCCCGATCGTGATGAACACGCAGGCCGAACTGCAGCAGGCCTTTGCCGAACTGCGCGGCGGCACGTTCATCCGTTAGTGTCCCGTCACCCAGAGGTGCTCGGTGCAAGGCACCGAGCCTCGAAGGGCGACGGCCGCTGCGCCTCGGCTGCATCCTTCGAGGCTCGCCATAGCGTGTCGAAGACGCGCGTAAACGCGCTTATGGCTCGCACCTCAGGATGACGTCCACAGAACGGTGGAACGAGTTGTCGCGGCAGGGCCTGACGCGGACGCTTATAAATCTGCTATCCTCCCGGCTGTAAGGCCGTGCGGCGCCGCAAGCCGACACGCCGGCAATCAAAAAATTGCGCCACCAGGAGGGAAGCCATGAAAAAGCTGTTTGCCGTTTTCGTGACGGTCGCCGTGGCCATTGTGTGCAACGGCCTGCTCAACAACGCGCTGCGCGCCGACGATTACCCGTCACGGCCGATCACGATGATTTCCGTGTTCGGGCCCGGCAGCGCCAGCGATACGCTCTGCCGCATCCTTGCCGATCCGCTGAGCAAGGCGCTCGGGCAGCCGATCGTCGTCGAGGACCGTCCTGGCGCCGATGGCGCGGTCGCCGCGGCCTACGTGCATCACCAGCCAGCCGACGGCTACACGCTCTTGATGGCGACCAATTCGCCGCTTTCCGCCGATCCGTTCCTGCACAAGGTCGACTATGACGTGATGAGGGACTTTGCGCCGGTCACGCGGGTTGGCAGCTTCACCTTGATGCTGGTGATCAACCCCAAGCTGCCGTTCCATTCGGTCCAGGACCTCGTCGCCTATGCCAAGGCCAATCCCGGCCAGCTGTCGTTCGCCAGCGGCAACACCGCCGGCATCGTCGGCGGCGATACGCTCGCCAACTGGGCCGGGATCAAATTGATCCACGTGCCCTACACCTCTACGCCGCCGGCGCTCGAAGACATCATCGCCGGCCGCGTCTCGATGATGTTCGCCGACCTCACCACGGCGATGCCGCATGTCGCGGCCGGCACGCTGCGGGCGCTCGCGGTATCGCGGATCAAGCGCTCATCGCTATTTCCGGATCTGCCGACCATGGACGAGTCCGGATTGAAGGGATTTAACCTTGACGCCTGGGCGGGCCTCGTCGCGCCGACCGGCGTGCCGCCTGACGTCGTCGCCAAGCTCAACGGCGCGCTGCGCCAGATCATCGACAGCCCCGACGTGCAGAAGAAATTCAAGAACGTCGGCTTCGAAGGTTTTTCCTCGACCCCGGCGGAGCTCGGCGACTACATAAAAGCCCAGCTGGTCGAATGGCAGAAGATGGTCAAGGACGCCAACATCCAGGCGGATTGACGCTTCGTCTTCCCGCCCGCGCCAGCGGGGAGGGGGGACCGCCGAAGGCGGTGGGCGGGGCGTCGGACTCGACGCTCTTCTGCTCCGACAACGAAGCGTCAAGTCAGACGCCCCCTCCACCACCCTGCTGCGCAGGGTGGTCC
>JBAQAB010000037.1:0-3212 GCA_049285535.1 Xanthobacteraceae bacterium
ACGTGAACCCGACTTGGCGCGACCTCTATGATGAACTTATTCTGCTGCGAATAACGCTCCCCCGGATGCGGTGCAGCGCGCAGCGGTGCACCGCTGATCCGGGGTCTTCGCAAGCTCGGGGCGAATATGCTCTGAACTCGCAACGATCCCGGGTCTGCAGCGCACCACTTCGTGCTGCGCCGCGCCCGGGAAACAGATATAGTTCCATCACGCGCCACTAGATCTCTAAGGGAGTACGCCATGGACGACATCACCAAGCGCGATCCGATCAAGATCACCGCCGAGGACATCAATCCGCGCTACAATTGGGGCCGCCATTTGCCGGTGCTCGGCACCATGGGGGTCGATTTCGAGGAGCGCGTCGATTACCGGCGCATGCACCGCTACCGGCTCGCGCGCGCGCAAGCCGCGCTCGAAGCCTCCGATCTCGGCGCGCTCTTGCTCTTCGACGACAACAATATCCGCTACGTCACCTCGACCAAGATCGGCGAGTGGGCGCGCGACAAGCTGTCGCGCTGGGCGCTCCTGGTGCGCGGCGGCGACCCCATTTTGTGGGACTTCGGCTCGGCCGCCATGCACCACAAGCTCTATGCGCCGTGGCTCAAGCCGGAGAATTGCAAGGCCGGTCTGGTTGGTCTGCGGGGCACCGTGGATCCCGCCTTCGGTCTGATGAAACGCCATGCCGAGGAAATGGCCGCGATCCTCAAAGACGCCGGCGTCGCCAAAATGCCGATCGGCGTCGATATCATCGAGCCGCCGATGATGTTCGAATTGGAAAAAGCGGGGCTCAAGATCAAGGACGGCCAGCAGGTGATGCTGAGCGCGCGCGAGGTGAAATCGGCCGACGAGATCGCGCTGCTCAACCGCGCCGCCGCCATGGTCGACGGCGCCTATGACGTGGTCAACCAGATGCTGCGTCCCGGCATTCGCGAAAACGATATCGTCGCCGAGGTCAACAAGTTCCTCTACACTCACGGCTCCGACGACGTCGAAGCGGTCAACGCCATCTCCGGCGAGCGGTGCAGCCCGCATCCGCACAATTTCACCGACCGCATGATCCGGCCCGGCGATCAGGCCTTCTTCGACATACTGCAAAGCTTCATGGGCTATCGCACCTGCTACTACCGCACCTTCAACGTCGTGCGCGCTACGCCGGCGCAGCACGACGCTTACCGGATGGCGCGCGAGTGGCTCGACAACGCCATCGCGCGCATCAAGCCGGGCGCTTCGACCGCGCATATCTGCGAAGTGTTCCCGAAGGCGCAGGAGTTCGGCTTCCCGGACGAGATGGCGGCCTTCGGCCTGCAATTCGCCCACGGCCTCGGGCTGAACCTGCACGAGCGGCCGATCATCTCGCGCGTGGTGTCGATGGATCACCCGACCGAGATCGTGGAAGGCATGGTGTTCGCGATCGAAACCTATTGCCCGGCGACCGACGGCTATTCCGCGGCGCGCATCGAGGAAGAGGTCGTCGTCACCGACAAAGGCTGCCGCCTGATCTCGCTGTTCCCGGCGGAGGAATTGCCGATCTCGGCGAAGTATTGATGGGAATGCGTCATGGCCGGGCTTGTCCCGGCCATCCACGCCTTTGAGCATGCAAAGTTAAGACGTGGATGCCCGGCGCAAGGCCGGGCATGACGGGCAGTGGCCGATGGCATCCAGTAACCTCCCCAAAACCGCCATTGCCGAGCATCTGGCGGAAAAGATTTGCGCGCTCGATGCCGCGCGCCTGCCCGCGGCCGTGCGGGAGAAATGCGTAGAGCTTTTGATCGACGTCGTCGGTCTCGCCGTCACCGCGCGCAATGAGGATTACGTCAAGATCACGCTCGCCGGCTGCGACGATGAGGGGCCGTGCACGGCGATCGGTCACGCCGCCACGTTTTCCGCGGCCGCTGCCGCGCTGGTAAACGGCACGGCCATCCACGGCGAGGATTTCGACGACACCTTCGAGGGCGGCCCGGTCCATGCCGGCGCCGTGATCGTGCCGGCGGTGCTCGCCGTCTGCGAGCGGCAAAAGCTCGACGGCCGCGCCATGCTGCTCGGGATCGCCGTCGGCGTCGAGACCATGTGCCGGCTCAGCCTGGTGGCGCCGACGCTCACCCACAAAGCCGGCTTTCATCCGACCGCCGTGTTCGGCGCCGTGGGCGCGGCGGCCGGCGTCGGTGCGGCGCTCAAACTCGAAGCCCGGCAGATGGTCGACGCGCTCGGCACCGTGGCGTCGATGGCCGGCGGCATCATCGAATACCTCGCCGAGGGCGCCTGGACCAAGCGGCTGCATGCCGGCTGGGCGGCGCAATCGGGCATGCGCGCGGCGCTGCTCGGCCGCGCCGGTTTTTCCGGGCCGCGCACCGTGTTCGAAGGCGTGCATGGCTTCTTTCACGGCTTCGCGCGCACCACCGCGGGCGACTACGACGCGCTGATCGGCGATTTCGGCACGCGCTGGGTGACCGAAACGCTGGCGTTCAAGCCCTATCCGTGCGGGACCATGACGCATCCCTACATCGACTGCGCGCGGCGGCTTGGCGCGCGCATCAAGGCCGATGACGTCGCCGAGATGGTCTGCGAGGTCGGCGAAGGCACGGTGCATCGGCTGTGGGAGCCGCTCGCGGCGAAGCAGCATCCCGCCAACGGCTATTCCGGCAAATTCTCCACGCCTTATTGCATCGCCGCCGGCTTCGTGCGCGGCAATGTGGGCTTGAGCGATTTCACCGACGCGGCGGTGCACGATCCCACAGTCCTCGCGCTGGCCGCCAAGGTCCGCTACGCGATCGATCCGAACAATCCCTATCCGAAAAATTTCACCGGCCACATCCGCGCCACGCTGCGCGACGGCACGGTGGTCGAGGAACGCCAGCCCTACATGCGCGGCGGCGCGCAGGAGCCGCTGACCCGCGCCGACATCGAAGACAAATTCCGGCTCAACGCCAAGCACGGCGGCTGGAGCAACGCGCGCGCGGCGGAGGCGCTGAAGCTGATCGGCGGCTTGTTCGACGGGCCGGTCAATCTCGCGCCGCTCCGCGGATAGTACCCTGAGTTGGGCGCCGGAGACCCATTATCAGCATTTGAACAGGGATTATCGTTCCTCACGCACTTGATCGTTGATTTTTTGCGCGGTCCCACAGATACGACGCTAACTCGAAAGCGGAATTCACTGGGTCATTGAAGATTTCAGAGCCTGTGTATCTCAATACCTCATAGCCGCGCGCCTGGAA
>JBAQAB010000038.1:0-12701 GCA_049285535.1 Xanthobacteraceae bacterium
GTTGTTCCTTGCCTCGAAGGCGTCCGATTTCTACACCGGACATATCCTCTACGCCGACGGCGGCTATACGGCGGGCTGAAACAATGGCGAAAGATGTGTCGCAAGCCCGCATCGCCGTCATCGGCGCCGGGCTGATGGGACATGGCATCGCGCAGGTTTTCGCGCTGGCCGGTCACGACGTGACCATCACCGACACGGTGATGAAAAACCTCGATACGGTCACCAAGCGCATAGCCGCCAATTTGCGCGAGCTTGGCGACGACCCGTTGGTGATCGCGCGGATACGGCCGTGCCTCGAGCTCGCCGAAGCGGTGCGCGAGGCCGATTACGTCGTCGAGGCGGTCCTCGAGGATCTGCCGCTCAAGCAGAAGCTATTCGCAGAAATCGAACGGCACGCCCCCGCCGAAGCGATCCTTGCCAGCAACACGTCGGTCATACCGATCACCTCGATCATGGAGGGATTGAAAAACCGCGAGCGCGCGCTGGGCACGCATTGGTGGAATCCGCCGTTCCTGGTGCCGCTTGTCGAAGTGATCGAGACGCAATGGACCTCGCCCGAGGCCGTCGCCTGGACCATGGATCTGCACCGCGACGCCGGCAAAAAACCGGCGCATGTCAAGAAAGACGTGCCGGGCTTCATCGGCAACCGGCTGCAGCACGCGCTTTGGCGCGAAGCGATCTCGCTCGTCGAAAACGGTATCTGCGATGCGGCGACCGTCGATGCGGTGATCAAAGCCTCGTTCGGACGGCGGCTTGCCGTGCTCGGTCCGCTGGAAAATGCCGATCTCGTCGGCACCGATCTGACGCTCGCCATCCACAATACCGTGCTGCCGGCGATCGACAGCCGGCCGGCCGCGTCACCTTATCTGGAAAAGCTGGTGGCCGACGGCAAGCTCGGTTTTAAATCCGGCGAAGGCTTTCGCAAATGGAGCGCCGACGAGCAAGCGGCGCTGCGCGCCAGAGTGCTGCACCACTTGAAGGCTTCGCGCGACAGTTAGAAGCTATCGCGCCGCCATCAGCGTTTCGTCATTAGCTGCGAGCACTGCCGGCATGACGTGGCTGACGAACAACCCGATTGAACCCAAGGCTTCCTCGCGGGTCATATCGCCGAAGGCGAACTGCCCGGCGACATAATTGCATTGCGTCTCGCCAAGCTGACGCTTGAGGAAATCCGACACCGTCGCCGGCGAGCCGGCAACGCCTTGGCCGCGTTCCATCAGCGCGTCGAAATCGGCGGGGCGCGGATGAACTTGCGGATGGTCGCGCAGACGGAACAGGTAGGTGAAGCTTTGGTGCCAGATCAGATAGGCGCGTCGCGCCAACTTGATCGCTTTGGCATCGGTCTCGCCGACCACGATGAAGCGGCCGAGGCCGAGCTTTGGCAAGGCGGCGCCCGGATGCGGCGGCCGCCACGTCGCGCGATAGCGCTCGATCGACAGCCTCGTGTCGCCCGGCGGATCGAGGCTAACGACATGAAGATTGCGCTTGGCCGCGCGCTCGGCGCTGTCCGGCGCATGAACGCCGTACCAGATCGGCGGATAAGGCTTTTGCAGCGGTTCCAGCATTATGGGTACATCGTCGAACGAGAAATGCTTGCTGTGGAAATCGAGACGTTTCACCGTCAAGCCCTTGAGGATCAGTTCGAGGCCTTCCGCATAGATTTCCTGCGCCGCATCGGGATCCTCGCCATACATCGCCAACTCAATCGGCGAGGCTCCGCGTCCGAAACCGATCTCGAGTCGCCCGCCGCTGATCTGGTCGAGCATGCAGATTTCCTCGAGCAGGCGCAGCGGGTGATAGAGCGGCAGCACGAAGACCATCGGCCCGAAGCGGAGCCGCCGCGTGCGTTGCGCCAGGGCGGCAAGAAAGACGTTGGGCGACGGCGCCATGCCGAGCGGCGTCGCATGATGCTCTGCCAGGTGATAGCCGTAGAAACCGGCGCGATCGTAGGCTTCGGCGATCTTGAGGCGGTCCTCGTAGTAATCGGCAAGTGACGGCCCGGTGCGATCGAGATGGTCGAAGACGCCGAATTCGATTTTTTCGTTATTCATCCAGCCAACTTAGCCCGGATTGGACTAACCCGTCATCTTGTTCAGGGTTGCAGCCGTAGTAAATCGATCAACATCCGGCTGTCCGACAGATTGTCGAGGTCCAAGGTCGCCTCGATAATCGCATCGGCGTGCTTGCCCATCGAGGGCTCCGCAAGCTTGCGGAACTTTCTGGCGATATCGTCGGCGCTCGCGAAGGATTGCTCGCTGCCGCGCGGCGCCTCGCGGGCCTCGGTCTCGGTCGAACCGTCGCGGAAGTTGATCTCGACGCGCACTTTGTGACGATGCGCAGCACCGAGCGCGGTGATCGCCGGATCGTGCACCACCTTCACCTTGCGCGCTAATGCGACGCGCGCAGGATCGGCGACACAATCCGGCGTGAACTCGTCGACGAAGACATCGCCTTCGATCAGCAGCGTGGCCACGCAGAACGGCAGATTGAGCTGCGCCGCGGTCAGACCTTCGGGCTTGTACGGCCAGCCGGCATGATCGAGCGTCACTTGCGACGCGTGCACGACGATGCTGTCGACGTCTTCAACCGCGAACGGCCGGCGTTTGCGGATATCGCGAATGGCGTCGAGCGTGGTGTGGTTGCTGCCGACACAGGAATAGAACTTCAGCGAAATACGCATGGTCTCGAAGCGCTCGCCGAGGCCGGCGCTCAAGGCCGCGAGATTGAAGCGATCCTGCGAGCGCGAGAACGTGGTACAGAAGCCGCCATATGGCGCCTCGAACACGTCGACGATGCCGGTGAAGTTTTGGCGCGCCAACAGCGCCGCATAGAGCCCGCTTTGCGCGGAGCGGCCGGCATGCATGCGCTTGACCATGGCGCCATATTGCGCGGCCATCAGGCCGGACGATTGCGTGCCGGCGATACCGAGTGCGTGCACAGTCGCGTCGGCGGATAGCTGGAGTGCCCGCGCCGCACCAGCCGCCGCAGAGAATACGCCGACGGTTGCGCCGGAATGCCAGCCTTGCCCGATATGCTCCTGGCCCATGCACAAGCCGACGCGCGGACCAATTTCATAGCCGGCGACGGCGGCGGTAAGAAAATCGCGGCCGGACAGCTTGGCGTGGCTTTCTGCCACCGCGATGAGCGGCGGCAGCGTGACCGCGCCGACATGCAGGACCGCGGTGCGGTGCACGTCGTCAAGCTCGAAACCCTGCACCTGCGTGCCGTTGACCAAAGCCGCATGCGGCGAAGACAGCCGGCGGCTCGTCCCCCAGACCGACGTCGTGCGCGTCGCATCGAGCGCTTCAAGCGTCTCGCGCAGGATGCGGCACCATTCGAGATTGGCGCCATAGACGGCGCAACCGAGCGAATCGAGGATGAGAAGTTTTATCCGTTCACGGACTTCGACCGGGATTTGCTCGTAAGTCAGGCCCGAGACGAATTGCGCGATCGCACGGGTGTGGACGTTGTTCGCGGGCGCATCCATGCGTGAATTATTGCGCGGCGGATCGCGACTTCACGCTGTCCCACCACGGACAGACGCCCGACATCACCTCGTAATTGCCGTCCATGACCTGGACCGGCCGGCGATAGCCGCCTTCGGCATTCTTCAGCCGCAGCGCACGGGCCTTGGCTTGATCTTCCGGCGACAGCCAAGCGCGGTCATGGCCCCACATACTGGGGCCTTCCTTGCGCTCATAGGCCTGCCAGGTCTCGACGTCGATCGAGCGCGCGCCCCAGCCGTATTCGACCATAAACGCTGACGGCGTCCAGCTATAGAACGAGGTGATGAAGTCGCTGGTGTGCCGCCCGAGCGTGGTAGCGACGCGGCCCGCTTCGCCGAGCGCGATATCGTAACCCTGGCCGACATCGTCGAAGCTGAACAGCTCCATCATGATGTGATGGACCGCGTTCTTTCCGGTCTGAATGAAAGCGAGACTGTGATGGCGCGGATTGAGGTGAAGAAAGCGGGCGACGAACGGCTGCGAGTAATAATCGGTCAGCCGGAAGCCGAGCGTATCGCGATAGAACGCCATCAGCCGGTCGATCGTTGCCGCCGTGTCGACATTGAGCACGACGTGGCCGAGGCCCAGCGGACCGGTGCGAAAGCCCGAGATTGAGCGGCCGGGCTTGAACGGCTCTGTTGCCGTTTCGGCGCCGTGAAAAATCTCCAGGCGATTACCCAGCGGATCGTTGAGCACGATCAGATCCTTGACGTGCCGCTCATCGGCGAGCGCGCGGGCACCGCGAGCGACCTTGATCCCGCTGTTATCCAGATGCGCCGCCAGCCCGTCGAGCGCGGTCGCGTCAGCCGCCTCCCAGCCGAAAAAGCCGATACCCTCGCCGCCATCGGCATCGACCAGGATACGCTGCCTGCGGTCGTCCATGCGAAAGGCCAGCGTCGAGCGCGACTTGTCGATGCGTTGCAGGCCGAGCAGGCCGCAGCCGTAGCTCGCCCAGTCGCCCAAATCCTTGGCGCGCACGCCGACATAGCCCAAAGCTTGCGGAGCGGGAATTTGCAGAGTCATTGCGGAGCCTCGTTGCCGTGCTTTTACACCCGTGGCAACGGACGCGCTACGACGCGCTTTCTGTCAGGATGGTCGTGCCTGCGTCGGGGCGAGTGGCGCATTCTCGCCCGCATCCTGCTCGGCTTCGATCGCGGCATCGTCCAAGAGCCGCTCGAGGCTCTGCAACGTCAGCCGCTGATCGCGCGTGCGGGCGCCTTTAGCCCAGCGCCGGCATTGGTCGGCCCATTGATTCAACTCGTCTGCGGCGGACTTGAACATGGCTTTAGCCTCTCAAGTCGTCAGCGGCGAAGCAAAAGCAGGTCCGAGCAGATGCCTGCCGCGCACCAGCGTGGCCCGCGCGGCACGGGCGTCGAGCGCTGTTTGGAACAGTGCGGGCAAGTCGCGCGGCCGGCTCAGCACCGATCGCAGCATGGCGCCGATATTGGTGGTTCCATTCGGGCGCATGGCGGCAACAGCGGATACCGGCAAGGAGCGCTTGGCCGGATCGGTGATGACACGGATCGCGGCGACCGGCACCTCGTGCGCCAGACCGACAGACGCCACAATGTGCGACTCCATATCCACCGCGATTGCGCCGGTCTTCAAATAGAGCGAACGCTTCTCGTCAGGATGCGCAATCGGCGTCGGCACGCCGAGCAGCGCGCCGGAAACCGAGTCCGGTATCGTTTGCAGCAATTTCTCCGACCATTCTCGGCTGATCGGCATCCGGTTAGATCCGGAGATGACGGCCGAGCCGACCACGCAGGTGCCAGGCCGCAGATGCGGCGCCAAGCCGCCGGCCACGCCAAAGCTGATGATTCCCGGACAGCCGCGGACCAGCGTGCGTGCTTCCGCGATCGCCGCCGTGAGCTTCGCCGCCAAGTTGCGGCCGTCACCGCTGCAAATAACGTGCACGCCGGGTCCGGCGGCGATGCGCGCTTCAAACGCCAATCCGACGACGATGATCACGTTGCCCCCGCTCTACGTTAGCTGTGCGGCAAAGGCGAGCCGGTGCCCGGCCAGCTCTTTCCCCTTGCCAATTGACTGGACGCGACAGACGAACGGTGTCGCTCTGTCGAGGTCAGCCCTTGGTGACAACTGGCGGCGGCGCTTTGCCCTTGCCGGTCTGTGCGCAACCGGCAATGCTCAGCAGCGCAAGAATAACGGCCGTTCCGAACGCGATCTTCTTCATGGGAGCCCCCGTTTCTGGTGGTACGAAAATATAGGATAGAAACAGCAGACGGCCTCCACTAGTGCAGAAAAGACACAGTGCACACCCGATTGAATGGCCCCGGCCGGTGTCGACGATAACGATGCGAGAAATCCACGATATGGCCGGTAAATGAAGGTACTTGCCCCGCTCGCCGTAAGCTTTGGCTTAGTGCTGTTGACCGCTTTGGTTGCTTATTTCGGCTTCGCCTCGGTTTTGCAGGCTCTTGTCAGCTCGCAATGGGGCACGGCGTTCGTCGTTATCGCCAGAGCGGTGGCGCTGGCGGCGGCCGGGGTTGGCTGGTGGTGCCTGCTCACACCGCCCCAGCGTGGCCCGTACATTTTCGCCGGCCTGCGCTTCGTGCGCGAAGCGATCAATTCGCTGGTTCCGTTCGTCGGCGTCGGCGGCGACATCATCGGCGCACGGCTGCTTACGCAATTCGGCATAGCCACAAATGTGGCGATCGCCAGCGTCCTGATCGACATTTTTATCCAGGTGGTATGCCTCCTGGTCTTTGTGGCAGCCGGGATCGGCATCGTCCTCGATCTGGCCGGGACACATCGGCTCACCACAATGACCTTCGTCATGCTCGCCGTCGCATTGCCGGCGGTGAGCGGATTCTTCCTGGCTTTGAATTTTGGCGCTTTCGAACCGTTCATACGGCGGCTTGTCGCATTCGGCGAGAAGCGCAACTGGGCGGCTTTCAATCACGTTGCCGACCTCGGCGGCCGCCTGCAGCAGATTTGGCAAAATCATCGCGGTCTCTCGGCATCGTTCCTGGTCCATCTCGCCGCGGTGTTTTTCGGCGCCAGCGAAGTCTGGATCGCGCTGTCCTTCATGGGCCATCCGGTCAGCGTGGCCGAAGCCGTGGCCATAGAAAGTCTCGGCCAGGGCAGCCGCTCCGCCGCCTTCGTGCTGCCCGGCGGACTCGGCGTTCAGGACGGCGCGCTTATCGCCGCATCTGCAATATTCGGCATCCCGGCCGAAATTGCGCTCGCCATGGCGCTCATCAAGCGGGTTCCCGACCTGATCCTGGGAATTCCGGCCTTGGTCGGATGGCAAGCGCTCGAAGGGAAGCACTTGTTGTCCCACGGCAAATAGCAACGGTCGGGAAGCAATCCGCTTATGCCACACGGCCCGGATTTTGCCGTCGGTTAAACGTGCATGGACCGCAGTTGGGCAATATAGTGCATGGTCGACAGGGCCGGGCAGAGGTCAGCGTGTACGCGTTTTTTGCCAATATCGCCGCTTGGGCGTCGGTCGTTTGCTATGCGGCGGCCGCGCTTGGCTGCGGCTATGCGCTTTTTGCGGCATGGGCCGCGCGCGGCTTTGTCCGAACGGCGACCGCGCCGGCTGGCAATCGCCCTGCCGTCACCATTCTCAAGCCGCTGCACGGCTTGGAGCCGGATCTGTATGCCAATCTCGCCGGCTTTTGCGCGCAAGCTTATCCGAGTCCGGTACAGATCGTGTTCGGCGTTGACGATCCCGCCGACCCGGCTGTCGCCGTCGTCCGCAAGCTTGTCGCCGATTTTCCCGATCGCGACCTGACGCTGGTGATCAATGCGCGGCGCCATGGCGAGAACCGCAAGGTTTCGAATTTGATCAATATGGCGCGGCAAGCGCTCCACGAGGTGTTGGTTGTCTCCGACAGCGACATCGTCGTCGCGCCCGATTATCTCGATCACATCATTGCCGCTCTGGCGCGGCCCGGCGTCGGGCTCGTCACATGCCTCTACCGCGGCGCTGCTGCCGCCGGCATCTGGTCGCGGCTCGGCGCTGCGGCGATTGACTATCATTTCCTGCCCAATGTGCTGGTCGGGCTCAAGCTCGGCCTTGCCGCGCCCTGCTTCGGCTCGACGATCGCACTCCGCGGCAAGACGCTTGCCGAAATCGGCGGTTTTGAAGCGGTGGCCGACCAGTTGGCCGATGACTATGCGCTCGGCGCGCTGGTGCGCCGCACCGGACAGACCGTCGCAATCCCCAATTACATCATCGCCCACGTCTGCACCGAGCGCTCGGCGAACGATCTCATCGGTCATGAATTGCGCTGGGCGCGCACGATCCGCTCCATCGATCCGGCAGGCTTTGCCGGCCTGGCGATAACCCACGCACTGCCGCTCGCCCTCTGCGGCCTGGCGCTTGGCGGCATCAACCCGGCCGGATTGATCGTCGTCGCCGCGCTCGCCTGCCGCTTCGTACTGCAGAGCGAGATCGATCGGGCCTTTCACCTGCGTGGTGAATTCTTTTGGCTCGGGCCGCTGCGCGATCTGCTGTCTTTCGCTATTTTCATTGTCAGCTTCTTCGGCCGCGGCGTGGAATGGCGCGGCCATCGCTATGGCCTGCGGGCCGACAATAGGCTGGCTTATTACGGCGAGGTCGAAACGTGATGCGGACATTATTTCTCCAGGCCCCCTCTTTCGACGGCTTCGACGGCGGCGCCGGCTCGCGCTATCAGGCGCGCCGCGAAATCCGCTCGTTCTGGTATCCGACCTGGCTCGCCCAGCCTGCCGCTTTGGTCGAAGGCAGCAAGCTTGTCGACGCGCCGCCGCACGGCACCAAGCTCGCCGAAGTGACGGCGAGCGCGCGGGACTACGATCTCGTGGTGCTGCACACCTCGGCGCCATCGTTTGCCTCCGATGTCGCGACCATCAAGGCGCTCAAGGAAGCCAACAGCGCTCTGAAAATCGGGCTGGTCGGCGCCAAGGTCGCCGTCGACCCGGCAGGCTCCCTGAACGCATCGCCGCTGATCGATTTCGCCGCGCGCAACGAGTTCGATTTCACCATCAAGGAGATCGCGGACGGACGATCCTGGGCCGACATCGCCGGCTTGTCCTATCGCAACTCGGCCGGCGTCATCGTGCACAACGACGAGCGCCCGATCCTGGAAAGCATGGACAGCCTGCCGTTCGTCACGCCGGTCTACAAGCGCGACCTCGACATCAAGAACTATTTCATCGGCTACCTGAAGCACCCTTATCTGTCGATCTATACCGGGCGCGGCTGCAAATCCCGCTGCACCTTCTGCCTGTGGCCGCAGACGGTCGGCGGCCATCGCTACCGCACCCGCTCGGTGGGCCACGTCATCGAGGAGATCGCCTGGGCGCAAAAGGCCTTCCCCGAGGTGAAGGAGTTCTTTTTCGACGACGACACCTTCACCGACGATCTGCCGCGCGCCGAGGCCATCGCCAAGGAATTGTCCAAGCTCGGCGTGACCTGGTCGTGCAACGCCAAGGCCAACGTGCCGCGCAAGACGCTGCAAGTGCTGCGCGACAACGGCCTCCGCCTCCTTCTGGTCGGCTACGAGTCCGGCAATCAGCAGATCCTGCACAACATCAAGAAGGGCATGCGGATCGACGTCGCCCGCAGATTCACCAAGGACTGCCATGAATTGGGCATCACCATCCACGGCACCTTCATCATGGGATTGCCGGGCGAGACCAAGGAAACCATCGAAGAGACCATCCGCTTCGCCAGCGAGATCAATCCGCACACCATCCAGGTTTCGCTCGCCGCGCCCTACCCCGGAACGTTCCTGTTCGACCAGGCGCTGCAGAACGGCTGGCTCGACGAGGCCAATGCCGAACTGGTCAATGACGACGGCGTGCAGATCGCGCCGCTGCACTATCCGCATCTGTCGCATACCGAGATATTCGACTCGGTCGAGGAGTTTTACCGGCGCTTCTATTTCCGCTCCGGCAAGATCGCCTCGATCGTCGGCGAGATGATCCGCAGTCCGCAGATGATGAAGCGCCGGCTGCGCGAGGGCGTCGAGTTCTTCCATTTCCTGCGCGAGCGCAGCGCGGCGCATTAGAGCGAAGATGACCCAGACTGTTGCGCTCGTCCCCGCGCAAGCGGGGACCCAGTCTGAATTCCCGCTTGCGCGGGAATGAGCGGATTGGATCGAGCCGGTCCGATCGCGCATTAAACTTTCAGATAGCCGTGCTGGCGGAACCAGGCGACGGCCTCGGCGACCGCCTCGCCATAGGGCCGCGCCTGGTAGCCGAGCTCGCGTTCGGCCTTGGCCGAGGTAAAGAACATGTGATCCTTCGCCAGCTTTAGCCCGGTCGTGGTCACGAATGGCTCGCGGCCGGTGAAATGCGCGATCGCCTCGGCGCCGTAGGCGATCGGGAAAATGAGCTGCCGCGGCAGACGTATTTTCGGCGGCGAGCGGCCGACGCGGCGGGCGATGTCACGCAGCATGTCGCCGAGCAGAACATCCTGCCCGCCGAGGATGTAGCGTTCGCCGACGCGGCCCTTGTGCAAGGCGGCGACGTGACCCGCGGCGACATCGTCGACGTGGACCAGATTGAGCCCGGTCTCGACATAGGCCGGCATGCGCCCCGCCGCGGCCTCGATGATAATCCGTCCGGTCGGCGTCGGACGAACGTCACACGGCCCGATCGGCGTCGACGGGTTGACGATGACCGCCGGCAATTTTTGCTCGGCCACCATGGCCTCGACCAGGCGCTCGGCCATGACCTTGCTGTATTTGTAGGCGCCGACGGCGTTTGCGGCGGCAAGCGGAAATGTCTCGTCGCTCGGCGCGCGGTTCGGCCGCGAGGCGAGCGTGGCGACGCTCGAGGTGTAGACGATGCGCTCCACGCCGGCGGAGAGCGCCGCGTTCATCACATTGCGGGTGCCTTCGACATTGGTGCGCACGATGTCGTCCGGGTGGCGCGCCCACAGCCGGTAATCCGCGGCGACATGAAACAGATGACGGACGCCGGTCATAGCGCGCGCGATCGAAGCGGCGTCGGAAATGTCGCCTTCGACAATCTCCAGCCGTGGGTCGGCGACATTGGTCCGCGCGCTTGTCGGGCGGATCAGGACGCGCACCTGTTCGCCGGATTGCAGAAGTGCTCGCGCCACTGCCGAACCGACAAAGCCGCTGGCGCCGGTAATCAGGATCATCACTCACCCCTTCCTCGCCCATCAATAACCGGTATAAATTAATCGGTGAACTCCCGCTTGGGGACGTGTGGGAGTCACCGACGCCGAAAACGGCGCCGCAGAACACATCGGGAGGGAAACATGGGGAACGTCAGAGCGACCATAGTGCTTGCGGCCGGTGCGGCGCTGATTGCGGCGCCGGCGATGGCCGCCACGCTGAAAGTGCACGTCGATTCCTTCAAGAACGGGGGCACGGTGCCGAACAAATACGCCTTCTGCGCGCCGGCGGCGCAAGGCCACACCACCGGCGGCCCGAACATCAATCCGGGCATCGCGTGGTCGAAAGGCCCGAAGGGCACAAAATCCTACGCCATCATTCTCTACGATACCGATTCGCCCGCTGAGCATCGCGAGATGATGAATAAGGAAGGCGTGACCATGACGTCCGACGTCAAGCGTCACGACTTCTTTCACTGGGTGCTGGTCGACATTCCGGCCAACGTCACCGCGATCAAGGAAGGCGCCGATTCCAACGCCCGCGTGCTGCACGGCAAGCCGGCCGCCTCCACTGTCGGCGTCAAGGGGCTGAACGATTACACCAAGGTGACGGCGTCGAACGATGCCATGAAGGGGCAGTATTACGGCTACGATGGCCCCTGCCCGCCGTGGAACGACGATATCGTGCATCGCTATCACTTCACCGTTTATGCGCTCAGCGTAAAGTCGCTGGATCTGCCCAAGGATTTTGACGGCCCCGCCGCGCAGGACGCGATGAAGGGCAAGATCCTGGCGCAGGGCGAGGAGCTCGGCCTCTATACGCAGAACCCGGGCAAGGGCGCCAAGCCCTAACCAAGAGCAAGCCGCCACATGAAACTGCCCAGCCGCATGATCGATCTGTCGTCCCCGCTCGAAAACGAGACGGTGTACGATCCGCCCTTCATGCGGCCGAAGATCGAGTACAAGAGCAACGCCGACACGGCGCCGCTGTTGTGCGACTTGTTTCCTGGCCTGCGCCGCGTGGATCTGCCGGACGGCGAAGGCTGGGCCATCGAAAACATCCAGCTCACGACGCACAACGGCACGCATATGGACGCGCCGATCCACTTCCAATCGAAGTCGATCGACGGCAAGCCGATGATGACGATCGATCAGGTGCCGCTCGACTGGTTCTTCCGCCCCGGCGTCAAGCTCGACTTCCGCAAGGTGCCGGACGGCCATGTGGTGACGGCGGCGGAGGTCGAGGCCGAGCTCAAGCGCATCGGTCATGCGCTCGAACCGTTCGACATCGTGCTGGTCAACACGCGCGCGTCCGAATGCATCGGCAGCGACGCGTATCTCACCGCCGGGTGCGGCATGGGGCGCGAAGCCACGCTTTATCTCACCTCGCGCGGCGTGCGCGTCACCGGCATCGACGCCTGGGGCTGGGATGCCCCCTTCGTGTATACCCGCAAGCGCTGGCTCGAGACGCATGACCCCGCGATCATCTGGGAAGGCCACAAAGCCGGCCGCGAGATTCCCTATTGCCACATGGAGAAGCTGCAAAATCTCGAACAGCTTCCCGCGCACGGCTTCACCGTCGCCTGCTTCCCGCACAAGATCAAAGCCGGTTCCGGCGGCTGGACGCGGGCGGTGGCGTTGTTCGATTAAACTTATTCCGCCCCGCGATAGCGGGGAGGGGGGACCATCCGAAGCGCGTAGCGCGAAGGATGGTGGGCGGGGCGCGGGCCGCGACGATTGTTCTGAGACGACAACGAAGCTCTGAGTCAGAAGCCCCCTCCACCATCCTTCGCTCGCTGCGCGAGCTACGGATGGTCCCCCTCCCCCGCTTCCGCGGGGGCGGATGCAAGCGTTCCCGCTCTCGCGCGCGCACTCCGCGCATGAGCGATGTCAAACAGCGTTGTCATTTTCCTCGTCATTGCGAGCGAAGCGAAGCAATCCAGTGCAGCGGAGAAGTCCTGGATTGCTTCGACGCACCTCGCATGCCGGTCGTAATGCCGGCAGACATGATGCCCGGACCGCCCGGGAGCCAAGCTGATGAGGCCTCACCCGCGGGCACCGCCCTCGCCCCTGCCGCCCGGCATCACCCGGACGGC
>JBAQAB010000039.1:0-14631 GCA_049285535.1 Xanthobacteraceae bacterium
AACCCGTAGTTTCCGGCGCACACCACGGCCGAAGTGATCGCTATGGCAAAGGCCCAACCGGGCAAGATTATTTTCGGCACCGGCGGCGCCGGCACGACGCCGCACATCGCGTCGGAGATGTTTCAATACGCGGCCGGCATCAGAATGACTCACGTGCCCTATCGCGGCGAAGCCGGCGCAATCACCGATCTCGTCGCCGGGCAAATCCCGGCAATGTTCGCCAACCTTTCCGCGATCATGGGCCAGCTCAAGGCCGGCACGGTGCGCGCGATCGCGGTCACGAGCCCACAGCGCTCGCCGCTGGCGCCCGACGTTCCGACGGTCGCGGAAACGCTGCCGGGATACGCCGCCGAAACCTGGTTCGGCCTCATTGCGCCGGCCGGAACGCCGCACGACGTTATTGCCAAGCTCAACGCCGCGGCGCTGCAGGCTCTCGCCAGCGCCGACACCAAAAAGCGCTACGCCGATCTCGGCATGACCAACAGCGGCGCCGGCGGCACTACGCCCGAGGAACTTGATGCCTATATGAAGTCCGAGGTCGCCAAATGGGCGAAGGTCATCAAGGACGCCAATATCCAGCCGATGGACTGAGGATTTCCTTTTGCCGGGAATCCCGGTAAGACGTCAACGTTGCGCGGCCGCCTCGCCACGGCGCGAAGGAAGCGGAATCACGAGCTTATACAAGGACTAAAGGCTCGACTGCACCCGGTATGAACGGACCCCGCAAGCTCTACGTCAAATCGTTCGGTTGCCAGATGAACGTCTACGATTCGCGTCGTATGGCGGACACTTTGGCGCCGCAGGGCTACGTCGAGACCGCTACCGCCGACGACGCCGATCTCGTCATCCTCAATACCTGTCACATCCGCGAGAAGGCCGCCGAGAAGGTCTATTCCGAGCTCGGCCGGCTGCGCCGCATAAAAGAGGCCGCCGCCACCTCGGGGCGCGATCTCGTCATCGCGGTCGCCGGCTGCGTGGCGCAAGCCGAGGGTGAAGAGATCATTCGCCGGCAGCCGGCCGTCGATCTGGTGTTCGGCCCACAGAGCTATCACCGCTTGCCGCAACTGCTGGCGCGCGCCGCGCGCGAGGGTAAGGCCGTCGATACCGAGTTTCCCGTTGACGACAAATTCGGCCACCTCGCCGCGCCGAGCCGGGCGGCGACGCAGTCACGCGGCGTCAGCGCCTTCGTCACGGTGCAGGAAGGCTGCGACAAGTTCTGCACCTTCTGCGTCGTGCCTTACACGCGCGGCGCCGAAATCTCGCGTCCGGTGGAAAAAATCCTCGCCGAAGTCGAAAATCTGGCGGCGGCCGGTGTGCGCGAGATCACGCTGATCGGCCAGAACGTCAACGCCTATCATGGCGCAGGACCCGACGGGCGGCCGTGGTCGCTGGCGCAGTTTCTGTATGGGGTGGCGCAGATTACTGGCATCGACCGGCTCCGCTATACGACCAGTCATCCGCGTGACATGGGCGACGATCTAATAGCGGCGCATCGCGATTTGCACGAACTCATGCCGCAACTGCATCTGCCGGTCCAGTCAGGCTCCGACCGCATCTTGGCGGCAATGAACCGCCGTCATAGCCGCGCGGACTATCTCGATATCGTCGAGCGGTTGCGCAACGCGCGGCCCGACCTCGCGCTGACCTCCGATTTCATCGTCGGCTTTCCGGGCGAAACCGAGAGCGATTTCTCCGCCACTCTCGGCCTCGTCGACGACGTCGGCTTCTCCGGCGCATTCTCATTCAAATATTCGCCGCGGCCGGGAACGCCGGGCGCCGATATGGACGAGCAGATCGACGAGCAAACCAAGTCCGAGCGCTTGCAGCGCCTGCAGCAGGCGATCGACCGCAACCAGGCGGCATTCAACCGCCGCTGCCTCGGCTGCAGCTTCGACGTGCTGTTTGAACGGCACGGCCGCTATCCCGGCCAGTTGGCGGGGCGTTCGCCTTATCTCCAGCCCGTGCAAGTCACAGCGCCTGCCTCACTGCTCGGCGGGATTGCCACGGTGACGATCACCGAAATCGCCAGCAACAGCTTGTTCGGGGCGCTTGCGCCGGATGCGCAAATGCATGCGCCGGAGCCCGCTTTGCTTCCCGCAGGAGCCTGACTTGGCAGCACGCGAAACGGACCAATCGGTTTTCGTCGCACCGGAGAACGCGGCCCAACTCTCTCTCACCTTCGACGACAATCGCCTCGCCTCGATGCTGTTCGGCCAATACGGCCAAAATCTCGCTTTGATCGAGCGCCGCCTCGGCGTCGTCGCCAATTCGCGCGGCAACACCGTCACCCTCGAGGGCAACCGCGATGCCTGCGATCAGGCGCGCCGCGTGCTGGAGAGCCTTTATGACAGGCTCAAGCGCGGCGACGAGGTCGTGCAGGGCGACGTCGAGGGCACCATCCGGCTGGCTTTGTCGCAAGGCTCGCTGTTCGATTTCGATCCCGCCGCTGCGCGGGAGAATTTCGAAGAGATCAATTTGCGCAAGCGCCGGGTGCGCGCCCGCACCGCGGCGCAGGACGCCTATATTCGCGCCCTCAAACGCCACGCTCTGGTGTTTTCCACCGGCCCCGCCGGAACCGGCAAGACCTGGCTTGCGGTGGCGCATGCCGTTCAGCTGTTCGAACGCAAGGAGGTCGACCGCATCGTGCTGTCGCGGCCGGCGGTGGAGGCAGGCGAGCGGCTCGGCTTCCTGCCCGGCGACATGCGCGAAAAGGTCGATCCCTATCTGCGGCCGATCTACGACGCGCTGTACGACCTGATGGATGCGCGCATCGTCGAGCGCGCCTTGCAGACCACCGAAATCGAGATCGCGCCGCTCGCTTTCATGCGCGGCCGCACGCTATCGAATGCCGCGGTCATTCTTGACGAGGCGCAGAACACCACCGCGATGCAGATGAAAATGCTGCTGACCCGGCTCGGCGAGAACAGCCGAATGATCGTCACCGGCGATCCGAGTCAAGTCGATTTGCCGTCCGGTCAGACTTCCGGGCTCGCCGACGCGGTCCGGCTCCTTCATGGCGTCGAAGGCATCGGCCACGTCAGCTTTTCCGCCGCCGACGTCATCCGCCACGAACTTGTTGCGCGCATCGTCGAAGCCTACGACCGGGAATCGGCGAAGAAGCGCGAGCGCCGCGAATGACGCGCGCGGCGCGCCCCGCGCTCACCGTCGACGTGATGGTCGGCAGCGAGCTGTGGAAAGATGCCGGGAAGCTGCAAACAGCGGTGCGGCGCGCCGTCACACGGGCGGCCGCCATGCTGTCAACAAGGGGCGCCGAGCTTGCTATCGTCCTGACTGATGATTCGACAATTCGCGCACTCAACCGGGATTGGCGGGACGTCGATAAGGCCACGAATGTGCTGGCTTTTCCGACAGGAAATGCCGCCGCCGGCCACCTCGGCGACATCGTCCTCGCCTTTGAAACCATCGCGCGGGAGGCCCGTTCCGAACGAAAACCGCTCGCCCATCATCTCGCCCACCTTGCGGTTCACGGTTTCCTGCATCTGGTCGGCTACGATCACGAACGGCCCAAGGACGCGCTAGAGATGGAACGCACCGAGCGCAAGATACTCAGCCAGTTGGCGATCCCGGATCCTTATCGGCCGGTGCGCACGCTCCGCCGTACCCCGATTAAGCGGGGCGAGAAACTCGCCGCAAAACGTCCGCGAAAATCCGCATAGTCGGCATCATCACCGTTTCCAGCATCGGCGCTAATGCCGAAATCCGCCATGGCCCAATTCCCTCAACCCAGCGAACCACCCGAGAACGAACGCCGCGGACTGCCGATGGTGATGTCGCAACCAGGCGAACAACCGGACGGATGGCTCACGCGCGTCATGCGCATCCTGTTCGGGTGGAAGGCGGCATCGACGCGCGCCGACCTGGAGCTTGTCCTCACTGAAGAGCAGCAGCCGCAGTCGGGCTTTTCGCCCGAAGAAGCGGCGATGCTGAAAAATATTCTCGGGCTGCGCGAGACGCGGATCGAGCGCATCATGGTGCCGCGCGCCGATATTATCGCCGTGCAGCAGGACATCTCGCTTGGCGATCTGGTCAAGGTTTTCGAAGTTGCCGGCCATTCGCGCCTCGTGGTCTATAACGACACGCTCGACGATCCGACCGGCATGGTCCATATCCGCGATCTGATCGCATTCATGGCGGCGCGCGGAGCGAAGGAGCCCGCCAGGAGCGGGCCATCCGGCCAGCCCGAGCAACCGAACGCCGGCGATCTTAATTTTGCGAATATCGATCTTTCACTGCCGTTGGCGGCGGCGAAGATCGTCCGCGAAATTCTGTATGCGCCGCCGTCAATGCCGGCGCTCGATCTGCTGGCGAAAATGCAGGCGACCCGCATTCATCTTGCACTGGTTATCGACGAATACGGCGGCAGCGATGGGCTGGTGTCGATGGAGGATTTGGTCGAACTGATCGTTGGCGATATCGCCGACGAGCATGACGAACAAGAGGGTCCCGCGGTGACGCGGCAGGCCGACGGCTCGTTCCTGGCCACGGGCCGCGCCAGTCTCGAAGACGTCCGCGCCGCTATCGGCGAAGAGTTCGACGTGGGCGAGGTGGCGCATGAGGTCGACACGCTCGGCGGTTATCTGGTCACCAAAGCCGGCCATGTGCCGGTACGCGGCGAGCTGGTGCCGGGACCGGAGCCGTTCGAAGCGGAAGTGCTCGACGCCGATCCGCGGCGAGTCAAGCGCGTGCGAATCTATCTGCGCAAGGACCGGCGCCCTGCCACGGTGCGCGAATTGCCGCCGCCGGCAAAAATCCCGCCGATCCGGCCGGCAGCGCCGCGCGAGGAGAGCGCCCGGCCGAACCCGAACGCGCCGCGGGCATCGTGACGAGGCTGGTTCATGCCATTGTGCTGTCCTGGGGATGGCGGCGCCGACTGATCGCGTTCACGGCCGGCGCGCTTTCGGCGCTGGCAATGGCACCTTTCAATGCCTGGCCGGTCTTGTTTCTGACGTTCCCGACGCTGGTTTGGCTGATCGACGGTGCGGGGATCGGCCGTTGGGGCGGAGTGGCCGCCGCGGCGGCGATCGGCTGGTGGTTCGGCTTCGGCTATTTTGTCGCCGGTCTTTATTGGATCGGCTACGCGTTTTTGGTCGATGCGCCGGACTTCGGCTGGCTGTTGCCGATCGCGGTCATCGGTCTACCGGCGGTGCTTGCCATCTACACCGCTCTCGGCGTCGCGCTGGCCCGAGCTCTGTGGACTCGTGGCGCTTTGCGCATTTTGGCTTTGGCCGCAGCACTGACGATTTCGGAATGGCTGCGCGGTCATTTGCTGACCGGATTCCCCTGGAACGCGTTCGGCTATGCCCTGACGGCTCCACTCGCGTTGGCGCAAGCCGCTTCGCTGGTCGGCATTTGGGGTTTGACCTTCATCGCCATTGCCGTGTTCGCCAGCCCCGCGACGCTTAGTGACGATGCAACTGAAACGCGGAAGCCATGGCTGCCGCTCGCGCTCGGCATCCTCGTCCTCGCCGCGCTTGGCGGATTCGGCGTTTGGCGGCTTGACCGCACGCCGACGCGACTGGTCGACGGCGTGCACCTGCGCATCATGCAGCCGAATTTGCAGCAGGACGTGCGCTTCAACTATTCGGCCAAACAAGAAGTGATGAACCGCTACGTCGCTCTCTCCAACGAGGCGTCCAGCGCCCAACCACAGGGCATGGCCGGCACGACACAATTGATCTGGCCGGAATCGCCGTTTCCGTTCTTTCTGACCCGCGAGGCCGATGCACTGGCGCAGATCAGTAAGTTGTTGCCGCAAAATTCGGTCCTGATCACCGGCGCCATGCGGCTCGCCGATCCTGACAATCCGGCGCAATCCGGCGTGTACAATTCGATTTACGTCATCGATCACAGCGGTTCGATTGCGGCGGTCTATGATAAGGTGCATCTCGTTCCGTTCGGCGAATATTTGCCGCTTGAGCATATTCTCGAGCGGCTCGGCCTCGAGGATCTGACGCGGCAGCGCGGCGGATTCCTTTCCGGCGATCGCCATCGGCTCATCGCTGTTCCGGGCGCACCGGTCGCGTTGCCGCTCATCTGTTATGAGGTCATTTTTGCCGGCGAAGTCATGCCGCCGGGTGCTCGCCCGGGCTGGATCGTCAACGTGACCAACGACGGCTGGTTTGGTATTTCCACCGGCCCATATCAGCATTTCCAGCAAGCGCGCGTGAGCGCCATCGAACTTGGACTGCCGCTGGCGCGCGCGGCCAATACCGGAATATCGGCAGTCGTCGACCCGCTCGGCCGGGTCCTCAATTCGTTGCCGTTGGGAACGGAGGGCGTGTTTGACGCGCCGTTACCGCGCGCGATTGGCGCGCCCATTTACGCCCGGTTCGGCGACGCTCCAGCATTCGTTCTCGTGCTCATGGCGCTAATCGTCGTCGTACGCCGCCGGACACGAAGGGATCCAAAGATCTGATCCACGGCGTCGACCGTGATTAAGACTAACAAGCGTAGTTAACAGGTTGTAGAATACCCGCAAAACTGGTGGCCCGGACGACCTGCGGATGTTTACCATCACGCCAACTCAACCGAAACGCGCAGCGACTCGCAGAGCTATGCGTTAGTCTCCCCAGTGAGTGAGAATGCGGCATAACCAACAAAATTCGTGCGTGACGCTACTTGCGAAAAGTGGTTTCAAGTGTGACAGATTACTTTCAATACCCGCACTAGATCATGGGGCACAGGAGTTGAGATGGCTATGTTGGCTAAGAAGGCGCCGAACCCGACCGACAAGCATGTCGGCAGCCGCGTCCGCATGCGCCGAATGATGCTTGGCATGAGCCAGGAGAAACTCGGCGATGCACTGGGGCTTACTTTTCAACAAGTCCAAAAATACGAGAAGGGCACCAACCGGATTGGTGCCAGCCGGTTGCAACAAATCTCACAAATCCTCCAGGTGCCGGTGTCGTTCTTTTTTGAAGGCGCACCGGCCGCCCAGACTATCGGTCGCCACGAGGGGATGGGTGAGGCGCCGTCGCCCGCCTACGTGTCCGACTTTCTCGCCACCTCGGACGGCCTGGCGCTGACGAAGGCGTTTATGCGCATCGACGATTCGAAGCTGCGGCGGCGCATTGTCGACCTCGTCGAGCAAATCGCCGGCCGCGACAAGCGCTGAACGGGTCTCTGACTTCATTGCAGCGACGTAAGTGGTTTCCTCTGGGCAGGCAGCCGCCCATCTTTCGCCCACGTCTTGACCGCGCAGGGTTACGCTGCAACAACCACTTGCTTTCGCGTGGGTTTAGCTGCGCGCGGCCGGGCTGGGCCCTGATCCGTTTCACTTGAATCGGATCGCGGACCAGGTTGTTGATTTGAGCGTGATCTTATCCCAAAACCGGCTTCCACTTTTCGGGATCATGCTCTGAGGCCTGTGACGTCAAGGCCGGTTATGAGGGGAGTGCTTCGCCGTGCGACGCGCCAACTATCTGTTCACAAGCGAGTCAGTGTCGGAGGGTCATCCGGACAAGGTTTGCGACCAAATTTCGGACGCCGTGCTCGACGCCTTCATCGAGAACGACATCAAACTCGGCATCGCCGACGAAAGCGCCGTTAACACGCGGCTTGGCTGCGAGACGTTATGCACCACCAACAAGATTATCGTCGCCGGCGAAGGTCGTGGCCAAGCCCCGCTGTTCCACAAGCACGGCGATAAAGCGGTGGTCAATCGCGAGATGATCACCGAGATTGCGCGCGGCGTGGTCAAGGACATCGGTTACGACCAGGACGGCTTCTCGTTCTATGGCGCCGACGTCGAGGTGCTGCTGCACGGCCAGTCCCCCGATATCGCCATGGGCGTCAACGCCAAGAAAACCAAAGGCGGCGAAGAGGAAGGTGCCGGCGATCAGGGCATGATGTTCGGGTTTGCTTGCACCGAGAGCGAGGTCTACGAAAAAGGCTCGTTCATGCCGGCGCCGATCTATTTTGCGCATAAGATTCTTAAGGTGCTGTCGGAGAAGCGCCGCTCGGGCGCTCTATTCGATTTGCAGCCCGACGCCAAAAGTCAGGTCACGGTGAAATACGTCGACGGCGAACCGGTCGGCTGCACCAAAGTGGTGGTCTCGACGCAACACAACGCGCAGACAAGAAACGGCAAAAAGTATTCCCCGAGCATGGTGCGGGACATGATCGAGGACACCGTCACCTCGGCGCTGCCGAAAGGCTGGATGCCGAAGAAATCGAGTGATTTCCTGGTCAATCCCACGGGCAATTTCGTTGTCGGCGGACCCGACGGAGATTGCGGCCTCACGGGCCGGAAAATCATCGTCGACACCTACGGCGGCTATGCGCCCCATGGCGGTGGTGCGTTCTCCGGCAAGGACCCAACCAAGGTCGATCGTTCGGCCGCCTACGCGGCGCGCTATCTCGCCAAGAACGTCGTCGCCGCCGGGCTCGCCGAGCGCTGCACCATTCAGATCGCTTATGCGATCGGCGTCGCCGATCCGATGTCGCTTCTGGTCGACACCCACGGCACTGGCAAGGTCGAAGAGGCGAAGCTGCAGAAGCTCCTGCCTGAATTATTCCCGCTCCGCCCGACCAATATCCGGCGTACTCTCAAGCTCAGCCGGCCGATTTACCGGCGCACCGCCGCGTATGGTCACTTCGGGCGCGCTCCGGAGAAAGACGGCGGGTTTTCGTGGGAGCGCACCGATCTCGCCGACGCGCTCAAACGCGCGCTGCGTTGAACGCGTCTCATCAACGGCCGACGGATCGCGCCTTCGGAATTTCGGCTCGGCCGGTATTAACTGGATGCTTGCGCTTGCGCAGAGCATGACAGTGATGGACCACATCGAAAGACAGCCGCGCGCATTTTTTGGACGGCGCAAGGGGCATAAGCTGCGGCCCAGCCAGGCGCGACTCTTTGCTTCACTATTACCCCAGCTTGCGCTTGATCTCTCCCGGCCGGCGCCCGCCGCGCTTGGCGCGCTCTTCCCTGTCCTCGTTAGGGAGGTGAATCTCGAAATCGGCTTTGGCGGCGGCGAATCCATGATCGCCCGAGCCCGAGAACGGCCGGACGCTGGATTTATCGGCGTAGAGCCCTTCGTCAACGGCATGGTCAAGGCGCTCGCCGCCATCGAAAGCAATAGGCTGCGCAATGTGCGTCTGCATTTCGACGACGCCGTCGGCCTGATCGGCTGGCTGCCCGAAGGAACGTTGGCGGGCATCGATCTGATTCACCCCGATCCATGGCCGAAACGGCGGCATTGGAAGCGCCGCTTCGTGCAAGACGAGATGGTGGCGCAGCTCGGGCGCATCCTGCGGCCAGGCGGCGAATTTCGCTTCGTCAGCGACATTGCCGATTATGCCGCCTGGACGCTGCAGCGGTTCATCCGCTCGAAGATATTTGAGTGGACCGCGGAATGCGCCGACGATTGGCGCAAGCCATGGCCGGGCTTCACTGCAACGCGCTATCACGCCAAGGCCGCGCACGCCGATCGCGCGTCATGCTTTCTGATCTTCAGACGAATTTGAAGATCGAACGACAGTGCCGCCGAGGCACGGCCGACCATTTCGTTCACGCAAAACGGAATGCTATTTTTGCGGGACGCACTCGAAATCTTTTTGGTTTTGCTGCACTTGCCAAAATCGCACCACACGCTGCGCGGTCGACTCGGAGAGCCGTTCGTAATTGGCGAAGGCAGCATCGATGCCGAAGCTCGACTGCGGTCTGCCGTCGGGACGCAACGTGATGACGGACCGCACCGTCGGCCAGCTCAGGCCGGCGGCCTTGCAGAGAATCAGCACCGGATCTGGCCTTTCGCCGGCCATCAGGCGGTCGGCGACACCGATCGGCACCTTGGAGAGTGCCGCAAGCGCGGCCACCGTCTCTTCGTATTTGTCGTCGTCCACGAATGCGGCCAATGCCGCCTCGTTCATGTCGCCCGCCCGGTGCAGCTTGAGCACCAGGCGCTGCGCGGCGCGGTAATCGCGCGGACCGAGGCGCGCGCCGACTTCGCCGGTGATCTTTTCGAGGACCCGACGAATTTCCGCCCGCAATTCCGGCGTCGCCGAAGCGAACAATCGTTGATGGACGACGGCGGTGGCTCCAGTCAGCAATTCGCGAAATAGCTGCGGCGGAATATCGGACTGCAGCCCAACCTTCTCCGCAAGAATGCCATCCTTTTCGGCGCGTTCGACGAGACGGGAGAAGCCGCTCTCGGAAAGGCGCGCGCCGCGATTATCAGCGACGCCGCGCGCGACCTCGCAGTCGCCGCGGCGCACCAGAACATCGGTGACCGCCTCCCCCAGCGTTCGGCGCGCGGAAATCGCCTGCAGGTGAGCCTGACTCTTGGTTTTCGCGAGATCGACAAGATCGGTCTCGGCCAGGCATGCCGCCAGTTTGAGCACCGGCCCGGCGACGGCAATATCGTCGTCATTGGCCAGCAGGCGCAGCACCTTGATCGGCGCGTTGTTGATGGGCGCGAGACAATGAGAAAGCTCGGCGCGCGCCTTGTTCTGGATTTCCTCGATGAGGAGAGCGAACACATCGTCGAACAGTTTGACATGGGTATCGCTGTAGCTGTCTGCGCCGCTAAGAAACAGCGCAGTCACGCGCCGCAAGGCCTCGGCTCGCTTATGGCGCGAGCCGCGCTGCAACACGTCTTCGAGTTCCGGAATGAACGAGACGGCGGCACCCATGCTCGATCCACCACTCTTCGCGAATTTAATGCGGTGCCCGGGCGGCACAATAATTCAGCAATTCTGAATGAAATCTTGCGATCGGCGATCATGCATCCGGCGCGGGCGTCAGGATCGGGAAACTGGGATTCCAAGCGGCCCTTTGCGATAGCCGGCGGCTGCCCGCGGCAGCCCTTGCAAGTACACGATAAACCGCTATATTTGCGCCATCCGTCATGGATACCTCATAACGATCGGATGATCCGAGCGGTTTTGAGAGTGGGTTCCCCTGGGGCCCGCTCTTTTTTGTTACCTGAGGCCAGACGGCGTTTTGCACTCCACGTAAGCGGGATCGATAGCCGAGCAGCATGGACGACAGGACGACAACCGTTGCGCTGACGAATTTTGCCGACGAGCCGCGGCTCATCACCGAGCCAGGGCGGGCCGCGCGCGTTGCCGCTTTGGTCGAACCAGTACTCGCCGCGTTCGGTTATCGGCTGGTGCGGATCCGCATTTCGGGTTTCGCCGGCTGCACCGTTCAGATCATGGCCGAACGTCCGGACGGCACCATGTCAATTGAGGACTGCGAAGCCGCATCGCGGGCGCTGTCGCCGGTGCTCGATGTCGCCGATCCGATCGATAGCGCCTATCGGCTGGAGATTTCCTCGCCCGGCATCGACCGTCCGCTGGTGCGGCGCTCGGACTTCGACCGTTATGCCGGCCACGTGGCGCAAGTAGAAATGCAGGCGCCGGTCGACGGCCGGCGGCGTTTCCGCGGCGAACTCGTGGGCACCGACGGCGCCTTCGCGCGCATACGCCACGGCGACGGCGCGGCCAACGCAAATTCCGAAGTCTTGCTGCCGATCGACGACATGATGGAAGCTAAGCTTGTTCTTACCGACGCGCTCATTTCCCAATCGCTGCGCAAGAGCAAGCTCAACCAACGCAAGGGAGACTGACTATGGCGACCGTAAGCGCCAACAAGCTTGAACTGCTGCAGATCGCCGAGGCGGTCGCCCGCGAAAAGGCGATCGACCGGCGTATCGTGCTCGGCGCCATGGAAGACGCCATCGCCAAGGCCGCACGCTCCCGTTACGGCAGCGAGACGGAGGTCCGCGCCGAGATCGATCCCAAGAGCGGTGAGTTGCACCTGTCGCGGCACATGCTGGTGGTCGACACGGTGGAAAATTCGGCGACGCAGATCAGCCTCGACGATGCCCGCCGCCGCCATCCCGCCGCGCAAATCGGCGACACCATCGCCGATCCGCTGCCGCCGCTCGAATACGGGCGAATCGCGGCACAATCGGCGAAGCAAGTGATCGTGCAGAAGGTGCGCGAAGCCGAGCGCGACAGGCAATACGACGAATACAAGGATCGCATCGGCGATATCGTCAACGGCATCGTCAAGCGGGTCGAGTACGGCAACGTCGTGGTCGACCTCGGCCGCGGCGAAGCGATCGTGCGCCGCGACGAAATGCTGCCGCGGGAAGTGTTCCGCAACGGCGACCGCATCCGCGCCTATATCTACGACGTCCGGCGCGAGCAGCGCGGTCCGCAGATTTTCCTCTCCCGCACCCACCCGCAATTCATGGCGAAGCTGTTCGCGCAGGAAGTGCCGGAAATCTATGACGGCATCGTCGAGGTCAAGGCCGTGGCCCGCGACCCCGGTTCGCGCGCCAAGATCGCTGTCGTGTCGCGCGATTCCTCGGTCGATCCGGTCGGTGCCTGCGTCGGCATGCGTGGCTCGCGCGTCCAGGCGGTGGTCAACGAGCTGCAGGGCGAGAAAATCGACATTATCCCGTGGTCGCACGATATCGCCACCTTCGTGGTCAACGCGCTGGCGCCCGCCGAGGTCGCCAAAGTCGTGCTCGACGAGGAGCGCGAGCGCATCGAAGTGGTCGTTCCCGACCAGCAGCTCTCGCTCGCCATCGGCCGGCGCGGCCAGAACGTCCGGCTCGCCTCGCAACTGACCGGCTGGGACATCGACATCCTGACCGAACAGGAAGAATCCGAGCGGCGCCAGGCCGAATTCGAAAACCGAACGCGCATGTTCATCGACACGCTCAATGTCGACGAGGTGATCGGACAGCTGCTGGCTTCGGAAGGTTTCAATTCGGTCGAAGAGCTGGCGATGGTCGACACCAAGGAAATTGCCAGCATCGAAGGTTTTGACGACGACACCGCCGCCGAATTGCAAACCCGCGCGCGCGAATACCTCGACAAGATCGAAGCCGAGATGGATGCCAAGCGCACAGAGCTCGGCGTCGAAGATGCGCTCAGAGAGGTCGAGGGCGTCACCACGGCAATGCTGGTGCGGTTCGGCGAAAATGGCGTCAAGACGGTCGAGGACCTTGCCGGTTGCGCGACCGACGACCTCGTCGGCTGGACCGAGCGCAAGGACGGCGAAGCCGTCCGGCAGGCCGGCATTCTCGACGGCTTCGAATTGTCGCGCGAGGAGGCCGAGGCGCTCATCATGCAAGCGCGGCTTAAGGCCGGCTGGGTCAATGAAGCCGATCTCACCCCGCCTCCCGCGCCCGAAGAGGTGCCGGCCGCCGAAGCGCAACCTTAAAGCGGAGCCACATTCAAGCATGACCGTTCTGGCGACCGAGACCGAACTGGACCGCGGACCGCGTGACCGTGGCGTCGAGCGCATGTGCGTTGCGACGCGCACGGTCCGACCGGTTGCGGATTTGATCCGGTTTGTCGTCGGGCCGGATGGCGAGGCGGTACCCGACCTCAAGCATAAGCTGCCTGGGCGCGGCGTCTGGGTCACGGCGACACAGTGCGCCCTTGAGGACGCCATCAAGCGCAAAGCTTTCGGGCGCGGTTTTAAGCGGGACATCCGGCTGCCTGCTGATTTGGTAGCCCGTACCGAGCAGCTTCTCGTACGGTCGGCCCTTGAGGCGCTGGCGATTGCCGGCAAAGCTTCCCTGGTCGTTGCCGGTTTTGCCAAGGTCGAGGCGACTCTGGAGCGCAAAGATGTCGCCGCGCTCTTGCATGCGGCCGAAGCCGCCCCTGATGGGGTCAGGAAGCTTGATTCAGCCCTGCGCCGGGCCCCGCAGGCGGATTCGATCCCGGTGATTCGAATCTTGACCTCCGAGCAATTGGATTTGGCACTGGGACGCCCAAATGTGGTACATGCAGCCCTGATTGCCGGACCTTCAAGTGACAGGGTCTTGGCCCGTTTGCGGCGCCTGGAACGATTTCGGACCGGCGATTTGGGCCAAAAGGCCGGCACTGGCGTGCCGAACTGAGCTTGCCGAAGCCATCGGTGTGTATGGAATTGGATGCGAATGACTGAGACGACCAAAAATAGCGGCGAGAAACTGAGCGTTACCCCGACCAAGACGCTGACGCTAAAGCGCGCCGGCGTCGAACAGGGCGTGGTGCGCCAGAGCTTCAGCCACGGCCGCAGCAAGGCCGTCGTCGTCGAAAAGGTCAAACGCCGGGTCGCCGGTCCGGGCGAGGTCAAAGCCGAACCCGCCGCCCCAGCGCCCGATCGTAGCGCCGCGCCCAAGCGCGCCGGCGCACCGGCCAAACCGATAGCAGCTGCCGTAGCGCCCGCAACCGCAGCTCCCGCAATTGCCCCAAAAGCCTCGGGCGTCGTGTTGCGCACTCTCACCGATGACGAGCGTAACGCGCGCGCTCATGCGCTTGCTGATGCCCGACTGCGCGAAACCGAGGAGCGCGAGCGCGCCGAGGAAGAAGCCCGCGTTCGCCGGACCCGCGAGGAATCCGAGCGCGTCGACCGCGCGGCGGCGGAAGCCCGTAAGCTCAATGAGGAAGTGCGTCGAAAGCACGACGAGGAAACGAAGCGCAAGGCTGACGAAGTCGCCAAAAAGCGCTTTGGCGCCGATGTGACGACCGCGGCAAAGCCAGGCGCGCGTCCCGCGCTCGAGGCCGACGAGGAGGAAGCCCCGCGGACCGCCCGCCGCGGCGGAAGCGCCACCCCGCGGCCAGCGCCGGCTCCCAAGCCGACGCGCAACGTCGGCGAAAAGC
>JBAQAB010000040.1:0-15721 GCA_049285535.1 Xanthobacteraceae bacterium
GGAAAGGGCAGGGCGGTGACTGGCTTATCAGGGTCCCGGCCATTCGGCGAGCAAGGCTTAAGCATTGCCGTCATGCTATGAATCAGGCGCAATGAACCGCCCGATTCGCATCCTCGGCATCGATCCCGGGCTCCGCCGCACCGGCTGGGGCATGGTCGCGATTGCCGGTAACGCCTTGAGCTTCCTTGGCTGCGGCTCGGTGACCACCAACGACCGCGACACGCTCGCCGCGCGGCTTGTCGCCATCCATGACGGGCTGATGCGCATTCTCGCCGAATTCCAGCCCGACGAGGCGGCAGTGGAACAGACCTTCGTGAACAAGAGCGGCAGCGCGACGCTCAAGCTCGGCCAGGCGCGCGGCATTGCCATGGTGGTGCCGGCGCGGGCCGGCGTGCCGGTCGCCGAATACGCGCCGAACCTGGTGAAGAAGAGCATCGTCGGCGCCGGTCACGGCGACAAGGCGCAGGTGCGGATGATGATCGGCGTGCTATTGCCAAAGGCCGACCCGTCGACGGACGACGCCGCCGACGCGCTCGCCATTGCGGTGACGCACGCGCATCACCGCCGGAGCGTCGTTCTTCATGCGGCGCTGAAGGTGGCGGCCCGATGAGGGATATTCATAACGACTTTCCTCCCTCGCTTGCGGGGAGGGTAGGGAGGGGGCCCGCGGCCGCGTTGCTTGCGCAAGCGCCGAACGCTTGCCCTCACCCGCTTCGCTTCGCTCGCGTCCTCCCCCGCAAGCGGGGGAGGAAAGAAAGACGGCGCGATGATCGGCAAGCTCAAAGGCATCATCGATTCCTACGGCGAGGATGCCGTCGTCCTCGACGTCGGTGGCGTCGGCTATCTGGTGCATTGCTCGGCGCGCACCTTGCAGGAATTGCCGCGGGTGGGGGAAGCGGCGACGCTGTCGATCGAAACCTATGTGCGTGAGGATCAGATCAAACTGTTCGGCTTTCTCACCGATATCGAGCGCGAATGGTTCCGGCTGTTGCAGACCGTGCAGGGCGTCGGCGCCAAAGTGGCGCTCTCGGTGCTCGGCACGCTCAAGCCCGCCGATCTCGCAACCGCGATCGCCATGCGCGACAAGGCCATGGTGGCGCGGACGCCCGGCGTCGGCCCGAAAGTGGCCGAGCGCATCGTCACTGAGCTCAAAGACAAGGCGCCGGCCTATACCGATGTCGATCCGGCGCTTGTGCGACTCTCCGGCGCGCTCGACGAGAAACGCGCGCCGCGGCCGGTCGCCGACGCGGTCTCGGCGCTGGTCAATCTCGGCTATGCGCAGGTGCAGGCCGCCGCTGCGATTGCCGCCGCGGCGCGATCCGCCGGCGAGGATGCCGAAGCGAAGACGCTGATCCGGCTCGGTCTAAGGGAACTGGCGAAGTGAAGAAGCCGGCTAAACTCGGCAAAGCGGAGAAGGATTTGATCGCGGCGGCGACGGCGACGATCCGCGAGCGCTATCGCGACGACTGGCAGGAGGTCGGCGCCGCGTTGCGCACCCGCTCGGGAAAGATTTTCACCGGCGTCAATCTCGACGCTTATCTCGGCCGCATGGCGGTGTGCGCGGAAGCCGTGGCGCTCGGCCGCGCCGTGGTCGATGTCGGCGACGACGGCATCGATCTCATCGTCGCGGTGCGCCATCCGCCGCCGGGCGACAAGGATCAAACCATCGCGGTGGTGTCGCCCTGCGGCGCCTGCCGCGAATTGATCTTCGACTACGATCGCAAAGCGCGGGTGATCGTGCCGAGCGGCAGGGGGGCGGCGGTGGTGCCGATTGCCGATCTGTTGCCGAACAAATATACGCGGGGGCCGGAACGGTGACGAGCATCCCGCGCAAACTGGTCACACCCGAGCGCCGCGACGAGGACGTGGCCGAGGCGAGTCTGCGCCCACAGCGGCTGTCCGAGTTCATCGGTCAGGAGCAGGCGCGCAAAAATCTCGGCGTGTTCATCGCGGCGGCCAAGGCGCGGCGCGAGCCGCTCGATCATGTGCTGTTTGTCGGTCCGCCCGGGCTCGGCAAGACCACGCTGGCGCAGATCGTGGCGCGCGAGCTCGGCGTGAATTTCCGCGCCACCTCGGGGCCGGTGATCGCCAAGGCCGGCGATCTCGCGGCGCTCCTCACCAATCTCGAAGAGCGCGACGTGCTCTTCATCGACGAAATCCATCGGCTAAATCCGGCGGTCGAGGAAATTCTTTATCCGGCGATGGAAGATTTTCAGCTCGATCTGATCATCGGCGAAGGCCCGGCGGCGCGCTCGGTGAAGATCGACCTCGCCAAATTCACGCTGGTGGGCGCGACGACGCGCGCGGGGCTTCTGACCAATCCGCTGCGCGACCGCTTCGGCATTCCGGTACGGCTTAATTTCTACAGCGAGGCGGAGCTGGAGCTGATCGTCAATCGCGGCGCGCGCGTCCTTGGCATCGCCATTACCGCCGACGGCGCCAACGAAATCGCCCGCCGCGCCCGCGGCACTCCGCGTATCGCCGGGCGGCTGTTGCGCCGGGTGCGCGACTTTGCCTCCGTCGATGGTGCCGCCGCGATCGACCGCATGGTGGCCGACAAAGCGCTCGCTGCGCTCGAAGTCGACGCGGTCGGGCTCGATGCCATGGACCGGCGCTATCTCAACACCATCGCGAACAATTACGGCGGCGGCCCGGTCGGCGTCGAAACGCTGGCCGCGGCGTTGTCGGAGCCGCGCGACGCCATCGAAGACATCATCGAGCCTTATCTGATCCAGTGCGGGCTCTTGCAGCGCACGCCGCGCGGGCGGTTGATCACCGGCCACGCTTTCCGCCATCTCGGCCTGCCGGAGCCGGCGCGCGACCCGGCGCAGTTCGGGCTGTTCGGCGCGGATGACAATGACTGACGCGACGCAAACCTATGAGGGCGGCTGTCATTGCGGGCGCGTGCGCTTCCGCGTCACCACGGATCTGTCGCGCGTCACCGAATGCAATTGCTCGATCTGCACCAAGAAGGGTTTTTTGCATCTCATCGTGGCGCAGAAGGATTTCGAGCTTTTAAGCGGCAAGGACGCGCTGTCGACCTACCGTTTCAATACCGGCGCCGCGCAACACACCTTCTGCGCCACTTGCGGCATCCACCCGTTCTATGTGCCTCGCTCCGATCCCGATAAGATCGATGTCAATGTGCGCTGTCTCGATGGCGTTGATGCCGCCGCGATAAAACCCCATTTGTTCGACGGCAAAAACTGGGAGCACGCGATAACGGATCGCGTGCCGTGGCGCTAGGCGGCATTGGCGTATTCCCGGTTCGGTGCTAGGATTTTGTTATGAAAACGACCAGTGAAAAGGCTGCCGAAGCGCTTGAGCTCCTTCCCGAGGAAATGCGAGAACTCGCGGTCGCCTACTTACTCGAGCAAGCGGAGAAATTTCGCGTGCTCAGGGAGCAGATCGCCGAAGGGTTGGAGGATGTCGCAGCGGGTCGCGTGTCGAAGTGGGACCTAAAAGACTTTCTGGACGACGCGCGACACCGATGAATGACCCGCGTTCTGTTTCTCTCGACGGCGAAATCCGCGACGGCCGCCATGTGCTCACCGTGCGCGTCTATTATGAGGACACGGATTTCACCGGCATCGTCTATCACGCCAATTATCTGCGCTATATGGAGCGCGGACGGACCAATCACCTGCGGCTTCTCGGCGCCGATCACCGCGCGCTGTTCGAAGAGACCGAGAAAGAGACCCCGGGCTTCGCCTTCGTCGTGCGCTCGATGACCATCGATTTTCTCAAGCCGGCGCGCATGGACGACGTGCTTGATGTCGTCACCGAACCAGAAGAGGTGAAGGGCGCCTCGATCACGCTCCGCCAGCGGGTCATGCGCGGGGATGAGCTCATTGTCGAGGCGCATGTGCGCGTCGCCTTCGTTTCCGGCGGCCGGGCACGGCCGATCCCCAAGCCGCTGCGCATCGCCATGAAAGCGGATCAGGACGAACTTAGCGGGCAACGCTAGGGCGTGAATGTACGCTTTGCTCCGAAAGCAACTGAATTGCCCACTTCACGCGAAACGACGCGATGAAGCCGTCCCCTATTCGTGGAGCAGCGTTTGCCAGTTTGAAGGCACCGCTCCGCCCGGTCCGGGCGCCGGTTGATCCAGCGGATGCGCGTAAGGCGCGTGAAGCTTCGGGCCGGCGAAGAACTCTTGGGTACGATAGTCGTAAAACCATCGCTCGCCCGGCTCGAAGCTCGTGATGACCGGGTGACCCGTAGCGGCGCTATGTTTCGACGCATGCTGGCTTGGTGAACTATCGCAGCAGCCGATGTGACCGCACTCGGCGCATCGGCGAAGATGAAACCACCAGCCGCCCGCAGCCGAGCATTCGACGCAACCTGTTCCGCTTGGCTTGGCCGCGGGGTTGATACCATCCCTCTCGGACTTCATAGGCTCTTCTCCGACTTCCGTTTGCTTGCGTTGCTCCTCATCGACAGGCAGACCAAAGCGGCGCTATTCGATGGCTCTGATCTGAACGGGTGCCTTCAAGTGTCGTGCCGCTTATCCGTAAGTGACGCCCGGGTTGCTTTGCCCAACTTCTATAATGTAGCCGTCTGGATCGCGGATGTAGCAGCGCGTCTCGCCGTATTTGGGCTTTGGCTCGGTGATGAACTCGGCTCCCCGGCTTTTCCATAATTTGTAGCAGGCCTGAATATCGGCGACGCGGATATTCATGAAGCTGCTGACTTGATCGGGATCGGGGGGGACGCGGAGCATTGTGTGTGGCTTGTCGGGCGTCGGGCCGCCTCCGGGATTGACGATGAGCCACGTGTTGGCGATCTGGAGGTAGCCCGGCGCGCCGCTCTTGTCGCCTCTGCTGTCGATGCGGCCGCCGAAGACCTTCTCGTAAAAGTGGAGCGATCGTTCGACGTCGGCGACGGTGAGAAAGTGCGCGATGGTGAACCCTTCCTTCGGCGGCATCTGATAGGTCTTCTGATCGACTTGGACTTCGCTCATAAACGACTCCTGTTTGGACCTGGGAGATATAAAGCTTGAGAGGTGCGTGAAATAATCTCCCGATCGGTCAGACGGAATGTTTGGCCAAGAACGCAAGAATGAGGCTCGCGATCTCGTCGTTCTTCTCGTCCAAGGCGAAGTGGCCGGCGTCGAGCAGGTGGATTTCGGCGTCCGGTAGGTCGCGCTTGAACGCATCCCCACCGGGAGCGATGAACGAGGGATCGTTACGTCCCCAGACCACCAGCGTCGGCGGCTTGTGCGCGCGCAACCACGCTTGCCATGCCGGATAGGACGCGACATTCGTCCGGTAGTCATACAGCAGAGCCGCCTGGATCTCGCCTTGGCCGGTTTTCGACAGATGAGCGTATTCGTCAGTCCAAGTGTCCGGATTGTAACGCTCGGGATGCGCGGTGCCCAGCGTGTGACGCTGTTCGGTCGCGGCGAACGACACGAACCCATCGAACACTTGCGGATGCGCTTTCGGATCGGCCCAATATTGCGCAATGCCGGCCCACTTGGCGCCAAGGCCTTCCTTATAGACGTTGGCATTCTGGATGATAAGCGCCTGCAGCCGGTCCGGATGCGCCGACATGGTACGAAAGCCGACCGGGCCGCCGTAGTCATGAAGGAAGAAGGTGTATGTGTTGATCTTGAGTTGCTCGAGGAGAGCGTTGATCGTCTTGGCCAGATTGTCGAAGGTGTACAAATACGACGATGGCGGTGGGGCGTCACTTTGGCCGAATCCGGGAAAATCCGGTGCTATCAGATGATAGCGTGTTGCAAGCAGGGGGATGAGCGTATCGAATTCGCGCGAAGAAGAGGGGAAACCGTGCAGCAGCACGATCGCCGGCGCGTCCTTCGGACCCGCTTCGCGATAGAACACTCCGACGCCATCAACTGTTACGCGGTGATAGGTCGTTGTCGCCGATGTCGATTCCAGCGAAGCAGTCTGCGCAGAATGACGACCGGCGATCGACGCCGGCGCCGATGCCGGAGAAGCTGCTGCCATCATAATTTTCCTCCGTGTCGGCCGGGCGTGCACTGGCTTCGGCGACGGGCCGAGGCGCACCGATGGAGACATCAATTGTAGAATGCGGGGATCAGCTTTAGAGCGTCAGTCTCCGCCTTGTCGTGATTGATAAACAGCTTCGCCTTGTATGTTGCGATCATGCGCTTGATCCGCTCCATGGAGGCGATCGACGCGGCCTCATCGGTGTTCAAGGAAGGCACCGTGTCTTTCTCAAAATTCTCTTCCAGATGCACCACGTCGCCGGACAGAATGATGAATCCTGAATTCTTCAGATGCAGCATTAACGATTCACTGCCGGGAGTATGTCCGGGCGTGGAAACCAGGGTGACACCGCCATCGCCAAAGACATCGGTATCGCCATCGAGCAGCTTAAGATGCTTTGGGGTGCCCATAAGCTTGCGTGCGAGGGCCTTCAATTGATTCACGTTGTCGTTCGGGCCGTCGGGAGTGCTGATCCACTCATACTCGGCCCGTTGCATCAGAACCGTCGAATTCGGGAACAAGCGAACATTGCCGATGTGGTCGCCCTGCGTATGCGACAGCGCGACATAAGTGACGTCGTTCGGTCTAAGTCCGATCGTGGCAAGTTGCTCGGTGAGCGTCTTGTCCAAATGGTAGACGATCAATTTGGGCAGGGTTGACCAGCCTTTGGGGTCGTTCAGCGCGGATTCGGGAACACCCGTATCCCAGAGCAACCATTGGTTTCCTCGCTGTATCAGCCAGCAAGTCGACGAGAATTGGATGCTGCGTCCGACATTTTCGCCGGGGGTCCAGACCGACTCGTCGTTGGCAAGGGAGTGACCGCCATCCAGCCGATAAAGCCTGTCGGCGAAGCCGGCCGCGGCCGGGTCCGGCAGTCGCGAGTGAGCGGTTGTAGTTAGCGTGCTGTCTAGCGACATATCCGAGCCTCCAGTCAGAAACCTGAATACGTGTTGGGGCTTCGTGCGCGTCTGCGGATCGCTTCAAGTGCCGAGATCGCGCGGAGATTTATGAAAGTTATGCTCCGGCAAGATGGCTGTCGATGAGATCGTCGATCACATGTCTGGCACCGCGCACATGTCCAGCACCTGACATACGTCACATAAGGCTGCATCGTTGGCCCCAGAGCTACGGCGAGCCCATGCCTAACAATGCATCAATTGAATATTTTCCTGCACCAGTCATGAACAACAGCAAGAAGCCTCCCATGATGCTGAGGTCTTTGTAAAAGCCATCCAGGCTGTCGACGTAATCCGCACCTTTCACCGTCCAATAGCGATGCCCGATCAGCGCCGTGCCCAACGAGTATAAAGCCATGAGTACAGCCGCAGGACGCGTGAAGACGCCGACAGCGACCGCGAATGCAACCGGAAGCTCCATGAAAATCGCTATGACAGTGGCCATGACCGGCGTCGGGACGCCAAGCTGCACCATTTGACTGACCGTGCCCGAATAATCCCTCAGTTTTCTCCAGCCGAAAATCAGAAACAGCGTCGCGAGAAGAAGACGGGCCGCAAGAATGAGCTCATCGTTGATGTGGTTTGTCATAACGCGACCTCGCTCGCTTGTTTCCCGCCGCCCGACGGGCCAGAATATCTGGCCAAGAACGCAAGATAAGACCCGCGATGTCGTCGGTCCTTTCGCCCAAGGCAAAATGGCGGGCGCCGAGCAGGTGGATTTCGGCGTCCGGCAAGTCGCGCTCCTCCGCAACGGGCTATTGCAGCGGTTTGAGCCGATCCATCATCGTCGGAATAAACTCCGACACTGTGGGATGGATATGCATCGCGCGCTGGATCACCGTATAAGGCGCCTTGGCATACATGATATCGAGGACACAATGGATGACCTCGTCACCTTCGAGGCCAAGGAAGGCGGCGCCCAGGATCAGTTTGCTGTCTCGATCGACGAGGACTTTCATGAAACCCTTGGTCTCACCTCTCTCATTCGCGCGCATGACGTCCTTCATCGCCAGGGTCGAAATCAGCGCGGGCTTGCCGGACTTGCGGACTTCCGCCTCCGTCATCCCGGCGCGGCCGAGCGGCGGGTCGGTGTAGAGCGCATAGGCGTTGATGCGATCGCTCACGCGTCTTCGATCGTTGTCGAGGAGATTCGCCGACACGATCTCGAAATCGTTCCACGACGTGTGCGTGAAAGCGCCTCGGCCATTGCAGTCGCCCATTGCCCAGATACCGGAAATATTGGTGCGCAATTGGTCATCAACCTCGATATAGCCGTGCGCATTCGTGGCGATACCGGCCTTGTCGAGGCCAAGGTCATCAGTGTTCGGTCGCCGGCCGGTCGCAACCAGCAGATGACTTCCGGTAATCTGTGAAAGTCTCCCGGCCGATTCGACCTTCGCCACGATCGCGTCTCCCTGCTTCTCCACGCCGGTCATCTTGCTGTCGACGCGCACGTCGATGCCTTCCTCCTTGAGGAAAGCGGCAATGGCTTGTGAGACGTCGTCGTCTTCCCGCGAGATCAAGCGCGCTCCGAATTCAATCACGGTCACTTCGCTACCGAAACGGCGATAGGTCTGGGCGAAGGCCGATGTAACTGCCGCCCAGGATCAACAAATGCGACGGGAGGAAATCGATATCCATCATCGAACTGTTGGTCAGGTACGGAACTTGGTCGAGACCGGGTATCGGTGGAATCGCGGCCCGCGCGCCGACATTGATGAAGATCTGATCGGCGGTGAGCTCAGAACCGTTCACCGCGACCGTCTTCTCCGCAACAAACCGGCCATGGCCTTCGTACACCGTGCAGCCTTGCAAGGTCTTCAGCGATTGCTCGACGCCGTCACGGAACACGGCCACGACGGCGTCCTTGCGCGCCTTGACCGCTTTCATGTCGACATTGATCGGCCCTTCAATCCTGACGCCGTAATCGGCTGCGCGCCGCGCCATATGCGCGACGTAGGCGCTCGCGGCCAGCGTCTTTGTCGGAGTACAGCCTGTGTTCACGCATGTGCCGCCGAACAGCTTGCGTTCGATGATCGCGACCTTGCCGCCCGCGGCCACCAATCGCCGCGCCAAGGCCGGGCCGGACTGTCCGGCGCCAATGATAATCGCGTCGTAGGTCGGCATGAGCGCACTCCGGATTTCGTTCGTCACATGAAGTCGCGAGGAATGGTGCGATTCCAGTCGCGACGACACACTTCGTTCGTGCCCTCAAAAGCGCGCAAACTCCCCTGCAGCCGGAAGCTATTGCCCGTGGCTGACAGCCGCATCTGCGTCTCGACCCGGATTTGCCACGCGTCTCGCGATATAATCTGGATGTTGCGCAATTCGGCAACGGCGCTGAGCGGATCGTTCTCCTCGACATGATATTGCGGATTCCATTGTGTGCCCAATTCCAGACCGATCCGGTCGATACGTTCGATCCGCACACCATCGCGATGCAGGATGGTTGGCTTCTCGGGCTGCGCCGTCTCCGGTTCGAGAAAAGGCGAGAGCGCGGCGTCGGCGGCGTTGGGCGCGCGTTGCGGCAGGTCGAGCGTGCCGGCAAATATCTGCAGCGTCGCGGTCTCCGGACTGGGCCAGATCATCGGCCAGTAAGCCGTGGATATTGCCAGCCTCACTTTGTGGCCGGCTGGAAATACCGAGCCGGCATCGTTGAGCTGGAGGCGCACCCGGTAGCGCTCACCCGGCGCCAGCAAAGCGGGCTGTTCGTGGCTATCGCGATGCGTGAGGTTGAGCACGCCATAGCTGGCGCGCAGCGATTCACCGGTCGGCTGCACATCGCATAACCGAACGACGAGATTCGCAAGCGGCCGGTCGGAGGCAATATCGAGCGTTACGATCGGAGCGCCAAGGATCTCGATCGGCGCATCGAGCGGCGTCGTCTCGAAAACCAGGGAGCGCGCGTCGTCGTCTTGCTGGTCGCCGGCCTGATCGCGTCCGCGGCCGAAGGGAACCCATTCGCCAGAATGCTGACCAAGCGTCTGCGGCGAGCATACGGCGCGAGCCGTCAAAGGTGCCGTGGCTTCGCGCAGACCCGCATCGGTCAAGAACAGCCGTCGCGATTCTATTCCCGGCGGCGGCCATGACGGTTCAGCGATCCATCGGCCCGGCAACGTGTCGTGGTGGTTCGCCGGCTTCACGCTGTCCGTCATCCACGCCCGCAGCATCGGCTCATCCATCACGCCGGTATCGATGCCCTTGAGCCAATGATCCCACCAGCGCAGGATTTCCTGGAGGAATCCGATCTGGGGTCCGGGAAATGCAAAGTGCGGATAAGCGTGTGCCCACGGACCGATGAGGCCCTTGCGCGGGACCTTTAATCCCTCAAGCAAACGCGGGATTGCATTCTTATAGCCATCGGTCCAACCACCGACGGCATAGACCGGGCATTGGATCGCCGCGTAGTCCTCGCAGACCGATCCGTGCTTCCAATACGCATCGCGCCGCTGATGCTGAAACCAGTTTTCCTGGAACAGCGGTATGTTCGCCAGGCGATCCAGCCACATCGCCCGCCAGTCATCGCCGACCAGCGCCGGATCGGGCGGCAGGCACATCAAGCTGAAAAAGAAAAAGGCCCATTCAAGTCCGGCCTTGGTCAGAAACGTGCCGCCCATGTAGTGCGCGTCGTCGGCGTAGCGATCGTCTGTTGAACAAATGGTGACGATGGCTTTGAGTGCCGGCGGGCGGCGCGCCGCAATTTGAAGTCCGTTGAACCCACCCCAAGAGATTCCCATCATTCCGACGGCGCCATTGCACCAAGGTTGCGCCGCCAGCCAAGCGATCACCTCCACGCCATCGTCTTGTTCCTGCTTGGCGTACTCGTCGAACAACAAACCCGTCGATTCACCGCTGCCGCGAAGGTCGACGCGGACGCCGGCGTAGCCGTGACCGGCGAGATAGGGATGAGTCAGCGCATCTCGTTCGTACGTGCCGTCGCGCTTGCGATACGGGAGGTACTCCAGGATCGCAGGAACCGGGTTCTGTTCGGCATCCTCCGGCAGCCAGATGCGAGCCGCCAGCATCGTGCCGTCTTTCAACGGTATCAACGTGTGCTCGATAACCCGAACAGTTCTGGGGAAGGTCGTGACAATCACGGCGGAGCACTCATGATGGCGGCGGTTTGCGGGCGTACCGCAGTAGCGGAACAAGATAACCGGCGAGAACGAAGGTCACGCGACGTGTTTGTTCATCAAGCTCAGGATCAGCGCATCGACGCTATAAGGCCCGGCGCCGGCCGAGACGATGATGATCAACATGAAGGCATAAAGCGTCTCCGGCAGATAGAGCCAATCGTCGATGCGATCTCCCCTATCGATCGGCTTGTAAAGTTTGATCCGCTGCCGCCCCGAAGTGGCAATAGCGACGAGAATGATGACAAGCAGGCCCAGCGCGGCGAGTGGCGCCAACAGCCCGATAAGGACGGCGACGCCCGCGGAGAACTCGACCGACGGCACCCACCATTGATTGAACCCCAGCGCAGGAACGCCGAGCGACTTTAGTTCATCGACGAATGTACGGTGGCGCTCTGCATTGAAAAGCTTGTGATATCCCGAATGCATAAAGAATGCCCCAACCGCGATGCGGTTGAGGGTGAATGCGATGTCGGTCCATCCGGCACCATGGAACAGGATATCTATCATTGTTGCGTTCTTTCCCGCGCCGCCAAGACGAAGTCACGAGAGCTCCGCAACTATACCCGAACCCAAAGCATCTCTTGGACACGTTGTGGCGAGTGAACATTTCAGCGCATCCGCTCGACCCATTGAGCGCGCGAGGGCCCGGGCTCGAAGGGATCGCCGAAATATTGGGTCTCACGGGCGACCTTGTCGTCCCTGAACTCCATGATACTCACCGTGTAAGTCGGCGCGCCGTCGTAGGTGAGGACGAGTTCGGTGACCCAAAGGTCGGCGCTACCGAGTATGCGCTGCACCGTAAAGCGCTTCCTATTCGGCTGCGCGGAACGAGACGCTTGAATATTGCGCCGGCCGCGGATCCGCTCGCCAGACTGCGGGTATTCCAGCACCGCATCGTCGCGATAGATGGAATGCTCCGCTTCAAAATCGTTGGCATCGGACGCGGCCCAATGCCGATCCAGTGTCGCACGCATCTCTTGATCGCTCATATCGCCCTCATGCGCTATCAATGGACGATACCCTCACTGTAATGGCTTCTTAGCTGCCCGCCAGTGGCTCAGATCCACTCCTCCTGTTCCTCGATCCGCGTCGGGAACATGTTGACGTATTGCACGAGCCGCGGCTTCGTTCCGCGGTTGGGGCTGGCGCCGTGCGGCAGCGCCTGATGCCAGATGATCAGATCGCCGGCGCGGCCGCCGATCGGCTTGGGTCCCAATGCATAGAGATTCTGTTGGCGTGGATGAGCGCCGGGCGGCAATGCCTTGAGCCAGTCTTCGCCCCAGCGCTGGAAGCCGGGCACCAGCGTAAAGGCGCCCTGCTCGGGCGGCGTGTCGGCCAGATAAAGAATGCCGGCGGTGCCGAGCGGTATCGGCGTTTTCACGCTGACATCCCAATGCAGATGCGGCCCCGGAAACATAAAACCGTCGCGCTCGGGCGGATTGAAGCCGACACGGTCGGTGGTCGCCCACAGATCGGCGGTGCCCCATAACTGCGCGAAAGCCTTGTGGATGCGCGGCGAGCGGCGGACGGCTGTAAACGCCGGATGCTGGAAATATTGCACCATGATGCCGTGGTCGCTGCGGCGATACCACGTCTCGGGATCGTCCGGACTGGCGCCGAGATGCTGCCACAGCGCCTGCGCCGCCGCTTCGCGCGTGGCCGGCGGAACGGCGTCGTTCAGCACGACGTAACCGTGCTCCTCCCAGAACGCGAGATCGGAAGCGGTCAGCACGGGGTCGCTCGCCTCTATGGCGGCGAGTGCGCGCCAGGTCTCTTGCGGCATTTCGGCGCCGATGACCGCGGCGTTGATGCGCGCCATGCGTTCCGGTTCGATGCCGCCGGTGGTCGCAGCGATCCAGCGCTCGAATGCCTCGAAAGTCGGTGCGGTACGGCCGAGATAGGCGGCGGTCTGCTCCAATCCCAAGCCAATGGCATGCACCACTAAATTGTCGAGGTGCCGGTCATGCATGGTCGCCGGCGGGAAACGGCCTTGCCGCCCCGCCATCGTTCGCGACCATAGGCGTTTGAGCTGATAGACGCCGAGCGCACCGGTCTCGGTCGCCGGCGCCAAGGGCGATGCAATGGCGGGGGAGGGGAGCGTATCGGTGAAGGACACAGTCAGCCTCTATCTCTGCGTGCAGGACGAGGAAGAAGACAAAATGAGCCTTGAGGCGTCAATAGCCGACCCGCGGCCGCAAAGCTGATCGATACGGACCGTCTCGGCATGCCGGGGCGGCTCACTTCGCCCGTCGGCCGGTGAGCCTTAACGTCGCATTAAGCATAGTCGGGCTTCGTAAGCGCGAACGACCGGAGTAGCGCCCTAGTTTGGACAATATTCGCGAATGATTTCGCGTCGCCGGTGACGGGTCCGGCTCGGGTCATCGCGAAATTGCGGGTCTTGGTCGGCGCGCGCCAAGCGGCGGCCTTAGATGACTCATTGATCCGGATGCCAGTGCGCCGCGACGGTCATGGCCAATACCTGGCCCCGGCTCCTGATTCAGGGATCTGGTTCCAGTCATCTGGCGGCCTCGAATGTGGCCGTTACTGCCAGACCGCCGAAGGGGACGCTTTCCATGAATCCAGCCGACATTTCCTCGTCGGTCGCTCCGCTGACGTCCTCCAATCTGTCCTTGTTTCACCTGTTCTGGCACGCCCACTGGATCGTGGAGTCGGTGATCGTCGGTCTATTGGTGTGCTCGGTCTGGGTCTGGGCCATCGCTATCGACAAAATCCTGTTATTCTCGCGGCTTCGCCGCGACGGCGACCAGTTCGAGGAAGCCTTCTGGTCGGGCCAGTCGCTCGAGGAGCTGTATAAGTCGCTGGCCGTGCAGCCTGGGCATTCCACCGGAGTCTTGTTCGTCGCGGCCATGCGCGAGTGGAAGCGCAGCCTCGAGGGTCACGCCCGCTCCTTTGCCGGACTGCAAATGCGCATCGAAAAGGTCATGAATGTCGCCATCGCCCGCGAAGTTGAGAATATGGAGCGGCGCCTCTTGGTTCTGGCGACAGTGGGTTCGGCGGGGCCGTTTATCGGGTTGTTCGGCACGGTGGCGGGGATTATGACAAGCTTCCAATCGATCGCGGAGTCGCAGAGCACCTCGCTGGCGGTGGTCGCCCCCGGCATCGCCGAGTCGCTGTTCGCGACCGCAATCGGCCTCGTTGCCGCCATCCCGGCGACGATTTTCTATAATAAGTTCTCCACCGAGGTGAACCGGCAGGCGCAGCGGCTCGAGGGCTTTGCCGACGAGTTTACCGCCATCCTGTCGCGGCAGATCGACGAGCGGGGCTGAGGGCTTTCGGTTATGGCGGCAGGCACCCTGAGCACGGGTTCGGCCCGCGGCGGCAGCCGCCGGCGGCGGCGGCCGGTCATGAGCGAGATCAACGTGACGCCGTTCGTCGACGTCATGCTGGTGTTGCTGATCGTCTTCATGGTTTCGGCGCCGCTGCTCACGGTCGGCGTGCCGATCGATTTACCGCAGAGCGAAGCCAAGGCGCTGCAGCAGGACAACGAGCCGCTGACCGTTTCAGTCAATGTCGATGGGCAGGTATATCTGCAGGACAAGCAGATCGAGCTCGACGATCTGGTGCCCAAGCTCAAGGCGATCATCGACGCCCGCCACGGCGACCCCAACGAGCAGATCTACGTGCGCGGCGACCGCAAGGTCGATTACGGAACCATGATGAAGGTCATGGGCCGGATTTCGGGGGCCGGCTATCATAAGGTTGCGCTTGTCACCAACGTCGAGCAGGACGGCAAATGAAGACCGGCGTGACCATATCGTGCATCGGTCATGCGCTGGCGATCGGCTGCGCGCTGGTGGCGATATCGGCGCAGCCGATGGAGGTGCCGCCGGTGGACTCGTTGCCGGTGCAATTCATCTCCGAAAAAGACTTCACGAAGCTCACCCAGGGCGTCAAAAACGCCCCGAAGCTGAAAATCGAAATGCCGAAGCCGCTCGCCGACAAAGTCGATGCGCCGAAGGCGGTCGATCAGCTCGCGCCCAAGGTTGCGGACAAGCCGGAAATCAAGACCGACTCGAGCATAGCGAGCTCGGAGCCGAAGCTCGACATCAAGCCTGATCCGAAGCAGGCGCAGAAGCCCGACGTCAAACCAGATCCGAAGCCCGACCCCCAACAGGCGCAGAAGCCCGATAAGCCGAAGACGCCGGAATACAAGCCGGACCAGATCGCCGATCTGTTGAAGAAGGATGCCGCCAAGACTCCGGCGAAGCCAGCCGATCAGTCGATGCCGCAAAAAGCGGACGCGCCGAAGTTCGACGCCAATCAGGTCGCCGAATTGCTCGACAAGCGCGACCCGCAGCGGCAACTGGCGTCCAATGCTACGCTCAACGACGTCGCCAATCTCGGCGCCGCGTCCGGCGCGCCGGACGCGCAGATGTCGCAGAGCGAGATCGATGCGTTGCGCGCCCGTATTTCCAGTTGCTGGAGTCCGCCGCCCGGCATCGATGCCAACTCGAAGGTCTATGTCGTGCTTCGCGTACTGTTCAAGCCGGACGGCACACTCAGCCACGAACCGGTTCTGGTCGAAGCCACCGCATCGTCGCTGGGGCCGGCGCTCGCCGACGGCGCCAAGCGCGCGCTGCTGTTGTGTCAACCTTTCACCATGCTCAAGCCGGACCACTACGATCAGTGGAAG
>JBAQAB010000041.1:0-6010 GCA_049285535.1 Xanthobacteraceae bacterium
CGCCAGCTCTATACCGGAGCGAAGGAGCGCGAGTACCAGCCGATGTCGAAGCGGAAATAGCGCCCTGTGCCGCAGCGGCATCGGCCGCGGCGCGGCCGCGTCACTGCGGATTATACGCCCAGGTCAGATACGCGCCGCCCCAGGTGAAGCCGCCGCCGAAGGCCGCCAGGATCAGCCGGTCGCCTTCCTTGAGCATGCTCTCGTAATCCCACAGACACAGCGGGATTGTCGCCGCGGTGGTGTTGCCGTATTTGTGGATAGTGATCATCACTTGCTTCGGGTCGAGCTTCATGCGCTCGGCGGTGGCTTCGATGATGCGCTTGTTGGCCTGGTGCGGCACCAGCCAGTCGACCTCCGCGCTGGTCAGGCTGTTGCGCTTCATGAGCTCGCTTGCCACTTCCGCCATGCGCGCCACGGCGAATTTGTAAACCGCGGCGCCTTCCTGATGGACGTAATGCAGCCGCTTGGTCACCGTTTCCGCCGTCGGCGGCATGCGGCTGCCGCCGGCTTTCTGATGCAGATGCGGCATGCCGGCGCCGTCGGAACAAATCAGCGTGTCGATGATGCCGGATTTCCGGCTCGGCTCCAGCAACACCGCGCCGGCGCCGTCGCCAAACAGCACGCAGGTGGCGCGGTCGGTGTAATCGATGATGGCCGACATCTTGTCGGCGCCGACGACCACGATCTTGCGGTACTTTCCGGTCTCGATGAATTGCGAGGCGACGGTAAGCGCGTAGACAAAGCCGGAGCATGCGGCCTGCACATCGAAGCTGCCGATGCCGCGGATGCCGCACATGTCGCAGATCAGATTGGCGGTCGAGGGAAAGACGAAATCGGGAGTCGTGGTGGCGCAAATCAGGAGCTCGACCTCGGCCGGCGCGGTCTTGGTCTTGCTCAGGAGCCCGCGCACGGCCTCGGCGCCCATATGCGAGCTGCCGAGACCCTTGCCTTTGAGGATACGGCGCTCCTTGATGCCGGTGCGCTCGGTAATCCACTCATCGCTGGTGTCGACCATTTTCGCGAGCTCAGCATTGCTGAGCACGTCGGGTGGCACATAACCGCAAACCCCGGTGATCGCGGCGCGGAGCGGGGACTTCCGGATCGTTCTTTTGACCTTGGTCACGCGCGATGGCTTCCGGCTACTTTTTGATTGCGCATGATCTTTTTCGAAAACCGGCATCCACTTTTCGGGATCATGCCTTGGCTATAGGCGGCTTAGCAGGATGGCTCCGGCAATGGTAGGTCCGCGGCGGCTGCGCGGTTAACACCGTCACGCGACCTTGCCGGACGCCGAGCGGCCGACGCGGGCGACATCGAGCACGATGGAGGCCGCCTTGGCGCTCGGGGTCGTGCCGCCGATCGCCATAATATCGTCGAGACGCCGGAAGGCCTCGATCTGCCGCCGCCGCGCCGGCGTATCGGCAACCAACGGCTCGAGCGCCGCAACGAGCTTGTCCGGCGTACACTCCTCCTGCAGCAATTCCGGAACGGCGTTTTCGCCGAGCACCAGATTGGCCAAAATGACGCTCGGCAGCCTTGCCTGCAGCCGGATGAGGCGGGCAATGACGGCCTCGACGGCGTGCAGGCGGTAGGCGGCGACCATCGGTACGCCGGAGAGCGCAAGCTCGAGTGTGACGGTGCCCGACGCGGCCAGCGCCGCGCGCGCGCTGCGGAACGCCGACCACTTTTCGTGCGGCTCGACCACAATGCGCGGCGTCACCGACCACCCGGCAACGGCCTCACGCAGTTGCGCGGCGACATGGGGGACCGTCGGGATCACGAGATCGATCGGTCCGACCTGCGCGGCAAGGCGCGTAATCGTCTCGCCGAAAATGCCGGCAAGGCGGCGGATTTCGCTCGCCCGGCTGCCGGGCAACGCCAGCACCAGCGGCGGATCGGTCAAGCGGCGGCGCGCCTCGTCGGCATTGGGCCGCAGCTCGCCGAGGCGCTCGATCAACGGATGGCCGACATAGCTGCACGGCGGGCCGCCCAGCTCGGCATGGATGGCGGGCTCGAACGGCAGGATTGCCATCACCCAATCGACGTAGCCGCGCATAGCGCGCGCCCGGCCAGGCCGCCACGCCCAAACCTGCGGCGAAACGTAGTCGATAATCGGAATCGACGGCGACAGACGGCGCACCCGGCGCGCCACCCGATGGGTGAAGTCCGGACTGTCGACAATGACGAGCGCATCGGGTCGCGCGGCAACGACTGCAAGCGCGGTTTCACGGATGCGGCGAAAAATCTTCGGCAGCCGCTGCGGGATGGCGGTCAGCCCGATGATCGCCAGCTCGTCGATTGCAAACGGACTGGAGATTCCGGCAGCCGCCATCGCATGCCCGCCCACGCCGGAAAGCTTGACCGCGCCGGCTTCCTGTTTGAGCAGTGCTTGCGCCAACGCCGCGCCAAGCGCGTCGCCGGAGGCCTCCGCCGCGACGATATAAATCGAGAGCGGCCGGGCCGACGCCGACTGCGGCGCGTCATTCATTGCGCGGCATCCTCGCGGATGCCGACGAGAAAAATTCCTTCGCGATCGGCCGCGGCAGTGACCGCATCGGGTTCCGCGATCATTGTGGAGCCGGCGGTGACGGCGAGACCGGCGAGACCGGCGCGCGCGACATTCTCGACCGTTCGCGGGCCGATCGAAGGCAGGTCGAGGCGGCGATCCTGGCCGGGTTTTGGCGCCTTCACCAGAACGCCGGTACCCGGCGCCGAGGTGACGCGGCCGATCCGGCGCAATTCGGCGATGCGGCTAAGGAGGTTGTCGGTGCCTTCGGCCGCCTCCACCCCAAGCACGTTGTTGTCGGCGACAACGGCAGCCTGCCCGACATCGAATGGACCGAGCGCCGCGATCACCTCGAGCGCGCGCGCGATATCGGCTCTGTCGCGGTCGGACGGCCGCCGGCGCCCGAGCACGCCTTCAGGAACCAAAACTTCGGGCGCCACATCCTTGACACCGACAACTCGCAGCCCGCCGCGCTCGGCGATGCGCGCGACGCCGGAAATGAGCTTGTCATCGCCGCCGCGGTAGGCGCGGATGAGGCCCGGCATCGCCCTGATCGTCTGCCAATCGAGCCGCAGCTGCGTAATCGGCGGCCGCAATACCGTGCCGATGAACAACACGTCCCGGCATTCCTCCGCGCGAGCCAGCCGGAAGAAGCGCCCGGCTTGCCCGATCGCGATCCAATGATGCGCATAGCCCGCGATGACCGCGGCATCGGCCCACCCCTTGATGCCGAACATCACCGGCCGCCTTCCCCGGCGCGCCACCGCTTCAGCGACCGCGGTGGGGAGGCTGCCGCCGCCGCAAATAATCGCAAGCGAACCCGCCTCGGCGTTGTTATCGCCTATGGTCGGCGCATCAGACGGCATCGTCGGCAGGCGCACCGGCGAGCGCCTCGACATGGCGTTTGTCGCGCGGACGCATCAACGGACGCTTGCCGCCGGTCCGGATGAAGGCGACGATCTTTCCCACCATCGGATCGCCGGCGAATTCGCGCTCGACCGCTTCGAGGCGGTCGGCAAGACGGCCTTCGACGAAGAACAACGATCGATAGGCGCGGCGTAAGCGGTGCATCTCGGCCCGGGTCGCGCCGCGCCGTCGCAGCCCGACCATATTCAGCCCGATCAGCGCGCCGGTTTGGCCGAGCGCAAAGCCGTACGGGATGATGTCGTCGCGGGCGGCCGACATGCCCGCCATCATGACGCCCTCGCCGATGCGCACGAATTGATGAATGGCGACATGTCCGCCGAGAAAGGTGTAGTTGCCGACGCTGACGTGGCCACCGAGCACGACATTGTTGGCCAGCGTGACGTCATTGCCGACCTCGCAATCATGCCCGACATGAGAGCCGACCATGAACGAGCAGCGGTCGCCGACGCGGGTTATGCCGCCGCCGGACTCGGTGCCAGTATTCATCGTCACCCCCTCACGCAACTCGCATGCCGCGCCAATCACGAGACGGGTCGCGCCGCCCCGATAATGCACCGATTGCGGCGGCGTGCCGAGCGACGAAAACGGATAGATGACAGTGCCTTCGCCGACTGTCGTGGAGCCGGTGAGGTAAACGTGAGCCAGCAGCCGCACACCGCGCTGCAGCTCGACCTGCGGGCCGATTATGCAATACGGTCCGATCTCGACCGAAGCATCAATGCGCGCGCCGGCGGCAATGCGCGCGGTCGGGTCGATCGCCATCTCAAGCCTCGGTGATGATCGCGCCGACTTCGGCCTCGGCGATAAGAACGTCGCCGACTTTGGCCTCGCCTCGGTACCACCACATGTTGCGGCGATGCGTGATCTTGTTGACGTGATATTCGACCGTGTCACCCGGCATGGCCGGCTTGCGGAACTTGGCCTTATCGATGGTGAGAAAATACATGGCGCGGTGGTGTTCACTCGAACTCATTTGACGCAGACACAGCACGCCCGCCGTCTGTGCCATACCCTCGATCAGCAGCACGCCCGGCATGACCGGGTTTCCCGGAAAGTGCCCCTGAAATTGCGGCTCGTTAAATGTGACATTTTTGATGCCGATACCATGTTCTTCGCCCTGAATGTCGACAATGCGGTCGATCATCAGGAAGGGATAGCGATGCGGCAAAAGCCGCAAGATTTCCAAAATGTCGGCTGCCTCTGCGGTTGTATCGCTCATTCGCCTTCTCCCTCAGGCTCTTTTTCAGATTTGCGGCCGCGCCGCACGAGGCGGCGGAGGGTGGCGACACCGCGCTTCCAGTCGCCCCCCGGTTCGGCCGGAAAGCCGCCCCAGCGCGCTCCGGCCGGCACATTGGACATAACTCCAGCGCGCGCGCCGAGCATGGCGCCGGCGCCGATCGTGATGTGGTCGGCGACGCCGACTTGCCCGCCCAACACGGCAAAATCTCCCACCGTCACGCTGCCCGATATGCCGACCTGGGAGACGATCAGGCAATGCCGTCCGATCGAGCAGTTGTGTCCGATTTGGACAAGATTGTCGATCTTGGTCCCCTCGCCGATGACCGTGTCGCGCGTCGCGCCGCGGTCGATCGTGGTGTTAGCGCCGATTTCGACCTCGTCTTGAATAATGACGCGCCTGGTTTGCGGGATCTTTTGGTGACCGCGCGGCGACGGCAGATAGCCGAATCCATCCTGACCGATGCGAACGCCGGGATGAATAATAACGCGGTCGCCGATCAAGGCGTGGACGATAGTGGTTCCGGCGCCGATTGCACAGTCGCGGCCGATACAAACATCGGGACCGATCACGGCGCCGGCGGCGATGGCGGTGCCGGCCCCGATTTGCGCGCGCGGTCCGATCACGGCGAGTGGATCGATGATGATGTTGGCCTCAAGCCGAGCGGTATGATGCACGTGCGCTGCAGTGGCGCGTCCGCTGACGCCGTAGAGCGACGATGGCCGCAGCATGGCGGGGAACAACGCCCGGCTCACCGCGACAAACGCCGGATAAGGATGCGGCGTCTCCAGCACCGCAACTCCCCGCGGCGCCGAAGCCGCAAAACGCGGCGCAATCAGGCAAGCTCCGGCGCGCGTGCCGGCCAGATCGCCGAGATATTTCGAATTGTCGAGAAAAGTTATATCGCCCGGCGTCGCAGCATCGAGCGGCGCAATGTTGCCGATGCGCCGCTCCTCCGGATCGCCATCGCGCAATTTAGCGCGCGTCAGCGCGGCGATCTCGCCGATACTCAATTCGCGCTCGGGTCTGATAAAGTCGGGCATAGCCGTCCGGCGTGGAGCCTAAGCCGCGATCAGAATTGCGCGCCGCCGCCGAAGGCGAAGAATTGGGTGCGGTCGTACCACTTCTTGAGGAACGGGTAGGCGAAATCGAAGCGCAACGGACCGAATGGCGAATCCCAGATGATGCTGGCGCCGACCGAGGCGCGCAGGGAAGCGTCGTCGGCATATTGCATCCCGCACTGGCAGACAAACGTGGTCGGCGGCGCAGTGACTAAAGTAGTGATGCTACCGTTAACCTCGCCAGTTGCCGGATTCTGCGTTTCGCCCTTGTAGCCCCAC
>JBAQAB010000042.1:0-11557 GCA_049285535.1 Xanthobacteraceae bacterium
GGGTGGGGATCAGGCATCGTAAAGACTATGCTCGTGGTACTTGTAAGGCGGCCGGTTCTGCTCACGGAATGTCTTGAACCACCGGGCCAACCGTTTGCCGATCTTTTTGGTGGCTGCCATCGCGACCTCCTGGACCTTGTGTTCGACGGGGCCTACAATAACGAGCCTGCGCCAACGCGAAGTGACCGCCGTCACAAAGCTCCGCTTTTTCGGATGCGTCCGGGGGCAGAAATCCCAAAAAGAGAGGGTTCCTTGGTGAGCGCGCTGGGACTCGAACCCAGGACCCCGTGATTAAAAGTCACGTGCTCTACCGACTGAGCTACGCGCTCCACCTGCCGGATCAGATACTTAAGTCGGCCGACATTTACCAGCCTTGGGCGCCCGCTGCGCGCTTTTTCCCTGCGGCTTTGCTAGATTGGGCCTAACCGCCCGGGCGAGCCCGCGAAACAAGGACCTTTGCCATGCCGATAGTCAATCGCATCGCCGATCTGCAGGGCGAGATCAAGGAATGGCGGCGGGATCTACATGCCCATCCGGAACTCCGCTACGACGTGCACCGTACCGCGGCCTCGGTCGCCGACAAGCTCAAAAGCTTCGGCTGCGACGAGGTGGTTCCCGGCATCGGCCGCACCGGCGTGGTCGGCGTCATCCGCGGCCGCAAGCCCGGCGGCAAAGTCGTCGGCATGCGCGCCGACATGGATGCGCTGCCGATCGAGGAAGAGACCGGCCTGCCGTATAAATCGACGGTACCGGGCAAGATGCACGCCTGCGGTCATGACGGCCACACCGCGATGCTGCTCGGCGCCGCGAAATATCTCGCCGAGACACGCAATTTCGCCGGCACCGCCGTGGTCATTTTCCAGCCGGCTGAGGAGGGCGGCGCCGGCGCCGCGGCGATGATCAAGGACGGTCTCATAAGCCGCTTCGGCATCGAAGAAGTCTACGGCATGCACAATTACCCGGGCATTCCGCTCGGCCAATTTGCCATCCGCAGCGGCCCGATGATGGCCGCGGCCGACCACATCGAGATCGAGCTTGAGGGCAAAGGCGGCCACGCGGCCCGGCCGCATCTGGCAGTCGACACGATCTTGGTCGGCGCCCAGATCATCAACCATCTGCAGTCGATCGTGGCGCGCAACGTCGATCCCTTGGAATCCGCGGTGGTGTCGATCTGCATGTTCCAGGCCGGCCACACCGACAATGTCATCCCGCAGCACGCTAAGCTTAAGGGCACCGCCCGCAGTCTGACGCCGCAGGTCCGCGAGCTCCTGCACCAGCGCATCGCCGCAGTGATCGAAGGCACCGCGCAGCTTTACGGCGCCACCGCGAAGATCACCTACAGTAACGGCTATCCGGTGGTGGTGAACCACGAGCGCCAGACGGCGTTCGCAGCCGATGTCGCCCGCGAGATTGCGGGCAAGGACCGGGTCGATACCGCGCTGCCGCCGGTCATGGGAGCGGAGGATTTCGCCTTCATGCTCAATGAGCGTCCGGGCGCCTTCATCTTCGTCGGCAATGGCGACAGCGCGGGGCTCCATCACCCGGCTTACGATTTCAACGACGAGACAATCCCGGTCGGCACGTCGTACTGGGTGCGATTGGCGGAGACCGCGCTGGCGGGTTGATCAATATTACCCCGCAAAACGGGGCCGGGTTTACCGCGTTACCGGAGCGCTAAGTGCTGACCGTCGTAAATGGTCGGCTGGCAGTACAAGCCAAGCGCCGCGAGTTGGGCGCAGAGCTGTGCCGCCGCTCCCGGTTGCGCAATCGGCCCGGCCACCAGCCGCAGCTCGATCTTGTTGGTGTGCGGAACTTCCCGCACGCTGATGATCGGTTCCAAACTTTCGAAAAACTGCGGGTGCCCGGTTCGGATTGCCGCCCAGCGCATGCGCAACGCTTGGAGGGTCAGACCACTGCCGATATCGACACCGAATGCGGTCTTCGGCGGCGGCGCGGCGATCTCCGGCTCGGTTTTGATTGTGGCGGGAAGAACCGCGGATGCCGGCGCCGGCAGGATATCCACCGGCGCAATGGAGGCCGACGCTAAGGCGGTGGCCGCTAGCGACGGTCCATCCTCGTGCCGGCTTGCGGCGGCCGCTTGGATTTGTTTGGTGATCGTGCCGGTGACGTCATCCACATCGTGCTCGACGGCGGCGAGCCGCGATTGGAGCTGTTCGTCGTTGGCTTTCAGGCCCTGCACGGCTTCGGCGAGTTGCACCGTCGCGGCCTGCGCGTCGAACACCGGTGCTGCCGCCGGCTTCGGGTGGTGAAGGATAAGCGCAAAGCGCTCGGCTGCGACCTCGCTGCGGCTTGCCAGCACTACGACGAGGACGGCGCTGGCGGCCGCCGCGCCCCAGACTGCGAGGCGGCGCAGCCCCTGCATCGTGAAAACCCGTTTCGGCGCGCCGCGCTTGTCGCCGAGCGGCGCTTCTATTCGCTGCCTGCCAATGAAGCCCGGCCGTTCCGCTTTGAGAGCTTCGGCGAGATCGTTCATGCAGCGTCCGCGCAGCCTCCAAAATTGGACTTGGAGCAAAGACGAATCAGGGTGACGTCGAATCAGCGCCGAAAATTAGCAGATTCTGTCGTTGGCGGCGTCGGCACGAGCGCTTTGGCCGCAATTGCGGCATTTGCCGACGCCAAAAACGCGGCTTTCGGCGGTCAATCGCCTCGGCTAAGACAACGCCGCGGAGGCACTTATGGAGGCTCGGACGACCAATCGGACTTGCCTGGCGATCGTTTTGGCGGCCGGCGAAGGCACGCGCATGGCTTCGGCGCGACCCAAAGTGCTGCACGCGGTGGCCGGAAAATCGCTCCTTGGCCATGTGCTCGAAGCGGTCGCCAAATCGGGAGTCACGGCGACCGCCGTCGTCGTCGGTTCCGATCGGGACAAGGTTGCCGCCGAAGCGCAGCGCGTGCTGCCGGATGCCGCAACCTTCGTCCAGCGCGAACGCCGTGGAACCGCGCATGCCGTGCTCGCGGCGAAAGCGGCGATCGAACAAGGGGCGGACGATATCCTGATCGTCTACGGCGATACCCCGCTCATTCGCCCGGCAACGCTCACGCGCCTGCGCGCGCCGCTTGCAGCCGGCGCCGCACTGGCGGTTCTGGGCTTTCGCCCCACGGATCCAACGGGCTATGGCCGTCTCATCATGCAGGGCGATGAGCTTCTCGCCATTCGCGAGGAGGCCGACGCTAGCGCGGCCGAGCGCGCCAGCGCCTTGTGCAATGGCGGGCTGATGGCGCTCGCCGGCAACAGTGCGCTTGCCATCCTGGACCGGATCGGCGACCACAATCGCAAACACGAGTTTTATCTGACCGATGCGGTCGAGATCGCGCGCGGCATGAAGCTGCGCGCAGTCGCGGTCGAAGTCGAGGAGGACGACGTGCGCGGTATCAACACCAAGAGCCAGCTCGCCGAAGCGGAAGCTGTGGCGCAGCAGCGCCTGCGTAAGGCGGCGCTGGACGGAGGGGTTACGCTCATTGCGCCGGAGACGGTGTTCCTCTCTGCCGACACCAAATTTGGCCGCGACGTTGTGGTCGAGCCTTATGTGATCTTCGGCGAGAAGGTCACGGTCGAAGATGGCGCCGTCATTCATGCGTTCTCGCATCTGGTTGGCGCGCATGTCGGCAAGGGCGTATCGGTCGGCCCGTTCGCCCGGCTGCGCCCTGGCACCCGGCTCGGCGAGGGGTCGCGCATCGGCAATTTCGTCGAGGTCAAGGAAGCCGTGATCGAAGCCGGCGCCAAGGCCAATCACTTAAGTTATATCGGCGATGCCTTCGTCGGCGCCAATGCGAATGTCGGCGCTGGCACCATCACCTGCAATTACGACGGCGCCGACAAGCACCGCACCACGATCGGCAAGGGCGCCTTCATCGGCTCGAACTCGGCGCTGGTGGCGCCGGTCGAGATCGGCGAGGGCGCCTATGTCGGTTCCGGCTCGGTAATTACCCAGAACGTGCCGGCGGACGCCTTGGCCCTGGCACGCGGCCGCCAGACCGTTAAGGAAGGCTGGGCATCGCGCTTGCGCGACTTGAAATCGCTCGGCAAAAAGAAGGTGCATTCGCGCGATTGAGCCGGCTACCGCCCGATGTGTCACCAAACGAAAACTATTTTGATTGTCACGATCTAAAGAGTTCCGCTTTAAAAGTTAACCGGCGCTACGGCGGCGTGTGAGGGTCTTTCGGCGGCATGTGCGGCATCATCGGAGTGATTGGCCAGGAGCCGGCGGCGCCGCAGCTGATCGACGCGCTCAAGCGTCTCGAATATCGCGGCTATGACTCCGCGGGCGTCGCCACGCTCGAAGCCGGCAAGCTCGTGCGCCGGCGCGCCGAGGGCAAGCTGAAAAACCTCGAAGCGCGGCTCCTGCGCGAGCCGCTAAACGGTACCATCGGCATCGGCCACACCCGCTGGGCGACCCATGGCCGGCCGACTGAGAACAACGCACATCCGCACGCCACCGATAAGCTCGCGGTCGTGCACAACGGCATTATCGAAAATTTCGCCGAACTGCGTCGCGAGCTGGAAAAACAAGGCGCCAAGTTTGCCACCGATACCGACACCGAGGTGATCGCACACCTTGTTACCGCGGAGATGAAACGCGGCGCGTCGCCGGTCGAGGCGGTCAAGGCGGCGCTGCCACGGCTGCGCGGCGCCTTCGCGCTCGCTTTCTTGTTCGCCGGCGAGGAGAACCTTTTGATCGGCGCCCGGCAAGGCTCGCCGCTCGCGATCGGCTTCGGCGATGGCTCGATGTATGTCGGCTCCGACGCCATCGCGCTTGCGCCGTTCACCGACATGGTCAGCTATCTGGAAGACGGCGACTGGGTGGTCGTCACGCGCGGCGGCGCCGAGATCCACGACCGCGACGGCAATGTCGTGCATCGCGCCGTGTTGAAATCGCAAGCCTCGGTCTTGCTCATCGACAAGGGCAACCACCGCCATTTCATGGCGAAAGAAATCCACGAGCAGCCCGAAGTCGTCGGCCACACGCTGGCGAATTACATCGACATGACCGCGGAGCGCGTGGCGCTGCCTTTTGCGCTGCCGTTCGATTTCAAGAAGCTCAATCGGATTTCCATTGCCGCCTGCGGCACCGCTTATTATGCCGGCATGGTGGCGCGCTATTGGTTCGAGCAATTCGCGCAACTGCCCGTCGAGATCGACATCGCCTCCGAGTTTCGTTACCGCGACGTGCCGCTCGCCTCTGGCAACCTCGCGATCTTTGTCTCGCAATCTGGCGAAACCGCGGACACGCTGGCCTCATTGCGTTATGCGCGAGCGCACAAACAGCACGTTCTCTCCATCGTCAATGTGCCGAGTTCGAGCATCGCGCGCGAGAGCGACGTCGTCATGCCAACGCTCGCCGGACCGGAAATCGGCGTCGCCTCGACCAAGGCGTTCACCTGCCAGCTGGCGGCGCTGGCCACACTGGCGATTGCCGCCGGCCGCGCCCGTGGCGTACTTTCGGAAAGCGATGAGAAGGCGCTGGTTCATGCGTTGATCGAGATGCCGCGTCACCTCAACGATGCGCTGGCGCTCGAGCCGCAGATCGAGCAACTGGCGCGCGACTTGGCGAAGTGCCGCGACGTGCTTTACCTCGGCCGCGGCACCAGCTTCCCGATCGCGCTCGAAGGCGCATTGAAGCTCAAGGAAATCTCCTACATTCATGCGGAGGGCTATGCCGCCGGCGAACTCAAGCATGGTCCGATCGCACTCATCGACGAGAACATGCCGGTGATCGTCATCGCACCGCATGACAGGGTGTTCGAGAAGACCGTCTCCAACATGCAGGAGGTCGCCGCGCGCGGCGGCCGGCTGATTCTGATGAGCGACGCCCAGGGCGCGGCGGCGGCTAACGATGGTCAGTCGGTGGTGACGCTGACCTTGCCGACCGTGCATCCGGCAGTGGCGCCGCTTGTTTATGCCGTGCCGGTGCAGCTTTTGGCCTATCACACGGCTGTCATCATGGGCACCGACGTCGATCAGCCGCGTAACCTCGCCAAATCGGTAACGGTGGAATAAGCCGCGCCTTTCGCGCCACGGAACCGGCGGCCGTGCAAAATGGGCCATCGCGCGCTATATGTTGGCCGCCGGCAACCGCGACGGAATCGATGAGCAAGGACAAAATCCAAGCCAATATGCAGGCGATGCCTGTCAAAGCCGCGCCCGGCTTCATGAGCCGTATCCGCACCTACTTCCTGACCGGGCTGATTGTCGCCGGACCGGTGGCCGTGACGCTATGGCTGATCTGGTGGTTCGTAACCTGGGTCGACAATCTGGTGCGGCCGTTCATTCCGGTGGCGTACCGGCCCGAAACTTATTTACCGGTCAACATACCGGGCCTCGGCCTGATTATCGTCTTCATCGCGCTGACGCTGCTCGGCTTTCTCACCGCCAATTTGATCGGCCGCAAGCTGGTGGACTTCGGCGAGAGCCTATTGAGCCGCATGCCGATCGTGCGGCCGATCTACCGCACCGCCAAGCAGATTTTCGAGACCTTGTTCTCGAAATCGGATTCCAGTTTCCGCCGCGTCGGCTTGGTCGAATTTCCTTCGCCCGGCATGTGGTCGCTGGTGTTTTTGACGCAATCGCCGACGGCGGAGATTTCCGAGCGCCTGCCGGCGAGCGAGCACGTCTCGGCCTTCATGCCGTGCACGCCCAATCCGACCACCGGGTTTTTCTTCTACGTGCCGCGGCGCGACGTCGTCGACCTCGATATCAGCGTCGAGCAGGCGATGACGCTGATCATGTCGGCCGGCATGGTGCAGCCCGGCGGCGACGGGCAGGCTCAAGGTAAGCTCGCCGCGCTCGCCCAGACCGCCCGCGCCGCGCAGGCCGCGCGCAAGGCGGAGCCGACGGCGGTGGAATGAGGTGCGTAACCGGCTTTGAAAGACCTCGGATGGTGGGAGCATCAAGATTTGAACGTTCTGGATGGTCGATGCACTAACCTGCGAAGGATCCGGATCGAGGGTTTGCGAACGTAAAGAGTGGCCCGATCGGTCGGCGGAAGCCCTTCAAGGAGACTGACGTGGCCATAAATGGACTCTCAGTTGCGCGCCGAAGGGTGGCGACGATAGGCCTGATTGTCGGAACGATCCTACTGGTCGCCTCGTTTATCCTGCGAGGGGTCGATATCTACCAAACGCACCACTCGATATCGGCCGCGGGTGCCGCCTATTTGGTTTTTGGCGTGCTTGCTGTCGTCATAGGCGCCGCAACGTTCTTTTATGCGGTGTTGAGCAGGAAGTGACTGAATTCGGAAACCAGTTCTGGATTCAGATGCCGAGAAATTGCTTTCAGCGCGTTCTGGCCGGCGGCACGCGACTAGTCGCGCAAAACGGAATAAGTTACCCCGCATCCAGCAATCTGATCGCTTCGTCGCGCGCGAACAGATAGAGCAGGTCGCGCAGCGCCTCCCCGCGCGGCGATTTCAGCTTCGGATCGCGCGTGAGGATCAAGGTCGCGTCGTCGCGCGCCGCCGCCAGCAGTTTGGTGTGGAACTCGAGCCGGGCGACGCGGAAACCCGGTTCTCCGCTTTGCCGGGTGCCGAGCACGTCGCCTTCGCCGCGCAGTTTTAAATCCTCCTCGGCGATGCGGAAGCCGTCTTCGGTCTCGCGCAGAATGGCGAGCCGCGCCTTGGCGGTCGCACCCAGCGGCGCTCTGTAGAGAAGAATACAGGTCGAGCGCTCGGCGCCGCGGCCGATGCGGCCGCGCAATTGATGCGATTGCGCCAGCCCGAAGCGTTCGGCGTGCTCGATCACCATCACGCTAGCCTCCGGTACATCGACGCCGACTTCGATCACCGTGGTCGCCACGAGGAGTTGCGTTTCGCCTTTGGAAAAACGCTCCATGGCGCGATCCTTGTCAGGGCCGCGCATGCGGCCGTGCACGATGTCGACCGCGTCGCCGAAGCGTTTTTGCAACGCCGCGTAGCGCTCCTCGGCGGCAGCAAGATCGATGCTCTCGGACTCCTCGACCAGCGGGCACACCCAATAGACACGGCGGCCGGCATCGAGCGCGCGCGCTACCGCCTCGATCACTTCGCTAAGACGATCCAGTGGCACAGCGCGCGTATCGATCTTCTGCCGGCCAGCGGGTTTCTCGCGCAATTCCGAAATGTCCATGTCGCCGAAATAGGTCAGCACTAGCGTGCGCGGGATCGGCGTCGCCGTGAGCACCAGGAGATCGACCGCCTCGCCTTTGTGCGCCAGCGCCAGCCGCTGGTGCACGCCGAAGCGGTGCTGCTCGTCGACGATCGCCAGCGCGAGATCGTGGAACGCGACGTTCTCCTGGAACAACGCGTGCGTGCCGACGATGAGATCGATGTCGCCGGCAGCAAGCGCGGCGAGAATGTCTTCGCGGTCGCGGCCGCGCTCGCGGCCGGTGAGGATGGCGAGCCGCAGGCCGGCGGCCTTGGCCAATGGTGCGATGGTGGCAAAATGCTGCCGCGCCAGAATCTCGGTCGGCGCCATGAAGGCCGCCTGCCGCCCGGCTTCGATCACATGGGCCGCGGCAAGGAACACGACCACGGTCTTGCCGGAGCCGACGTCGCCTTGCAGCAGGCGAAGCATGCGCTCCGGCTGCGCCAGATCGACGATGATGTCGGCCACCGCGCGGGTCTGCGACGGGGTGAGGGAATAGGGCAGCGCTTTTAGGATTCGCGCGTGCAATAAACCTTCGGCGGCGCTGCCGCGGCCGGCGCGGGTGCGCATATCGGCGCGAAGGAGCGCCAGCGCGAGCTGGCTCGCCAGCAATTCGTCATAGGCGAGCCGCGACCACGCGGTGCTCCCGGTCTCGATATCCTCCGGCGCGGCGGGGCGATGCAATACGCGCAGCGCGTCGCCAAAACCCGGATAGCCGTTGCGCTTGATCCACTCGGCATCCTGCCATTCCGGCAGCGCCGGCAGGCGGTCGAGCGCGAGATCGAGCGCCTTGCGCACCTGGTTCGGATGCAGCCCCTCGGTGAGCGGATAGACCGGGTCGATCAGCGGCAGGCTGGCGAACCCCGCCGCGTCGACCACGCGGTCGGGATGCAGCATCTGCAGATGGCCGTCATAGAGCGTCGCGGTTCCCGACACGTAGCGCAGCGCGCCTTCGGGATAGAGCTTCTCCAGATAATCTCGGCGCGCATTGAAATAGGTGATCATCAGCGTGTTGGTGTCGTCGCTGGTGTCGATGTTGTAGGGTGCGCGCGGCCGGTTCGGCGGCGGCGGCCGATGCCGGTCGACGGTAACCGCGACCGTCACCACGGTGTCGGGAACGACCTCCGAGAGCTTCGGCTGGTTGCGCCGGTCGACGAAGCCAGTGGGCAAATGAAACAGCAAATCGATGACGCGGGCTGGCTCGCCGTCGCGGGTCAAAAGCCGGCTGAACAGCTTGTCGAGCTTCGGCCCGACGCCGGGCAAGGCCGAGAGCGAGGCGAACAGCGGATTGAGAACCGGCGGGCGCATGGTTCCTCGTCATTCCGGGGCGCAGCGCAGCTGCGAGCCCGGAATCTATAATCACGAAACGAGCAAGATATGCACGATCTGTGATTATGGATTCCGGGCTCGCGGACTTACGTCCGCGCCCCGGAATGACGGCTGACATCCGGCCCGTCGCCCTCTATATACCGCTCGCCCGGCACGTCCGGGCTTTTGGCGTTTGACCACGCTTAGGCAAAACCATGACCGAACGTTCGAGCGAAGGACTGGATGTGCGCCGGCGCCGGCTGTTGTTCCGGGCCTGGCGGCGCGGCGTGCGCGAGACCGACCTGATCGTCGGCCGCTTCGCCGACGCCTATATCGACAAGTTCGACGAGCCCTCGCTCGACGCCTTCGAGCGGCTCATCGAAGTGCCCAATGAGTCGCTTTTTGCCTGGGTGGTCGGCGCCGAAGCCGTGCCGGCGGATTACGACACCGGGGTGCTGCGCCAGCTCATCGGCTTTCATGATCAAACCGCGGCGGAGCCGAAGGCGTAATGGCGGCACAGGTTACTCCCGCGCTCATCAAATCGCCCGCCGAGCGGCTTTCGCCCGGGCGGGTGCTGACGCTCGCCGGTATTGCCGACGGCGCCGAGGGCCTGGTACTGGCCGATCTCGCCCGCGCCATCGCCTCTCGCGCAAAGGCGCCGGCGATTTCGATTGCGGTGGTCTGCCGCGACGGCCCGCGCATGGCCACGCTGGCGAGGGCGCTCACCTTCTTCGCCCCCGATATCGAGGTGCTGGAATTCCCGGCCTGGGATTGCCTGCCTTACGACCGCGTCTCGCCGCATGCCGCCGTGGTGGCGCAGCGGATGATGACGCTCGCCCGTTTGGCGCGAGTCCAGGGCCGCGAGCATCCGGCCGTGCTCCTCACCACGGTCAATGCCGCTTTGCAGCGCGTGCCGGCGCGCGAGCTGATCGCCAAACAGTCGCTCTCCGCCGCGTCCGGCAACATTTTGCCGATGGCCGGCATCACCGCATGGCTCGATCTTAACGGCTTTAATCGCGCCGCCACGGTGCGCGAGGCCGGCGATTATGCGGTGCGCGGCGGCATCGTCGATCTGTTCGCGCCGGGCATGGCCGAGCCGGTGCGGCTCGATTTCTTCGGCGACACGCTGGAATCGATCCGCGGCTTCGATCCGGAGACGCAGCGCACCAATGCCGACCTGCGGGCGCTCGATCTGGTGCCCATGGCGGAATTCCAGCTCACCAGCGACACCATCCGCCTGTTCCGCACCGGCTATGTCGCGGCCTTCGGCGCCGCCGCGCCCGACGACGTGCTCTATGAAGCGGTGAGCGAAGGCCGCCGCTATGCCGGCATGGAGCACTGGCTGCCGCTGTTCCACCCGCGCCTCGAGACGGTGTTCGATTATATCGCGGACAGCCCCATCGCCATCGAGCCACTGGCGGAGGAGGCCGCGCACGAGCGGCTGGCGCAAATCCTCGACTATTTTGAAGCGCGCAAGGAAGCGCTGCACCACTCCGGCGGCGGCGCGATCTATAAACCGCTGCCGCCGGAGCGGCTTTATCTCGCCGAAGCCGAATGGCGCGAGCGTTTGGAAAAAACGGCACTGGCGCGGCTGACCTCTTTCGCTGCCCCCGAGCAGCCCAATGTCATCGAAGTCGGCGCGCACCCCGGCCACAATTTTACCGCCGACCGCGCTACTCCCGGCGCCAATGTGTTCGAGGCGGTGACCAAGCACGTTCACGCATTACAGTCCGCCGGCAAGCGCGCGATCGTCGCGCTGTGGAGCGACGGCTCGCGCGAGCGCATGGCGCATGTGCTGGCCGAGCACGGCCTTCTCAATCTCGCGCCCGTTGCGTCATGGCCGCAGGCGCTGGCGTTGCCGCGTCCGCAAGTGGCGCTGGTCGTGCTCGGCGTCGAATCCGGCTTCGAGACTGCCGATGTCGCGCTGATCACCGAGCAGGACATTTTGGGCGAGCGGCTGGTGCGTTCCCGCCGTCAAAGCAAGCGCGCCGATAATTTTATCGCCGAGGTGACGGGTCTCTCGGCCGGCGATCTCGTCGTTCATGTCGATCACGGCATCGGCCGCTTCCACGGCTTGCGCGCCATCGAGGCCGCCGGCGCGCCGCACGAT